>PBML01000019.1 GCA_002722645.1 Acidobacteriota bacterium
CTTCTGGCCCCGCGCGACACGGCCAGGTGTGCTCGCCGGGTTGATCACTGGATGCGCGACAGTGATCATCTGGACTTATTTCCCAGAGCTGCAGTGGCAGAAAATCCATCCTGGGATTTGGGGCCTCGGGGCCAACTTGGTCGCGATGGTTTCAGTCTCTCTGGCAACGCAACCGATGGATGACGAGCACGTCCTTAAGTTCGTGGTCACATAGAGGCCATTGACCAGCCTCCTCCTTTCGTCCTCGCTCACGCACTCTTGAGCAAAACCGGGAATGGGCACCATGGCCCTAAGCGTCGGTACAAGCGGCTTTAGCTACAAGGAGTGGAAGGGAACCTTCTATCCCGAGAAGCTGCCCAACAGGGATATGCTTGCCTTCTATGGGAAGCACCTTTCTGCGGTAGAGATCAACAACACCTTCTACCGCTTGCCAAAGAGGGAAATCGTGGAGAACTGGGTCGCACAGGTTCCCAAAGGATTCCGTTTCTCGATCAAAGCCCCGCGCAGTATCACCCATTTTCGTCGACTCAAGGACGTCCATGAGGTGCTCGATGCCCTTCTCGCAACCACCCTCGTACTCGGCGACCGTCTCGGCGCCATCCTTTTCCAGTTGCCACCCAACTTCAGAAAGGACATCTCTCGCCTTATCGCGTTTCTCGACACGCTGCCCAAGGACCTGCGTGCTGCTTTCGAGTTCCGCAATGACACTTGGTTTGACGACGAAGTTTACGCGGCCCTGCGAGCCCATGGCGCCACGCTGGTAACAGTCGATAGCAACGAAAAAGACGGCGAGATCCTATCTGGGGCGCCCTGGGGGTACCTGCGCCTGCGAAAGGACAGCTACAGCGACAAGAAGATCGCTGTGTGGGCCAAGAATGTGGGGGAGGAGAAATGGGATGACGCCTTCGTATTCTTCAAGCACGAGGACGCCGGTCGAGGCCCGAAGATGGCAAAGAAATTCCTGGGGGCAGTCTGTAGTTCATAGATGTCGCGCGCCCTTTGAAGGCTAAGCCGCCATTCGTGAGTCAAGCGCCCGTGCAAGAGCCTCGTTGCCAATAAGCCCCCGTTCGAGTTCGGAGATTGGTATCGCCTCGTTGATCGTGTGCGCTAGAAGATCGTTGCCTGGACCGAAACCAACACAGATCATCCCTTCAAGCGAGAAATGGCCGCCGTCGGTAGCGAACTGCCAGACGTCGACGGGGACGGCGGTCGACAATGCTGTATCGAGCGCCTGCTTGGCAGCGGCGAGCGACGGGTGGTCGATACCCACGATGTACGCTGGGTTGTCGGCAGGATAGTCCATCGTCATGCCGGTGAAGCTGGCGCGCTCGACCGAGGTGATCGTCACTTCGAGGCTTGGTTCCGGATCGTCGTCAGGAATTGATAACACGCGGCGCGACTCGGCCAGCGCTCGGTCGGCGATCTTCTGCAAGGCTTGGCGAGCATCTTCGCCAGTCTCGCCCGCGACGTTACGCCAGTCGCAAGTCAGCCAGACCTCTCCAGGAACCACGTTGGCGCTGATCTGGTCCGTCCGGATCAACGACGGTACGACAGTTGACGTGCCAAGGTCNGGGTCNGAACGCATTTCNANTCNGTTCATCTCGATGATGAAACGGGCTATTGGATCNAGTGCGTTAATTCCTTCATCCGGGACGCTTGCGTGNACNCTCCGCCCCTTTGAATGAACNACGATTTCNGTGCGTCCNCGATGGCCACGTCGCAGCTCGCAACGGCTCGGCTCACCGATCACCACTAATGGCGTATCGATGTAACCAGCCATATGTCGCGCCCCAAGGCCCCCCACCTCTTCCTGCACGGTTGCCGTAACCCAGATGTCTCCCGCGGGCTTGATACCGCACTCCAACAAACGCGCGACACCGTATACCTGGCAGGCTAGCGGACCCTTGATGTCAACTGCCCCCCGTCCCCAGATCGTATCGTCGTGGATCTCGGCACCGAACGGCGGGTATGGCCAGGCATCGTGCTCTCCGACGTCGACGTGGTCGAGGTGGGTGTTAAACATCATTGGTGGAGATTCGCCTTCCCCGAGCACCTTTCCAAGCACGTTGCCAGCATCATCTATGTGAACTTCGCTGTAGCCTAGTCCTTCCATCTCGGTACGAACCAAGTTGGCAATATCACCCTCGCNGCCCGGCAAGCTTTCGGTGCGAATCAAACGCTGGAGGAAATCGATGCAGGATTCGAGGTTGCTCATAGAAAATCTCATTTGGAAGAAAGACTGCAGGCGTCTGGTGAAAGATAACCTGCCAAGGTCCTGGTCCGCACCTTAGCGGCGACAGCTCTNTCTGGGCGACCTACAGAGAGAGCCCTNACCCCTGNCTGTACACNCCAGAAAACGTCTAATTGCAAAAATTTCTCGTCGTACCCAAACTGNNCGCAATCAACCAAGTTCTTCGTTCAGATTGACACAGAGGCTACATAGTTTTCTCATTAGGGCGATCATGGNACCGACGGAGGACTCTTGTGACATTCCGCAGCGGCAGACATTTTCTACAGATCCCCGGGCCAACGAATGTTCCGGGTCGTGTTCTGCGTGCCATTGACCGTCCGATTATCGACCATCGCGGCCCGGAGTTTGTTGCCCTAACAGAGAATCTTCTGAAAAGGCTGAAGGCTATCTTCAAAACCTCCGGCCCGGTCCTTGTTTTCCCGGCTTCAGGAAGTGGTGGTTGGGAGGCNGCTCTGGTCAACACGCTATCGCCCGGTGACCACGTCCTGATGTTTGACCAGGGCTTCTTTGCCAATGGTTGGAAGTCAGTTGCCGAACGGCACGAGCTTCAGGTCGATGTAATTCCGCACGACTGGCGCTGTGCGGTCGATGCTAACCAGTTGGCCGAGAAGCTGGCGGCTGATAAGGAACACATTTATCGCGCGGTCCTAATCGTACATAACGAAACATCAACTGGCGTAGCTAGTGACATCGCCTCTGTTCGGGAGGCACTCAACCATGTCGGGCACCCAGCTTTGCTGATGGTTGACACCGTNTCTTCGCTCGCCTCGATGAATTACTGCCACGACGCGTGGGGTGTAGACGTAGCCGTTGGCGGCTCTCAGAAGGGGCTGATGCTTCCCCCGGGGCTGGGCTTCAACGCTGTCAGCGAAAAAGCCTTGGAAGCCAACGGAACAGCCAAACTTCCCCGTTCCTACTGGGACTGGCAACTTATGCTAGAAGCAAACGAGGTCGGGTTTTTCCCTTACACTCCGGCGACGAACCTAATTTATGGCCTGCGTGAATCGCTAGATATGCTGGCTGAGGAAGGGTTTGACAACGTTTTCGCCCGCCATGCACGGGTTGGTGAGGCCACCCGACGTGCGGTCACTGCTTGGGGGCTTGAGATCTATCCAGTGGNACCGGNGGCCGCGAGTAACTCGGTCACGACGGTATTGGTGCCCGAAGGGTGCGACTCCGACGCTCTGCGCTCTGTGATTCTGGACCGNTTCGACATGTCCCTCGGCACTGGACTGGGAAAGCTCAAAGGCAAAGTTTTCCGCATCGGGCACCTCGGCGATTTCAACGAGTTAATGCTGGCAGGGACATTATGCGGCGTGGAAATGGGGCTCGCGNCTGCCGGCGTACCTTTCCAGCCCGGCGGTGTGCAGGCTGCCCTGGAATATCTAGGGACATGAGCGATAACGCGCGGCAATCACGCGCCATGNTCGCGCGCAGAGATTGTGGCATCGTTGTCTTAATCGTGGCCACTACGCTGTTTTTTTTCGGCTGCCAAAACAACGAGTCGAATGGCCGCGTTCTGGAGTTGAAGTTTGGTCATGTCGGCGCCCCTGGGTCATTGTTTGCTCTGTCGGCAGAGGAATTTGCTCGGCGCGCCAACGAAGCGCTTGGAAGTCGGGCCAAAGTCGTGGTGTTTGGATCGAGCCAGCTCGGAGGTGACGAACTTCTGCTGCAGAAGCTGAAGCTCGGTACTATCGACTTCGCCTTACCCTCTTCAATTCTGTCGTCTTTCGTGCCTGAGTTCGGCCTTTTCGAGATGCCCTACCTAGTCCAGGACCGTGATCACATGAAGCGCATCGAGGAGAAAATCTTCTGGTCGGACCTTGCTCCGCTGGCCGAGGCAGCCGGATACAAGATCATTGCCGTGTGGGAGAACGGCTTCCGTCACGTAACAAATAGTGTGCGGCCAGTGCTGGTGCCTGAGGATCTCCGCGGCATCAAGCTGCGCACGCCACGGGGAGTGTGGCGTCTCCGCATGTTTCAAGGGTTTGGTGCCAACCCGACCCCGATGGCACTATCGGAGGTGTTCGTGGCCCTGCAGACCGGCGTGATGGACGGCCAGGAGAACCCTTTCGCCCAGATCTACAGCTCAAAGTTCCAGGAAGTTCAGACGTACCTCTCCCTCACCGGCCATGTGTATACGCCCGCGTACTTCGCCACGGGGACCAATCGCTGGTCGCAGCTATCCGAGGACGTGCGCGTGGTTCTCGAACGAGTGGCGCACGACACACAGGAATTCGTCTACGAAACCGCCAAGAGACTGGATAGCGAACTTCTAGAAGAGCTGGAACAGGCTGGAATGGCGATTAACGAGATAGACCGGCAAAGCTTTCTTGATGCCAGCCAAGCTATCTATGAGACGTTTGGCACCGAAGTGGCTGGCGGCCAAGAACTCGTCGAGCGAGCTGTGGCGCTTGCTAAGTCTCCCGGCGCCGGAAGCTAGCAGTGGATCCTGCCCCTGGTGCCGCACGGAGTACTGGACGGCGCGGCGAGATTTTCTCTCGGTATCTAGAGCGTTTCCTCGAGTACGTTGTCCTGCTGCTAATGGCCGGATTAGCGATTCTCGTGGTCGTTGCGGTGGGCTTCCGCAAGGCAGGAGCCGCTCTGGTTTGGTATGACGAACTCGCCTCGATCATGCTTGCCTGGTTGACTTACTACGGTGCCTGCCTCGCTGCTATGAAGCACGCACATATCGGCTTTCCAAAGTTCGCAGCGGGCGCGTCCCCGAAGCTCCGAGCTTCCCTCGTTGTGGTGCGCGAGGTACTGGTGGTTGGGTTTTTCTTGTCCGTGGCATGGGCTGGCTGGCAGGTACAACAGATCCTGTGGGGTACCTACCTGGTAAGCATGCCGTCAATACCGACTGCAGTGGCGCATTCTGTGATTCCTTTGGGCGCCCTGCTATTTGTTGTCTCTGAATTAAGCGTTCTGGCAGAGAAATTGGGAAACGACCCTTGACTCTGTTAATGATGTTCCTCGCCCTCATCGCGCTAGTGCTCATCAACATTCCAATCGCTATTGCGCTTGGCATTGTGGCACTAGTGGCGATGGTCGCCACCTCCGGCCCCGCTGTTATGCCCAATCTTGCGTTGGTTCTTTTCGATGGGGCCACCAAGTTTTCGCTTATTGCCATTCCGCTTTTCATTCTCGCTGGCGCGATCATGAATTCATCGGGAATCTCGAGGCGCTTGATAGCTTTTGCTTCCGCATTATTCGGTTTCATCCGTGGCGGTCTAGCAATGGTGAGTATTGGAACCTCGCTGTTCTTCGCCGAAATTTCTGGTTCTGCCGTCGCCGATGTCGCGGCCCTCGGCTCGGTCCTGATACCAGCAATGGAACGCAAAGGGTATTCGAAGGAATTTGCTGCAGCTGTGACCTCGTCGTCAGCAACACTGGCGGTAATTATCCCTCCTTCAATTCCAATGATTCTCTACGCCGTCATGTCCGGCAGCTCTGTAGTCGAAGTTTTCGTCGCCGGTATTATTCCGGGAGTCGTGGGCGGCGTACTCATGATGGCAGTCGCCTACAGGTTTGCGGTGCGCCACAACTACCCAGTGGAGCAAACCTTTCAGCTCAGCCGACTCTGGCAAACGTTTAAAGATGCATCCTGGGCACTGCTGCTCCCCGTAATCATTCTCGGCGGGATTTTCACCGGTTGGGTCACCGCTACCGAGGGGGCCGGCCTAGCGGTCGTCGCCGCGACCCTAATCGGGGGACTTGTTTACCGGGAGCTCGACCTGAAACAGTTGCGCTCATCCATGCTCGACGGCGGCGTGCAAACCGCAGTCGTCATGCTGCTAGTAGCCACGTCGGCATTGCTTGCGACCTATTTGACCGAAACCCAGGTGCCACAGAAGTTGGCTCAAAGCATGATCGAGCTAACCACGAATCGGTACCTGATCCTGGCCATGCTGAACTTTTTTTTCCTGGCGATCGGTCTTTTCCTTCACTCGGTAGCCGCCATTATCTTAGTTGTCCCGATCGTAATGCCATTGGTTTATGCGGTCGGTATCGACCCGGTTCACTTCGGTCTAGTGGTAACTTTGAACCTGGGGATTGGACAGCAGACGCCCCCAGTTGCCAGTGTCCTCGTGACAGCTTGCTCAGTCGCCAAGGCCGACATTTGGGAGGTCAGCAAGGTTAACGCTAGGTTCGTTGCCGTTTTGCTGGCGGTGCTTCTTTTGGTGACATACGCTCCGGCCATCCCGCTTAGCCTAGTCAACCTGTTCTACCGCTGATGGCTATTTTCGATCACATACTTGTCTCTAACGACGACAATATCTCTACGGTTACGCTCAACCGNCCGGACAAGCTCAACGCCCTGAACCGNNNNGCCTGGNAGGAANTGGCTGACGTGTTCACCGAATTGAACGGCCTTGGNTNGGTGCGCTGCATTGTCGTCAGGGGCGCCGGNGGCAAAGCGTTCTCGGCCGGCGCCGACATCTCTGAATTCGCCGACGAGCGCTGTAACGTCGCGCAGGCTACGACCTATGGCAGCATCGTAGAGGGNGCGATTAACACTATTATTGAGGGGCCACATCCTACAATCGCCTTGGTCGAAGGNGCTTGCNTCGGTGGCGGACTGGAGATCGCGTGCGCCTGCGACATCAGGATCTGCGGCGANTCNAGCCGTTTTGGCATCCCAGTTAGTCGTCTTGGTCTGACAATGGCTTATCCGGAGCTCCAAGCCTTGCTCTCGGTCGTCGCTTCCCCGGTGGCGAAAGAAATTCTTTTTTCCGGCGAGCTGTTCNGTGCCCACCGTGCTGCNGCAGTGGGCCTTGTGAATCGTGTCGTTGCCGATGATCTGGTCCAGCAGGAAACCTATGNTCTAGCGGCACGCGTAGNGAAANGTGCCCCACTGGTTAATCGCTGGCACAAAAAGTTCATCCGCCGNCTCGCCGACTCGAAACCNCTGGCTGANGAAGAAGTTCATGAAAGCTACNAGGCCTTTGGCACGAAAGATTTTCGCCGTGGCTANCGNGCCTTTTTAGGGAAAACCGANCCGNACTTCGAGGGCNACTGATGATGTTTTCAGGCCGCTGGATGNATTGCCGAGAGACGCTGGCATGANCGGNANNGGNTTNGCTCCTTTGGAAGGCATCAAGGTCCTAGAACTCGGNCANATTATGGCCGGNCCAGTCTGNGGCCGAATGCTTGCCGACATGGGNGCNGATGTGGTCAAGGTCGAGCGNGTCCCCAACGGCGACCCTTCTCGCTCANTCGTNCCCCCTGAGATTGATGGNGAGTCAGCTGCNTTCATGATGCTGAACCGNAACAAGCGNGGCATCGCCGTCNACATNAAGNGCCCCGAGGGGGTGACNNTNNTACGNCGGTTGATCCGTGGTGCCGACGTNGTGATAGANAANTACCGCACTGGAACNCTNGACCAACTNGGCNTCGGTTACGACAGCGTCAAAAGNGGCAACCCNGGCNTGGTNTGGTGNGAGATCTCAGGCTTCGGACGNACNGGNCCGTACGCNGGCATTGGCGGCTTNGACCTGATTGCTCAAGGGTACAGTGGCCTGATGAGNCTCACCGGCGAAAGTGACGANCGNCCACCNGTNAAATGTGGNGTTCCAGTAACCGATATCACCGCNGGNATTCTCGGCGCAATGGGTGTGGTAGCNGCAATACTCCATCGCTTGCTAACAGGCGANGGNCAACGNGTGGACACCTCTTTGTACGAGGCNGGTATCACCCACACATANTGGCAATCNGCCATCGCCTTGGCGACAGGTGAATCNCCNGGCCCGNTGGGGTCNGCNCACCCTCTCANCGCNCCTTATCAAGCTTTTGANACCTCGGATGGCTGGATCAACNTAGGNGCGTCGACCCANGCAANNTGGGAGAANGTCCCCNANATTGTCGGNCAGCCAGAGCTCGTCGACGACAAGCNCTTTCGCGACAACGNGGCNCGNATGGAGAACCTCGACGAATTAGTCGCGGTNCTGNTTCCNCTCTTCAAGCAGCACTCNACCNAGNNNTGGTTGCGNCGNTTCGANGCTGCNGGAGTTCCNGCGGGGCCAGTNGCNAGCNTTCAGGAGATGCTCNCNCATTCGCAGACNATTGAACGNGANATGGTCACTGAGGTTCAGCATTCGACNCTCGGTCCNGTGAANACNCTCGGCTTTCCNGTCAANCTNGGGGCTAGTCANGCTGCNATCGAGCGCGGCGCACCAATACTNGGAGANCACACCCTGGAAGTNCTGCTGGAAAACGGNTACACAAAAACGAGCGTGGCTGAATTGCAACGATCTNNGATNATCATNTGCGCNTAACGCCTAATNNGNTTCNTCCCACAATGCTCANCTGAGANGATCCAGGTTCTAAGTTCCATATAAGATTGGACAATGGAGNCGAANATGTTCCCTTGGCTTTTGATCGTTTTGNTGTCGGTATTTATGGAGCCGCAAGCCATCGCGCAGGGTACTNATGCCGAGCTNGCNGGAGCGCGGGCATACTTGCGTATTTCGGAACGCNTAGGGACAGCNGGCCAGATCACCTACGATGANATCGNNGCGGTCAAGAAAGCCGGCTTCGATATCGTCATCAATCTNGCGCCAGCAGATGAAGANNGAAACCAGCTAGAAGGCTACCTGGTCACGGAACAAGGAATGGCGTACGTCCAGATCCCAGTGTCCTGGGAGGAACCGAGCCAGCGCGATCTCCAGCTTTTCTTCGATGTAATGAAGGCCAATAAAGACCGTAACGTTTTTGTGCACTGTTTTGCGAACATGCGTGTATCCGCGTTCGTATACCTGTACCGCACACTTCTCCTCGGCGAAGCGGAGAACGTAGCGCGGGCAGATCTAGCCAAAATCTGGGACCCGGCAACCCAGCCGCAGTGGGTGGCGTTCATCGAAGAAGCGCGGAAGGCCGCCGGCTCGCGTTGACGTCAGAGAAGAGTCGCGTGACTTTGCTAGCTATCGATTCCGACGGCAACCGCCATCGATTTCTGCGCGGCATGATTACACACGACCTCGTCAAACGCGGTATTGCTTTTGAAGAAGCTTACGCNGCAGCCCGGGCCATTCGCGATCAATTCGGTGACCGGGAGGAGGTGANNACCGCAGAAATCCNGGAAGCGATCACGGACCAGCTACNCAAGATGTACGGTGACTCGGTACCGTCAAGCTTTCTTGATCCACAGGNCACGACCCCGTCTCTTCAAGTNATTTATCGCGGCCAACAGCAACCATTTTCCCGTGGNCTTTTGGCGCGCAGTATGCACGCTGCGGGCGTCGACCTCGACCGCGCATATGATCTGGTAACGATGCTCGAGCTCAGCCTCGNCGCCGACAAACTCGAAGTGGTTTCAAGCGCAGAGATCGCCCGCCNGGTGGACGAATTTCTTGAGGCGGAGGTTGGGACACGATCAGCTCAACGCTATCGGCTTTTGCGGCGCATTCGGACTTTGCCTCGGCCGCTGGTCATCTACGTCGGTGGNGCTAGCGGGAGCGGCAAATCGTCGCTCTCCCTGGAACTAGCCCCGTTGCTGCGCATCTACCGAATTAACGCGACCGACACAATCCGGCAGGTTATGCGGATGGTCTTTANCCCAAAGATAATGCCGGCACTGCATAGCTCGAGCTTTGAAATCGTCGAACATCTTGAGACGCCGCCGAGCGAGGAANNAGTAGGANCCGCGGTCGATANCNACCACCCCGACCGTGTAATTGCCTCGTTCGAGGAACAGGCACGTAGAGTTTGTGTCGGGGTTCGCGCCGTGGTTGAACGGGCCATTCGGGAGAACATGAGCATCGTGGTTGAAGGTGTGCATCTGGTCCCCGGCCTCGTCCCNTTCCCTGACCTCGAAGGCATGGCGTATCAAGTTCCATTGGTACTCTCGACGCCTGACGANGAAGTCCATCGAGCACGGTTCTTGGCCCGTTCGCGGGTCAGCGTACGCCGTGCGGAGNGGTACCTAGAAAACTTTGAAGACATTCGTACAATCCACAAATACGTGCTTCAGCAAGCCGAGGCTCATGAAGTTCAGGAGCTGGAAACCTCTCATGGAGACCCTCCGGTCGTGCCTACGCTGGAGCTANTCACCGGGGTACTGCAACATCGGCTACCTTCCCTGTCGGCCAGCTCTGGTGCAAGGCTGGAGTCACCGCCCACGATTCTGCTGATCATCGACGGCCTTAGCGATCGTCCTGTTCGTGAACTCGGTAACCGCACTCCGCTGCAAGCTGCGGAGACTCCAGTGCTTGACCGGCTNGCTACCGAGGGTCTATGCGGTCTCGCCGACCCTGTGGCACCGGGCGTTGTCCCGGATACGGCCGCCGGAAGTCTGGCGCTNTTCGGCCAATCTCCACTGGCTCTGAAACGTGGGCCGGTGGAGGCTCTCGGGGCAGGGTTCACGCTATCAGCTGGGGACGTTGCCTTGCGCGGTAACTTCGCGACCATCGAAAGTAACGGCACCGTCNTCGACCGCCGAGCTGGACGGATTAGNGACGAGGCCGAGGAACTTGCCAAAGCGATCGATTGCGTATCGCTTCCCAAGGATGTTTCCAGCCAGGTGGACGTGCGGGTCAAGGTTGGCACAGAACACAGGCTCGCAGTTGTGCTCAGTGGNGANGGGCTGTCCGCAGACATCAACGGCAGTGACCCTGGTGANGGNACGCTTCCCTCGAAAGCTCTTACGCCACGCCCTNTCGATCCCAATAACGACCGNGCAATATACACGGCCCAGGTCCTTGCTATGTTCGAGAAGGCGGCCCGTGACATTCTTCTGAGTCACCCAATTAACAAGGCGCTTGAGAAACAACGGCTGCGTCCGGCAAATGCACTTCTCACCCGCGGTGCTGGACGTATCCACCAGCTCATCCCTCTTGAGGAAGCCGGCCTGCCACTGCGCCTTGTTTGCATCAGTGGGGACCGCACACTACTAGGGCTCGCCTCTTGGCTCGGGGCAAATACGGTTTCGACTGACAAAATGACCGCAAATCTCGACACAGACCTTGGCGCTAAATTCGATGCGGCCGGAGAGGCACTCCGGCACAATGACCTGGTTATTGTCCACGTCAAGGGAGCCGACATAGCTGCACACGACCGACGACCGGATCTCAAAGCGGANTTTNTTGAAAAGGTCGATTCTGAGCTAGGACGTTTGATCGAAACTCAGGAGGGTGAACTTCGCGTTGCCGTNACATCGGACCACGCCACCCTCTCCGAGAGCGGGCAGCACGCTGCCGACCCACTACCCGTTGTGATCTGGGGTACCGGAATCGAAGGGGACACGGTTCAGAGGTTCGACGAACAGACTGTCGCAACCGGAGCTCTCGAGAGATTTCCCCTTCAGATGCTACTGAGTCGCTTGTTCGATCTCTCGTAGAAAAACGGTGCGGTGCCGTACCGCCAACCTCGATGCCAATTTCCCTCAGCTTAATTTAATTTTCCGGTCCGTAATCGACTACTCCTAGTTTCCAGTTTTGTTCTGGAAACCACCGATCTCTTCCTGGTGTAAGAGATGCCCTCCAGGACGCGCCTGGCAAACTCTTTGAAAGTGCACGCTTGANCNGGCCTGCTAGGCTCATTCAGCTATGAAGAAGCTTCTTTTGTTCGACATTGATGGCACCCTTCTAACTACAGATGGTGCCAGCGGTCGAGCGTTCGAGTCTGCTCTCATAGATGTCTACGGCACGGCCGGACCAATCGGCGAGGTGTCATTCGCCGGNAAGACAGACCCTCAAATCGCTTACGAGCTACTGGAGCACGCCAAAATTCCACGATCTGTAGTGAAGGCCAAACTGGAGGATCTCTGGAACCGCTACCTGAAGCACTTTGATAACGAATTGCTGTCGAGCGTTGTGCGCCCATTTCCAGGAGTTNCCGAGTGCTTGAATCACATCGAATCGAAAGCCGATCAGGCCTTACTGGGATTGCTTACCGGAAACATCGAACCCGGTGCACAACGGAAACTGGACGCCTCCGGCCTGGGCTTCTCGCGTTTTCAGATCGGTGCCTTCGGATCTGACAGCGAAAATCGCGACGAGCTACCCATGATTGCCGCCACAAGAGCAAAAACACTTGCCGGTGTGCGCCATGAATGCGAGGACTTGGTCATTGTGGGCGATACACCGGCGGATATCTCCTGTGGGGAAGCCGTCGGNGCGCGGACCATTGCAGTGGCAACCGGCGTGTATTCAAGATCCCAACTCAAAGAATGCTNTCCCGATTTTCTTTTCGACTCGCTTGAGGACACGAACTCAGTTTGGGNCGCAATGATGAGTTAGTCGTTTCGNGGTTCTCTCGGACCAGGAGATCCACGACATTCTCCACGGTCGCGCTATCCATCGAGCCGTGGCGACCGGGCATGACAACAAGTACNGGCCGGAGGAGGTTCGACGTGGTNGGCCAGTANGGTATTCTAGTGAGCTTCGCTGACCGAATCTTACGGATATGAGCAGGTCTAGATCCCGGCTCGCCACTCTGCGCGCCGTCTTCTCTCTCGTCGGTGCGATTCTGCAGGGCGGCAAGGGCAAAACACACGAATCCAATGCGGTGGAGTGCGCCTCGCGCGGGCCGCTGGTCGAAGGTTTCGGCCCCACCGACGTGTACACGGCAGCTGGNGGGCCACCAGCGCGGGTCGCCGTGTTGATGATGCACGGCCTTACCAANGACGGAATTAAAGACCACCGCATTCCGACCTTCGCTTCTACGATCGCGCGGGGGGGCATGCCNGTGATTCTTCCTGAGTTCCCGCGGATGAAACAACGATTAATGAGCTTCCAGGATCCCGAAGAGGTCTTACGTGCAGCTCGAGCAATTCCGGGAGCAACGGGCATAGACAAAGTTGTACTGCTCGCTTTGTCTTACTCNGCCGGACCTACCTATCTCGCTGGATCAAGAATGAGCGACGAAGAACTCGCCGGCATCCTTACGATCGGTNCTTATTACGACGTCGAGCATCTATCCGAATTTACCGCCACCGGTGGAGTCGCTAGTTACGGCGACAANCAACCCGCGGCGCACGATGCCGCAAAACAGCTGGAAGGGCGTTGGGTTTTCCTCTCCAGCTTAGCCCGCTGGTTGCCGGACAAGANGGATGTCGAGGTCTTCTCAGCAGGAGCAGAAGCGTGGAAGGGNGGCCAAGCACCACCCTGGGGCGAANTCCGCGAGAAATTGTCCCCAGAGGGTCGTAACTTGCTCGATTACATGACTATCNNCGACCCTGAGGCACACGCGGAAGCACGGCACAACCTAGCGCCCGGGGTATTGGAAGCGTTCGACAAACTTACCCTGCGAGGCAAGCTCGGCAGCNTGACTGCCCCGGTCGTGCTCCTACACGGTCGTTACGACGTACGTATACCCTTCCGCGAAAGCATTCTGCTACGTGAGGAGCTCTCCAGTTCCGCTAATGTCAAACTCGCTGTTCTTGACGCATTTGTACACGCTGANCGAGCTTACGGCTGGAAAAAATTCTGGCGCGTTGCCAGCGACGGTATCAAGCTNACCCGCTGCGGAGTCGAAATCCTCGGCTGGTCGGTGTAACAGCTAGGCGCATTAGTGTTTCACAATGTCTGTCAACTCTAGCCNCTGGGNCTGAAACGAGTTATCACCTCAAGTCGCCAGGCCGCCACGACTCCGGATGCCGGTGCCCGCGCCCCGTTGGCCAGTTCCTGAACAATCGAAAGGGCGCGTTGAGGCTCAAGGGCTAGCAATGTGGCAGCCACGTGCTTGCATAGGCAAAGCTTGCGCGCCTGCCCTTGAAAGTCGCGACAGCCGTGCTGAATACGGCGATTTGTTATGTCTACAACGACATTGTANTTGGCAACCGCAGCGATGATGAGTTCATCTTTGTCGACTTGGCATGTAACTTTGCCAGCCAGCTTGTGCGCACGCGCAAGTCGCCCTGTCTCGGTACACTCGGCNAGCAACTCGGCCACCTGCTCAAGAACTTGNACTGCTTGATCGCGTGGTTCTTCGGTACAGCTAGCCACAGTGACATCNTCCGGCGAGGCATTCATGACACGCTCCGGTGGACTGCTAGAAGGTCAGCAATCACTGCGTGACCAGTGGCACGCCGGCCAGCCCCTGGGCCTGTAATCGTCACCTCGCCCAAAGCTTCGGTGTCGAAAATCAGGAGGTTCTCCGGNCCAGTTANGGAACCCTCCGGGTCCGCACGATTGACTTCTTCTGGGCCAACCTTAGCTTTCCATCCGTTTTCTCCCTGACTGATACGGGCAATAAGGCGCCACGTCTTGCCAGCCGCGCACGCTGTCTGAATATCATCGACTGTCAACCCGGTAATGCCAGTGCGGTTCACGTCCCCAAGCTTCAGGTTCGCGTTCAAGACACTGTTCGCCAAAATCAGAACCTTGGCCGCAGCGTCCCAGCCCTCGACATCACCGCTGGGGTCTGCTTCCGCGTAACCGAGATGCTGCGCTTTNGATAAGGCTTTGGCATAGCCGGTCCCGCCTTCCATCTCCGTGAGTATGAAGTTGCAGGTGCCGTTCACGACACCTCGGATTTCACGGATTCCCGCCCCAGTCAGTCCCGCTTCACAGAGGTTCAAGACCGGGGTCCCGGAGAGCACAGTTCCTTCGAAACGTAGTTGGACGCCCGCTTTATGCGCCCTGTTTCTCAAGTCATCATAAGCTAGGGCTATTGGCCCTTTGTTGGTCGTCACAACATGCAACCCAGCTTTTAGGGCAGCACGCACATGGCCCAGCCCAGGCTCCCCGGTGTGAAGATCNGTGGGCGTCAGCTCGACGAGGACATCGCCTCCGGCAGCCTCCAACACTTCCTTGAGNTCGGCANCCGGCTTGGCTCCGGGGTAGCTGGCAAGAGATTCTCCCGTATCGGCTAGCTTGAGCAAGGTCCCAAGATCCAAGCCACCTTCATGCCTCACGCTGCCAACGACAGGATCAACGACTGCAACAACACGCGGTTCGGCCCCCGCAACCAACAGTTCAGGTTCAGACGCCAACAAGCTCTCAGCAACACCCCGACCCACGGTGCCAAAGCCGACAAGGATCAAGCGCATGGTGCACACAAGAAACAGCCCAGGCAATCTCCACGATCGCCTCCCGCGAAGTCGTTTACATTCACGCGGGGCCTCCGACAGCTTCGCTCAATCGTGGGTTTCACCTGAGCCTCGCCTACACTAGCAGCCACTGCATAAGTGTCAACAACTTTCAGTACGTAGACAAGAGAGGTTGGGTCCAATCTGCAAAAGTGCACCANCTTCCCCGGAATTCCTGTCATCGNCCGAATGGCATTCTCATTTTTGTGTAGCCTTCCGGNGGTTCCCAGGTGGCTGTGTCAAAGGTGGCATCCTGATCGATCGCCTTCAGCGTACTGGTCCGCTCCATGCCGTCGGCACTGGAAATGATCTGTACCGGAAACCCGTCNGGCATGTCGACAGCTTCGAGCTGTGCCTGGATTTCATCAAACAACCCGGGGTCGCTGCCACCTGCCATGCTAATCATGCTCATTATTGGACTGTTCAATAACGATGACATTGATGTCAGGATCTGCTCGGCAAGGGTGCGGAAGTCAGCTCCCACGTCCTGAGAAAACCACATGAACATTCCCCCATCTTCTCCGGGGTTCTGGGCGAGCACTTCGTAGGCAGCCCATTCGCCAACCTGTTTAGTGTTGCCAGTGCGCGTTAAGGTCGGCTGGGTGGCCTCGACTAGCTCTTCTTCAGTCTCCGGCGGCATCTGCCCCAACATTCCGGCCATGCTCGCCATCATCGCAGCAGCAAATTCCATGTAGGTTTTCTGCTGGTGCATAACCATCAGTAACTTACCGTCATCTCCGCCGACCGAAATAACCGACACTCCACCCTGGGTGTCAGCATCAATTCGTATGGCGTTGGGGCTGAGCCAGATTCTAATGCTGGCCATCTCGCCAGCGGTCTCTGTCTCGATCTCCAGATACGTTTCGCTTTCTACCACTGGAGAAATTGCCTGGACCGGAACCGCGAGGATCAGCAGCAATGCGGCCAAGCTCCCCCTGATACACAAATTCTTTGAAGCCAGCATGGTTTGTCTCCGTTGTCTGCCTTCACCCCGGGGAGATGGTTGGTCCCTCGACATGACCGAGTCTACTTCACCGCCACCCAAAGCACGCTGCCGACTTCAGTTTAGCGACGGTGCGCGCAGCTATCCCCTCTGTGTAAATTGCCTCGGTCAATAGGGGTCGGCTGCGGCCGCCGTATCCGAATCGGTCCTCAGGGCCGTCCGGCTGGCGACAGGGCCCCCCGGGATTCCAAGCGCGACCGATTTGGGAACAGCATGAATCAGGGTAGCGGGTCGACTAGGTTGGTTCCTGTCTCGCGAATCGAGCCCGTGACTCAATGCATCTTGCTCCCCTTCCCCCGCACCGGTACGATTCAGAGGTCCTGAACGAAATCAACTTTGAGCCTGTGGCTCCGCTGAAACGGAATTCGACCATGAGTTATTTGCTGATCCCTGTTGGCGTGATCGCCCGACTGCTACCCCATCTTCCTAACTTCACGCCGATCGGCGGAATGGCCCTCTTCGGTGCCGCACACGGTTCCCGACGCAGCGCCTTCATCGCACCGCTCGTAGCATTGGCAATTAGTGACTTCTTCATCGGCCATCACGTAACGATGCCCTTTGTCTACGCTTCGTTCATTCTCATCGCTATGGTGGGCAGGGTTTTGTTNCGCAGCGGGGTCACCACAACGCGAGTGNTCGNNGGNTCGCTGGCTTCGTCGATGATTCTCTTTATTGTCTCAAACTTCGGCGAATGGGCCATGGGAACACTTTACTCACCGACTTTGCAAGGTCTTGTTCTCTGCTACACAATGGCGCTGCCCTACTTGTTCAACACGATGGCTGGTGACCTGTTCTACGCTGGCGTTTTCTTCGGAGGGTACGCTCTCGCCAATCACTACGGCGGAATCACGGCGCAGGCGACCGGTGGGCAGCAGGCAACACCCTAAAAAAACTAAAGTACCCACCCGAGGTCTTGCCGCATACGCGCGCCCTCCGCGACCGTGGGGCAGCATCGTGGAGAGGTGTCCGAGAGGCCGAAGGAGCGCGCTTGGAAAGCGTGTGTACGGGTAATCCCCGTACCGTGGGTTCGAATCCCACCCTCTCCGCCTTTTTCTTGCCCTACCAATTGGTGTCCAATGTCGCTATGCCGGCCAGGTCCCCAGGACTCCTTCGCCCTCCCAGAATACCTGACTTGTCATTCTTGTTTTTCTCAAGTACGATGATTGAGACTCAGTCGCAGGATCTGAGCCCGAACACTTACCTCGTTGAATTACACTACGCCCCTGATGATCAACGCATTCGTCATTACTCTTCGCGAAGGCCTTGAGGCTTTCTTGATCGTTGCGATCACCCTCGCGTACCTACGCAAGACTCAGCGCCACAAGCTAGTTCCCGCCGTATATTTGGGTATTGCTATCTCTATGGTGATCAGCGTGATCGCGGGTATTCTCCTCTCCCGCGCCGCTAACGCTGCACTCTGGGAAGGGATTTTGGCGCTGGCCGCAGCTGGGATGGTCACTTGGATGATCGTGCACATGTGGCGAGCGGCAAAGCACCTTAAAAGAAACATTGAGGGGCGGATCGAGGTTGCGGCGGCGCTTGATGGTACGGCCGCATTTTTCAGCGTGTTCGGATTCACGGTCCTGATGGTTACCCGAGAGGGAATGGAAACCGCACTATTGATGAACGCGCTGATCTTCCAGGTGGCCAACTCGGGGCTGCTAATCCTGGGCGCTGNTGCCGGAACGTTGCTGGCCGCATTTATCGCTTGGCTTTGGTCTCAACATGGTCACCGGGTCAACCTGGCGCGGTTTTTCCAGGTCACGGGNGTGTTCCTGCTAATNTTCGTCGGCCAATTGATCATCTACGGTTTCCATGANCTCACCGAGGCCCACATATTTCCGTACAGCGAAACACTGCACTGGGCNACCGAGCCCTACGGACCAGATGGAATATACGGCCGTTATTTCACCTACTTGCTAGTCGCGCTTCCGCTGTCATGGTTGCTCATCGTCAGCATGGTTGACCGGCGTCGACGACCTGTTCCAATTCGCGAAGAACCTAGCGTCCGCTGAGTCTGCTCCACTCACTTGACGTCCGCTGGTGCTCCTTGGGGGGTCAATCTCTATTTTGTTTCGCTACCGGAGTGGTTCCAACCTTGAGGCCCCTCGGAGAGCGTGGCACCATCGTGGTTCACTGTGATTTCCAAGTTTTGGCCGTGCTAGGTGGGGAGTTAGCGGTGCCCTGAACCTGCAACCCGCTCTAGCAGGACCGAATTCCACCCTGAGGTGTTTAGCGCTCGTGTTCGGATCGCCATGGGAAAAAACGGCGTCGGGCCCTGTGCGGTGCAGACCTGCGAACCCCGTCAGGCCCGGGAGGGAGCAGCGGTAAGTAGGCACCTGCAGGTGCCACAGACCAACCCGGCGGATGTCCCTAGGCGCGTCCGACCTTGTGTTGGCTTCGATGGGTGGTGCACGGCCGGTTTTGTGGATTGAAGNAAGTTTTTCGGTTTTTCTATGACAGACGGCAACTACCAAGTCCTGGCGCGTAAGTGGCGACCACAGAAATTCGACCAGGTCGTCGGCCAATCAGCAATCGTCCGGACCCTGAGCAACGCCCTTGACCAAGGCAGAGTGGCACATGCCTACTGCTTTTCGGGCATCCGGGGGGTCGGGAAAACAACCATTGCACGTCTGGTAGCAAAGGGGCTTAACTGCAGCAAAACCGACGTGCCCACTTCCGAGCCATGCGGCGAGTGTACGGCCTGTGTCGAGATCGAGGAGAGTCGCAACCTCGACGTTGTCGAGCTCGATGCGGCCTCGCAAACAGGGGTGGATTCAATCCGCCAGCTTAATGAGGTGGCCCGGTATACGCCTTTGCGTGACCGTTACCGTGTGTTCATCATCGACGAAACACACATGCTGTCGACCAATGCTTTCAATGCGTTGCTAAAAACCCTCGAGGAACCACCGCCACATGTTGTTTTCATGCTGGCAACCACAGAACCTCACAAGATCCTGCCGACCGTCCTTTCACGTTGTCAGCACTATCCACTTGGACGCATTAGCCAGGCGGAGATCACTGGTCAACTTCAACGAATCGCCAGTGTGGAAAACGTCAGTGTTTCCGACGACGGCCTGGCGATAGTAGCGATCGCTGCTGATGGCAGCCTGCGTGACGCCCAGAGCCTTCTCGATAAGCTTATTGCCTTCGGCGGGGACCAAGTTGATGACGAAACTGTGGCAAGCCTGCTCGGGATGGTCGATCGGGAGCTTCTGTTCGGCGCCACCAAACTTGTTGCCGAGCAGGATCTTGCTGGAATCCTCAAATTCGTCAACAAGATGGTGGAGCAAGGCACCGATTTGCATCAGTTTGCTCTCGACCTTCTTGGCCACCTTAGAGCTTTACTAGTGGTAGCAACGATCGAAAAGGCTGGAGAAATCCTTCACCTTCCTGAAGACGATCTTGCACGCCTCCGGGAGCAAGCGGCCATGTTCAAGATCGATGATCTCGACCGCGCTTTCGCCCTTCTTTCGGGGAGTGAGTACAAAATTAAACAATCTGAAGTGCCGCGTTATCAGCTTGAAATGGTTTTGTGCCGGTTGGCCCGTATGCCACGGTTAGAACCAATTGAAGAACTAGTTTCGCAGCTGCGATCTGAGTCTGGCGGTGGGCCTTCGGGAGGCTCTGGCCCTCAGCAGACAGGAAAGCAGGAAAGCAACGAGGGCGATGACAGCGCGTCGATAAGCCAGAAGGTCGATGGACCTAATAGAAATGCGGGTTTCACAACACCTGCCGATCGTGGGCTAGCCGTCGCACCGCCAGTTGCCCGACCGTCTCCGGTTGAAACACCACCCTCGGGTGAGGTTAAAACCAGTAATGGGACAGAATCCATTCTGAAAAGCCCTTCTGAGAGTGGCAATGTGGTCAGTGCCGACGCAGCTGGTCACGATCCGGTTGCGGAAAACTTGAAACCCAAAGACCCGCCTCGCGAGCGGAACGACCAGCTTTGGGAACGCGCACAGGGAGAAGCAATGGTCAAGAATTTTGTCGACGCCTTGCGAGGAAACCTGACTGATGTCGAAGACGTTTAAAAGGTGCGGCCGATGATCAACACGAAAATGAAGAAGGTGCTTGAGGAAGCCCAGCGGATGAAGGATGAGTTTCAGCGCGACCTTAGCAAGATGCGCATATCGGCCACTGCCGGTGGAGGCGCTGTAACCGCGACAGTGAATGGGCAAAAAGANCTCTTGGAGCTAAACATCGATCCCGACGTGGTGGACCCTTCAGATATCGAGATGCTGCAGGACCTTGTGGTCGCTGCCATCAACGAAGCGTCAAGACGCGTTGACGAGGAAATTCAGCAGAAGCTTGGTGGAATCATGGGCGGGATGGGCCTGCCCGGGATGATGGGTTAAGGAGCCGTGGCGCTCGAAGATTCAGGACCGGTCGCCGTTCTCATCGAAGAACTAACCCGGCTGCCGAGTATCGGCCGTAAGACGGCACAAAGGGTAGCTTTCTATCTGTTGAAGGTACCCCAGGACCAGGCCGACCGGCTGGCGGAGTCGATTCGTGCCGTCCGATCCAGTGTCCGGCCTTGCGGCATATGCAACATCTTGACCCACGAGGATCCGTGCGCTTTATGCGCCGATCCGCGTCGCCAAGATGATCTTCTGTGTGTCGTCGAGGAAAGCCTCGATGTCGGAGCCATTGAGCGTACAACCCGTTTCCCTGGCCGCTACCATGTGCTCGGCCACGTTCTTTCCCCCCTTGACGGTATCGGTCCTGATGAACTCAACCTGGCCCAGCTTCTCACCCGCGTAAAGGAAGGCACCATTCGCGAGGTAATCGTCGCCACCAACCCAACCGTAGAGGGTGAAGCCACCGCGGCTTATATTGCGCGTCTCCTCAAGCCACTCAACGTTATTGTTTCTCGTATCGCCACTGGACTTCCCGTGGGGGGTGATCTTGAATACGCGGACGAGGTCACCATGGCGCGGTCACTGGAGGGGCGCCGCGAACTCTAGAAAACTCCACGCGGTCGTAACACNGTGCCCCAACGCCACCTGGATTCACTCATGGTTGAGAGCAGTCCCCCGCGATGCTAATTTTGATGTGACACGGGTTCTCAGCGGCCCGCCAAGAATCTTTTCAGGATCCTGAGTAGCTCAATTGGCAGAGCATCCGGCTGTTAACCGGAGGGTTGCAGGTTCAAGTCCTGCCTCAGGAGCTGTAAGAAAGCCCTCGGGTCGCAAACCCGGGGGCTTTTCTCTGTAAGTCTCGTTGGTATCCAGACGAGGCCTCTGCGATTATCGAAAGTCTTAAAACATTTGTACCCAATCACGCGAAACACGAGGTGCCCCGAACGAAAAGCCAGCAGGCTTTGGCATAGCCTGCCAGCAGGANCTGCGTGACCTGCTTGCGTTCATACGATGCTCCTCGATGACAAAGAAATGGTCGATTTCCATGCATTTGGCATCCTTCCGATCGCGTACATTGTTTGGCGCATCTGCCGTAATTTCGGGGATTTTGCTGCTCGCTTCCGGCTCGACGTTTGCTGCTAAGCAACAAGCCGATGATCGTATTGTTGCCGCAGTCAATCAGTTCGCTCCCCAGATCATCGAGTACCGTCACCAGATCCATCAGAACCCAGAGCTCGGCAACCGTGAATTCGAGACCGCGGCACTCGTTGCCGAACATCTGCGGTCGCTCGGAATCGAGGTCACGACCGGAATCGCCCACACCGGAGTGGTGGGTATCCTGGAAGGTGGGCGGCCAGGACCGGTTGTAGCAGTCCGTGCTGATATGGACGCCCTCCCGGTCACCGAAGAAACTCCGTACCCATTCAAGTCAACCGTGCGAACGACTTACCTCAACAAGGAGGTCGGGGTCATGCACGCATGCGGCCACGACATCCACACTGCGGTGCAGATGGGTGTCGCGTCGGTTCTCGCTTCGATGCGCGATGAATTGCCCGGGACGGTGAAGTTCATTTTCCAGCCCGCCGAAGAGGGGGCCCCTCCGGGGGAGGAGGGCGGTGCGGACTTGATGATCGCCGAAAACGTCCTTGAGAACCCGCGGCCGAGCGCTATCTTCGGACTCCACGCCCTCGCCGAAATGGATGTCGGCAAACTCGGCTACACGCCAGGTCCCTCCCTCGCTGCCGTGGACCACTTCATCGCCAAGATCCAGGGAAAACAGGCCCACGGTGCCTACCCCCATCTAAGTATCGATCCGGTGGTGATGGCAGCACAGGCGGTAACGGCCCTACAAACGATTCGTTCACGCACTCTACCGGCGCTCGAGCCCAGCGTCATAACCGTAGGCATTATCCGCGGCGGCGAGCGCTTCAACATCATACCGATGGAAGTCCATCTGGAGGGTACGGTACGCACCTACGACGAAGAGATTCGCGACGTTGTCGAAAGTCGCATGCACCAGATTTTTTCCGGCATCACCGCCGCCGGCGGTGGCAGCTACCCCCTCGACTATGAGCGCGGCTCGCCGGCGACGATCAACGACGAGGATCTCGGCGCCGCGATGCGGCCNACGCTTGAGCGTATCGTCGGTACCGAAAACGTAGTCGCCCTCGATCCGGTAATGGGCGGCGAGGACTTCGCATACTACGCCAACGAAATTCCGGGCTTCTTCTTCCGGCTCGGACAGGTCGTTCCAGGAACGACGTCAGGCGGTCACCATACCCCCACNTTTATGGCCGATGACTCGTCAGTCCCGATCGGGATGAAGGCGATGGCGGCGCTGCTTATCGACTACCTCACGATGGAAACAGAGCGNTGATCATGAGAACAGTGAAGGTACCGCGAGTATTCGTCCTCTCTACAGGAGCATGATTCCTATTTACCACTGAGAAGACACTAATTCCTAATAGAATCNAGAGAGTCTTCCACATTTTTTTCTTTACTAAATGAATTCCTAATATCGCCATTAGCGTGTTCCTTAGCGGGTCCCACTGCATAAGGGTCGGAAAGATTAGGATAGCGCAGTATTACTACTTTTCCCTTTGTTCTCCCTTGCTTTNGTTTTTAAAGCGTTCGTGGTTGATCAATACCTTGCGCAACAGAAACTCGATTTGCGCGTTGAGGCTGCGNAGCTCGTCATCGGCCCACCGCCTGAGAGCATCGTGAACCTTTGGATCCAACCTTAGAAGAAAAGCTTTTCGCTTAGACACTTATGATAATCCTGGCGCTCTTGTGAGAGACACAGCCGGAAACGAGAGTTGATTGGCTAAGCGTTTCAAGCGGGCCTCCGACCAGCGACTTTTTACGTGTACAAACTGCCTGTGTTAATTACAGGCTGGGTTTCGCTCTCGCTGCAAAGCACGACTAGAAGGTTGGACACCATTGACGCTTTACGTTCTTCGTCGAGCTCGACGATTTCCTTTGCCGAGAGTTCTCCAAGTGCATGATCGACCATCCCCACAGCGCCTTCGACGATCTTACGGCGCGCCGCGATAATAGCTGCCGCCTGCTGGCGACGAAGCATCGCCTGGGCAATCTCCGGCGCATATGCGAGGTGCGAGATTCGAGATTCGATGATTTCGATACCGGCCGTGGTCAAGCGGTCCTGGTTCTCTTTCTTGAGGTGTTCAGAGATTTCGGGCAGGTGCCCAACCATTGACACCTCGTTCTCTTCGAAAGCGTCATAGGGGTAGTTGGTCGCTAAGTTGCGCACCGCCGCCTCGCTCTGCACGTGTACGTAGTTGATGTAGTCGTCAACTTCGAAGACGGCCTCAGCAGTATCAATGACCTTCCAAACAACCACGGCGGCGATCTCGATGGGGTTGCCGCGGTTGTCGTTAACCTTAAGCTTGCTGGTCTCGAAGTTGCGCACCCGCAGGGAGACACGCTTCTTTGTATAGAGAGGGTTCGCCCAACGCAGGCCCGGATCTCGCACCGTACCGATGTAGCTGCCGAAGAACTGCAGCACTCTACCTTCGTTCGGGTTAACCGTGAAAAACCCTGCGTAGAGAAACCCGACTACCGGCAGGGACAAGATAATCCCGAGTCCTAAGAAACCGATTTGCAGATTGTCGCGTATATCCGCGACTAGGGCGTACACGAGAACCGCCGTTACAACCAGAAGGGTTAGCAATACGACGATACCGTTGGGCGCCTGCTTTTTATTCTCTGTGACCATGTTGACCTTCTTCTTTAGAGTGATATCACAATAATATTATTACAATATCATATCCTATAAATTGCTTCGTTGTTTTGAACAGCGCGTTGCGGGTTGCGCAGGGCTTCTTCTGGTCCCTGTTAAGCTTCTTGCCTCATGGGTTTCTTCTCCGACAACTTGCTTGAAGGAAAGGTGGCGCTGATCACAGGCGGCGGCACTGGGCTGGGCTTGGCAACGGCGCGAGCGTTCGGCGCCAACGGTGCCAAGTTGGTGATTGCCAGCCGCAGCGCCGAGCATGTCGAAGATGGCGCTGCGACGCTCCGCGAAGAAGAAATCGAGGCACTACCGCTGGTGTGCGATGTCCGTGAGCCGGACCAAGTCGAGGCCATGGTTGATACTGCGATCGAACATTTCGGCCGCGTTGACGTTTTGGTCAACAACGCTGCCGGCAACTTTCTAGTTCGTGCTGAAGACCTGTCCCCGGGCGGTTGGAAGGCGGTCACCCGTATAGTGCTAGACGGTTCGTGGTTTTGCTCACGCGCCGTCTATAAACACATGAAGGGCCAGGGTGGCGGCAACATCCTCAATGTACTTGCCACCTACGCAACCGGAGCTGGACCGTTGACGGTTCATTCGGCTGCAGCTAAGGCCGGCGTGCTGTCACTGACCCGCACGCTGGCGGTCGAATGGGCTGACGCTGGCATTAGGGTGAATGCCTTAGCACCCGGCCCCGTTGATACTCATGGAGCAGGCAGTCGCCTCTGGAACAGCGACGAAGCGCGCGCCTCAATCGCCGAGAAATTGCCGATGGGCCGTTTCGGCACCGAAGCCGAGATCGCTGATGCGGCCATTTTTCTGGTCAGCGACGCTGCTTCTTATGTAACCGGCACTATGTTGCCAGTCGACGGCGGCTTGACACTCGGAGAGGGTCACCTCGCCAACATCGAAGCAATTCAGCACCTTCTGCGGCAGTCCAAGGACTAACCAAAGTCGCTGAAACTGCAGCGTCCGGACCGCCTACAAAGCACCGGTCCCGGTGTGAAAATCCGCGTCCTGCATGCTAGCCAAGTAGCTTAGAAGGCCGTATCCTTTTAAGTCTAAGCTTGAGTAATGAGTCCTAATTTTACGCTCTTCCTTTTCTCGATGAGTCCTTGTTCTAATGGACAATGGGTCCTCGGAGAAGGGTTGTGGACTGCATGCGGTACGCGACCTGCCTTCAATTCTTAACTGCCCATATCTCTTATCTCCGAATAGGCTCAACATACACTAAGAGTCGTAGAGCGGAACCGTGACAAGTAACCACGACGAACTAGCCTGGCGCATCGGCGGACCGCAAGGGAGCGGTGTTGACACGGCCGCAGGTATTTTTCAGCGTTCCTGTGCTCTCGGCGGTCTCAACGTCTTCGGGCGCCGCGAATACTACTCCAACATAATGGGTCGTCACAGCTACTTCGATGTGCGTGTGGCCCACCACCCGGTACACAGCCACTGTGACGAGGTTCAGGTTCTAGCGACCTTTGAAGATGAGTCACTCGCCCGTCACACCACTTCGGTGGTCGAGGGAGGGGCGCTATTCTACTCTGCCAAAGACGCCGAAGTTGAAGTCCAAGCGGTCACCTACCTGGATACCCGCGCTAAAGACGATCTGATCACCTACCTTGAGGAGCGTGGTCTTCCCGCAACGCTCAGGGGTCTCCTCGAAGATGCCCAGCAACGTGGCGTGCAAACCTACGAAGCTGACTTCGGCAAGATCGTGGAGTTGCTTGCGAACCATCTCGGCGTCGCACAGGCACTTGCTGCTCGCACCATGAATACTCTGGCAGTCGCCATGTCGCTGGCGCTGGTTGATTACCAACGCTCCTATGTCTACGACGCACTAGCCAAGACCTGGCCGGGACGCCAGAAAATTATCGACATGAATGTCGCAGCGGTCGATATGGCTTACCAATTCGTGCGTGATACTTATGACACCTCGAAATTCGAGCATCGGTTGACCCCGTCGGGCTCAAAAGAACCACGCGTCCTGCTGAACGGAAATCAGGCGGTTGCAATGGGCAAGATCGCGGCTGGTTTAACCTTTCAGAGCTATTATCCGATCAGCCCAGCAACCGACGAAAGCGTCTATCTTGAGGCCCATGAAACTTTCCCCACCACTAACGGTGAGGAGGGCAGTGTCCTGATTGTGCAAACAGAGGACGAGATTTCCGCCGTTTGCATGGCCGCTGGTGCGGCGCTCACCGGCGCCCGGAGTGCCACTGCCACGTCGGGCCCCGGTTTCGCGCTGATGGTCGAAGGCCTTGGCTGGGCCGGCATTAACGAAGTCCCTCTTGTCATCACGCTCTATCAACGTGGTGGGCCGTCGACCGGCTTGCCGACAAGAAGCGAGCAGGGAGATTTATTCCTCGCGCTGAACGCAGGACATGGCGAGTTCCCACGGATTGTGCTGGCTTCGAGCGACCTCGACGACGCCTTCTATGACGCCGCAGAAGCGTTCAATTACGCCGAACGTTACCAGACCGTCGTCATCCACATCCTAGACAAGTCGCTGTCTAGCCAAACGATGAGTGTGCCGCCATACGACCTTGAGCGAATCCGCATCGACCGTGGCGAGGTTGCCTCACCCAACGGTGCCAGCGAACACGGAAGTCTTTACCCGCGCTTCGCGCTGACCGAGTCCGGCGTCACGCCACGACCACTGATTGGCATGGCCGGGGGGATGCACTGGCTAACCGGCGGCGAGCATACCCAATACGGGCGTGTCACAGAGGACCCAGTTGTCCGCGAACAGCAAATGGAAAAGCGCATGCGGAAGCTGGAGACAGCGGCCAGAGAAATTCCCTTTGATGAGAAGCTACAAATCTACGGCGACCCCGAAGCAGTTTTCACTGTTCTGAGCTGGGGATCAAACAAGGGTGCCATCTTGGAAGCTATCGATCTGCTCGCCGAAGAAAGTCTCTCGGCTAGGCTGGTTCAGGTGCGCATCATGAGTCCGTTCCCCGCTGCCGAACTGGAAGAGGTCCTAGCCACAGCTGAACCTTTGGTCGGTGTCGAAGCCAATTTCTCCGGTCAGCTCGCCCAAGTGTTACGGCAGCACACTGGCATCGCTTGCGACAAACTTGTGGTGAAATACAATGGTCGACCCATGTCTGGTCGCCGACTATACGATGCTTTCAAGACAATTATGGATGGCACGGACGAGACTAAAATCGTTCTCCGAAACCCAAACGAGTAACCAACATGCCTACTGCCACTGCGGATCGAAAGCTCACTGCCAAGGATTTCCAGGTCCCTTTCCCAAATGACTGGTGCCCCGGATGCGGTGATTTTGGCATCCTCAACGCCATCCAGCAGGCCTTCGCCAAGCTCGAACTGGAAGCTCACAAGGTCGCTGTTGTAGGTGGCATCGGATGTTCAGGCAAAGCACCATATTTCTTCCCGGTGTATGGGGTGCATACGCTGCACGGCCGGTTATTNCCATTCGCCCATGGGATCAAGCTGGCTAACCCTGAGATGACGGTTGTGGGCGTTGGCGGGGATGGCGATGGACTCGGGATCGGNGCGGGCCACTTCGTTAATTCAGGCCGCCGNAACCTCGACATGACTTACATCCTCTTTAACAATGAGGTGTATGGCCTCACCAAGGGCCAAGCTGCGCCAACCCTGGCCATGGGGCTCCAGCCCAAGAGCCTTCCCGAACCCAATATCCAGGGACAGCTCAACNCGCTNATGATGGCAATGTCAGTGGGTTTCACCTGGATCGGACGAGGCTATTCATACAATGTCAAGAAAGTGGTTGATCTAGTTGTCNAGGCGATCCAGCATCCCGGTCTGTCGTTCCTGGACATCCTGCAACCCTGTCCAACCTACAACAATCTTCACACCAAGGATTGGTATGCCGGCAAGGACCTCAACAGCGGCCAACCTCGCGTCTACTGGCTCGACGATACCGACTATGATCCAGTCATTCCTCCAGACGCTGATGAGGCGACCGCGCTCGGCAAGATGAACGAGTTTCTTGTCAAGGTGCATGAATGGGGAGATGAAATCCCCGCTGGTGTGTTCCTCGACAACCGCGCTACCAGTACTTTTGCGGACCGCATTGAGACCAGGATTGAGAACTACCGGGCCCAGCCACCCAACAAGCGGAGGGTCGCGGACGCATCGGGCAAGCCAACTGCTGATCTGAGCAAGATCTTTAACGACGTACGGATGACGTAACGGGTCAGCAACCCCCCACAACGGCGAGCACTTTCCTTAGGATTTCTGCGCTCAGTTCACTCACCTCTGCCGCCGCGTCAACCGTCACCACATCGCTTTCGCAAAACTCAAGAAACAGCTCCCGAACCCGACGAAGATACTCTGTCCCTTCATAGGAATCTGGCGACTCCCGCGAGGCGTGGATTCGTTCGGCAGACGTTTCTGCAGATAGATCAAGAATCAGGGTAAGGTCGGGCCTTGGCGCGAATAACTCATTGGCCTCCCGAAGTTGGTCCGTGTTGAGACCCAACGCTCCCTGATAAGCCATTGTTGAGAAGTAGTAGCGGTCCATTACGACTACCTTGCCTGCAACCAGCGCCGGGCGAATGTTCTCGCGCACATCGATGCGACGGTCTTCGATGAACAGCCGCGCCTCTTCTTTTGCTGAAATGGTGCGGCCATCTCGAAATTGTTGCCTCAGCTTCTCACCGAACGCAGAATCGCCAGGCTCGCGAAACACGACGGCGTCAAAGCCGCGGGCACGCAGCTGATCGCTCAGCAGGCTCGCCTGGGTAGATTTCCCCGAGCCATCAATACCTTCCAGTGCTACAAGAGTTCCCATAGGGCGGCGATGGTACACTCCGGACCCAACACCGTAAATCCAACCCGCCCGGCTCGGGAGCACACGATAGCGTGGGCCAGCCGGGAATTGCTTTCCGACCGTGGTCAAGATACTTAGGGTCACCAAGCCACGACGACCGAAAACGGGGTCCCGGGTGCGCCCAGATCCAAAGATCCTGTACCCTTCTTGCAAAACACTCTTGTAATGGGTCACTTTTCACGTTCTTTTTCAATTTTTTAACCGCTCGATTCCAAGAGCCAATGGCCAAGAACTGGACCACCGAAGAAGAAGAGCATATCCGGGAGAATTATCTGACTCAGACTTACGGTGAGCTCGCCGAACATTTCAGCGTCACAACCAAAGCGATGGAGTCAAAAATTCGCCGACTGGGATTAAAGAAGCAGGCAATCCTCGCCGAGGCAATAAGCTCCCCGGAACCCGCGCCCGTTGTACAGTACAAGAAGCCCACTGTTCCCGAAGAACCCACCGCAGAACCAATTGAAAGCATCCATAAATTGGACCGACGAATCGAAGTGTACGAAGAGACTCAGGAAGAACGCACGGACAGACTCGAGAAAACTCGTGCTGCTGCTGAAACTGAAAAAGCACGGCGTGAGGAGTCTAGAAGACAGGCGCCAGTTGCCAAAGCGCTGAAAATCTTTGAGGCTGGGGTAAAGAAACTGCTTGACGGTAAGAATTCCGAGGCCGCCAAGGATTTCCAGGCTCTTCTCGACGATCCGCCGACTGATCTGGGGCTGGTGCTACGTGCGCGCCAGTATCTGTCCGCAGCCATTTCTAGCAAAACGATGGAGCCCAATCTGACGACCGCCGAGGACATGTACAACCACGGTGTTGTGCTTCTCAACGACGGTGATATCGAGGGCGCCCTTAAGATATTGGGGGTCGCTGCAAAACAGGCACCTAAGGACGACCGGATAATGTACGTGCGTGCACTAGCTTTAGGCATCTCAGGCGACGAAGAGGCTGCCACTGAACAGCTTCAAGCAGCCATAAAAGCCAATGAGACCAACCGCGTCTACGCACACAATGATCCAGATTTCGAGCCGCTTCACGGCAACCCTCGGTTCCAAGAGATGATGGAACCGCAGGGCGAAGACGACATCGATTGATTCGCTCGCATGCCGCTGCACGTTCTGATCCTTGCCGCTGGTGAAGGCAAGCGGCTACGGTCCGCTCAGCCTAAGCTGCTGCATCTTTGTAGCGGGGTTCCCTTGCTCGTTCACGCGGTCCGGGCGGCTTGCGAGCTCGACACCGATTCTATTCACGTCGTTGTTGGACCCAAGGACGAGGCTTCACGCGCCGCGCTCGCCAACTATCCGGTAGCGTTTGCTGTTCAGGACCAGCCTAGCGGCACTGCAGACGCTGTTGCCGCAGGGTGTGAAGCGCTTGAAAGTTCCAGTGGGACCTTGCTTGTACTTAATGGGGATTGCCCCGGGATACTATCGTCGACGTTGCTGGCCTTCGTAGCAACCTCGGCGGGGGCCGATGCATCCGTGCTTTCGGTGAAACCGGAAGGTTCGAACGACTACGGTCGCCTCCTGCGGGACCCTGACGGCAGGTTGGTTGGAATCGTGGAAGCGTCCGACGCCATGGCGCACCAAGACACCTCACCAGAGGTTTGCGCGGGCGTTTACTGTTTCGATCTCGAAGCCTTAAGTGGCGTTCTCGGCAAAGTTGACGCCGATAACAACCAAGGCGAGCGTTACTTGACCCGTGTGTTCTCCATCCTGTCCGCCGCCGGGGCCACCGTAAGTGCAATCCCGCATGTCGACGCCGCTGAATTGCATGGCGTTAACTCTCGAGTTGAGTTGGCTCGTGCCGAGGCGTTCTTGCGTCACCGTAAGCTAACCTGTCTGATGGAATCTGGGGTTACGGTTCGAGATCCCGCCACCACCTATGTCGACGTCGACGTCAGCGTCGGTGCCGATTCTACCTTGTACCCTGGCACAATCCTTGAAGGGTCTACCGTTGTTGGTGCCGGCTGCGTCATTCACTCTGGTGTGCGAGTGACTGACAGCCAGATCGGTAATCACGTAACCATCCTCGATGGCACAATTGTTGAAGAGAGTTCTGTCGACGCCGAGGCAACACTAGGTCCGTATGCCAGGCTGCGCCCTGGCTCGGAAATCGGCCCGGGTGTCAAGATCGGCAACTTTGTTGAAACTAAAGCGTCACGTCTCGGAGCAGGCAGTAAGGCGGGTCATTTGACTTATTTAGGCGACGCCCATATCGGCGAAAATGTAAACATAGGCGCCGGGACGATCACCTGTAACTACGACGGCTCCAAGAAACACAAGACGGTGATCGACGACGGCGCTTTCATCGGTAGCAACACCGCGCTAGTCGCCCCGGTGCGGGTCGGCAAGAACTCTTACGTCGCTGCAGGGTCGACGGTCACGAAAGATGTACCCGACGGCGACCTTGCCTTAGGGCGCGGCCGTCAAGTCAACAAAGCTGGATGGACTAAGAAGAAGGACTAAACAGATGTGTGGAATCATCGGCTACGTGGGCAACAAGCCCGCCGTGCCGATTCTCGTCAGCGGGCTCAAGCAACTGGAATATAGAGGTTATGATTCTGCTGGGCTCGCCGTGGTAAATATGAATGGCTCACTTGAGGTGCGCCGTGCCGCCGGCAAACTCGAGAATCTCGAAGCGGTGCTTGAGAACAAGCCGCTAGCTGGCTCGTTTGGCGTCGGGCACACACGCTGGGCTACACACGGTGTGCCCTCTGAGGAAAACGCCCACCCGCACCGGGATTCCGCGGGCAAGATTGTCGTGGTGCACAATGGCATCATCGAAAACTATCTGGCGCTGCGGGAACGTTTAACAGCTTCCGGTCATCAATTCGTCACTGATACCGACACGGAAACAATCGTCCATTTGGTTTCCGAGTATTTCGAGGGTGACTTGGAATGCGCGGTTCGACGAGCTCTTGGAGACCTCGCTGGTATCTATGCCATCGCTGCGATGGCTGTAGACGATCCGCAAAAAATAGTTGCTGCGCGCCAGGGCCCACCTCTTGTTGTCGGACTGGGCAACGGCCAGCAGTTTATCTCCTCAGATGTCACTCCAATCCTTTCTCACTCGCGTCGAGTGATCTTCCTTGACGATGGCCAAGTCGCCACAATTAGCCCCGAAGAAGTAAAGCTCACCGATTTGGCCGGCAACCCCGTAAAGGCGGAGCCTCAGCAGATCACCTGGGACCCAGTAACCGCTCAAAAAGGGGGGTTCCGGCATTTCATGCTCAAAGAAATTAACGAGCAACCAGAGGCGGTGCGGGACAGTTTAGTGGGGCGCCTGGAGCGCGGAGCTGGAACGGTAGACTTCCCGGAGCTGGAGATCGCCGGCGAGGTACTCGACGGGAAAACGGCTAGTTCCTTGTCGAAGTTGTTTCTTCTTGCTTGTGGAACCTCTTGGCATGCTGCTTTGGTTGGAAAATTCTGGATTGAAAACCTCGCCCAGCTTCCAGTCGAGGTCGACTACGGCAGCGAATTCCGTTATCGCGACCCTTTGGTGCCGGATAACGCGGTGGCGCTATCGATTACGCAGTCAGGGGAGACCGCAGACACTCTCGCGGCTATGCGCGAAGCCAAGGCGAAAGGCGCATCGCTGTGGACAATTTGCAACGTCGTTGGGTCGATGGCGACACGTTTGGCGGATGGAGTCATTCACACCCACGCGGGCCCGGAGATAGGTGTTGCTTCGACCAAGGCTTTCACTACGCAGCTTGCTTGTCTCTACCAGCTCGCACTGCGCTTGGCACAACTGCGGGGAACACTGTCGCTTGATGAAATCCGTGCCCGGGTCGAGGGACTCGCCCACATCCCCACGGCGATTGAGCATACGCTCCGGCAAGAAACCAAGCTCGTNGAATTGGCGCATCGGCTGTCGGACCGGCAAAACTTCCTCTATCTCGGCCGAGGCATGCTCTACCCCATAGCTCTTGAAGGTGCTTTGAAACTAAAAGAGGTCTCCTACATCCACGCGGAAGGGTACCCAGCGGGTGAGATGAAACACGGTCCGATCGCACTAATTGAAAAACGGTTGCCGGTTTTGGGGGTCGCGCCGCAGGGGCCTTGGTATGAAAAAATGTTCTCTAATTTGCAGGAGGTGCGCGCCCGCGAAGGCTACCTTCTCGGACTGGTAACAGACGGTGATACCCGGATCGCGGACATAGCTGACGCTGTTATCGAAGTCCCTNCGTGCGCCCCAGAGCTGGCACCGATTCTGTGCTCTGTTCCCCTCCAGCAGCTCGCTTACCACATAGCCGTGCACCGCGGCTGCGATGTGGACCAGCCCCGTAACCTCGCGAAGAGCGTCACGGTAGAGTAGGCGGGTGAATGACCCGCAGCCCCCTGTCCTGTTCGAGACTAGCCCTGGATCTTCACGCGAAGATGTTGCTCCGGCCTCCTCCTTCCTTGCGGAATTGAACCCGTTGCAACTTGAGGCGGTGACTCACAGAGGCGGTCACTGTTTGGTCCTCGCCGGCGCTGGCTCCGGTAAGACTCGGGTCTTAACCCACCGCATTGCCTGGCTCATCGCGGAACGGAACATTGACCCGGCCAAAATCTGTGCCGTTACATTCACCAACAAATCGGCCGGGGAAATGCGGAACCGTGTCCGTCGCTTGCTTGGCCCAGGGAAGAGTGAAGCCTGGTTGTTGACGTTTCACGCGATGGGTTTGCGGTTGCTGCGCGAGTGGACGGAGGAGGCTTTCTCGAGTGCCACTGGTGCCTCCGGTTCGCCGCTACGCGACGCTGGCAAGGCAGGAGGGAAAGGCGACGCTTGGCTTCCCCCAAGCGGTTTTACCATTTATAACCACGATGCATCGTTAGCCGTCTGGAAGCAATGCCAATCAGCTCTGCGCCTCAGCACCCGTGACCATGACCCGGGTCGTATGTTCAGCCTTTGTAGTCGCGCTGTCAGCCGCCTCGAGGACCCTTCGTCCTGGGACTCGGCCAACCAAGACTACGATCGAAGGGTCGCCGGTCGGGTATGGAAAGAGTACCGCGCGGCGATGCGTGCTGCCGGGGCCGTGGACTTCGATGACCTGCTTGTTCTGCCGTTGCACCTAATGGCGCAGCATCCACCCCTTCGTGCGCACACTGCCGCCCGTTTCCAGCAACTGCTAATCGATGAATACCAGGACACAAATCGTATCCAATACAGGCTGATCCAGACACTGCTTGGCAACGACAGCGAGTTGATGGTGGTGGGTGACGAGGACCAGTGTATCTACCGCTGGCGCGGCGCTGATCTCAACAATGTGCTCGACTTCCAGAACGATTTCCCCGGCGCCAGCGTCGTGCGGCTGGAACAAAACTACCGCTCAACCCAACCGATCTTGTCGGCCGCTGGCTCATTGGTTGCCAACAACCGCCAACGGCTTGGCAAGAGCCTGTGGACCGAGCGTGAGGGTGGTGAATCTCCCATCTTCGTGCAGTGCGCTACTGACCGCGAGGAAGCCCAGTGGATCGCCCGCAGAATCAGCGAAATGCATACCGCCAAACTGTCCGATATTGCAATCCTCTACCGTACCCATGCGCAATCCCGACAGATCGAAGAGGTTTTCATTGGTAAGCGGATTCCCCATCGGGTTGTCGGCGGTCAGCGTTTCTTCGCCCGGCGGGAAGTGCGTGATGTGCTTGCCTACTTGCAGCTTCTGGTTCGCGACGACGACCTGGCGTTGCGCCGGGCCATCGCCACACCTTCGCGGGGCATCGGCCCGAAAACGATAGCGGCGCTGGGCAACGTCACGGCCGGGAGCTCGGCAGCCGCGGCTCTTCGCCAATTAGCCGACGGTGCGGAACCTGAACGCTCTTTCAGGGAAGCCGGTTTCTCCCCTGCCATCGCAGAACGGCTGCTCGCTTTCGGGCGCCTCCTTTCCTCTCTGCGCGGCGTGGCGGCGAAGAAGCCGGTGGCCGACCTTATCGGTACAACCATAGAGAGAAGTGGCTACACAGCGCTCTTGGAGCGCGGGGAGAACACCGATGACCGCCTCGGCAACCTGGGTGAGCTGGCGTCAGCTGCCAAGGAGATCGTTTCAGACGGGGCAGAAATCGCAACCAGTAAGACCGAAGTCCAGAGACCTGCAACTAAGCATGGTGCCGATGATGTTAACGCCAGCGGCGACAGACCTGGGAAATTCGATGAACTGCGCTCGTTTCTCGACCGTCTCGCCCTTCTCGCTGATGCCGATACGGACCGGGACGGAGTCGAAGGTGTGCGACTAATGACTTTACACGCAGCGAAGGGATTGGAATTTAACGTTGTGTTCCTCGCCGGGATGGAGGAGGAGCTATTCCCCCATGCGACCTCGCTCGCTGGCGGTGACGTCGAGGAGGAGCGCCGACTCTGCTACGTCGGCATGACGCGGGCCCGCCAGCGGTTGTTTCTGAGCGCCGCTCGCAGCCGCCGCGTTAATGGGCGCGAGCGTTGGCTGGAACCTTCACGCTTTATCAGCGAGATCGACCCGAGACTCATTGTTGTGCGCGACTACCTCAACCCTCGCGCGGCGGGATCTAAAGACTACGTTCCGAACTCGTTCAGCGGCTTAGGGGGCCGAACCGGCAAACGAAAACGGTCAAACAATCCTGCGTACAGACAGCAACCAGCGCATGATAGTTTGCGCGCTTCCCCCAATAAAACCGCTCCAGTCAAGTTTACCGGCTCCACACGACCAGCAATAGCAACCGATCTGTTGGAAGGCAGCACCGTTGTCCATCCGACTTTCGGGCCCGGCAAGATTACTGTCACCAGCGGCTCAGGTGAAAAACTTAAACTGACAGTTCGTTTCAGGAAGACCGGGACCAAGACTGTTATCGCAAAATTCGCCAAGCTGGAAGTGCCGGATTAGGGCTGCAACACGCTGGGGCCTGGAAAGACTTAGCCGTTATCTTGTCACATGCTTGCAGCGGTGCTTTTACGTAGCCGCCTCACGTAGCCGTGCCACCGATACGACGCGGTCGCCCTCCCCTAGACTGATGACCTTGACGCCCTGCGTGTTACGACTCTGCACCTTGATGCCCTTCGCGCTGGTGCGAATAAGCTTGCCCGCGGAGGTGATAACCATCACCTCGCCGTCCTCGTCGACAAGCTTTTGCCCGACCACCGGACCGTTCCTCGGGCTGGTCTTGATGTCGATGAGCCCCTTGCCACCACGGTTTTGTGTGCGGTACTTGTTGACGTCTGTGCGCTTGCCGTAACCGTTTTCGGTAACCGTGAGGATGGCGCCTGCCTCTCCGACGACGTCGACCCCCACTACCACATCAGCCTCGGCAAGTCGGATGCCCTTGACGCCCCTTGTGTTACGGCCCATTGCACGACACTGCTTCTCGGGGAATCGGATCGATTTGCCTAAGTAAGTCCCCAAGAAAATGTTCTGGTTTCCGTCGGTGAGCTTCACCGACAGCAGTCGGTCACCTTCCTGGACCTTGATAGCGATGATCCCAGCGATCGTCGGGCGGGAGAAGTCCATGAGCGGCGTCTTCTTCACGAGGCCTTGCTCGGTGGCAAAAACAAGGAATTGCTTGTCACTGAACTCGCTGACCGGCAGGATGGCCGCCACCTTTTCCTCGCGGTCGAGACGCTCTAACAGATTCGCAATAGCCTTGCCACGCGACGCCGGCCCCGCCTGTGGCACCTGGTAGACCTTGAGCCAGTACGCCTTTCCTTGTTCGGTGAAAACCATGATGTAGGAGTGCGTCGATGCCGTGAACAGATGGGCGACGAAGTCGCCTTCCTTCGTGATAGCCCCAAGACGGCCCTTGCCGCCACGACGCTGCTGGCGGTACAGGCTAAGCGGCGTTCGCTTGACGTAGCCGATGTGGCTGCACGTCACCACCATGTCTTCCTCGGCTATAAGGTCTTCGGCCGTAAAGTCGATCGCCTCGGCTACGATCTCAGTCCGACGCTCGTCGGCATATGTGTCCTTGATATCGACCAGTTCGTCCACGATCAGCGCCGAGAGCTTTTTGTCGGAAGCAAGAATCGCTTCGAACTCTTCGATCGATGCTCGTAGTTCCTTGAGTTCGGCGGTTATCTTGTCGCGTTCCAGCGCCGTGAGGCGATGCAACCGCATGTCGAGAACGGCCTGTGCCTGGATGGGTTCCATCTTGAAACGCTTGATCATCTGGGCCTTGGCTGTTGCCGGGTCCTTTGAACCGCGGATGAGCTTGATGACCGCATCGAGATTGTCGAGTGCAATCTCCAAACCTTCCAAGATGAGCTTCCGGGCTTCGGCTTTGCCAAGCTCGAACAATGTGCGGCGCGTTACCACCTCTCGGCGGTGATAAATGAACTCCTCGAGAAGCTTCTTCAGCGTACAAAGCTTGGGGTTCCTGTCGCGGTCGATGGCTATCATGTTGATGCCGAATGACGACTCCATCTGGGTCTGCTTCCAGAGATTGTTGAGGACGACATCGGGTTCCTCGCCGCTCTTCAGCTCGATGACGACGCGTACACCCTCACGGCTCGACTCGTCACGAATGTCTCGCACGCCTTCTATTTTCTTGCTCCTGACCAGGTTGGCTATATGTTCGATAAGCCTGGCTTTGTTGACCTGGTAGGGAACCTCGGTGATGACGACGGAATCGCCTTTCCGTTTCGTACGCTCGATACCGGCACGAGCGCGGATCCGGATAACCCCGCGGCCGGTTTTGTAGGCGGTGTTGATGTTGTTGGCCCCGTAGATGATTCCCCCTGTTGGGAAATCTGGCCCGGAGATATGCTCCATCAGCTTACTGGTGTCGACGTCCGGGTCGTTTATCAACTCGATCGCTGCGTCACACACCTCTCCGAGATTATGCGGCGGGATATTCGTCGCCATGCCTACAGCGATTCCCGAGGAGCCGTTTACCAGCAAATTCGGGAATTTGGCAGGCAAAACGATCGGTTCTTTTAGCGTAGCGTCATAGTTGTCGCTGAAATCGACCGTTTTCTTGTCGATGTCCGCGAGCATTTCGTGGGCTAGGCGGGTCATGCGAACTTCTGTGTAACGCATGGCGGCCGGTGGATCACCGTCAAGCGATCCAAAGTTACCCTGGCCATCAACCAGCGGGTTCCGAAGCGAGAAATCCTGGGCCATTCGCACGAGGGTGTCGTACACGGCGGTCTCACCGTGCGGGTGATACTTACCGATGACGTCACCACAGATGCGTGCCGACTTCTTATACGCTTGGTTGTAGAAGTTTTTTAGGTCCTGCATCGCGAACAGCGTGCGGCGATGTACAGGTTTTAGGCCATCGCGAATGTCAGGTAAAGCCCGGCCGACGATGACGCTCATGGCGTAGTCGAGGTAGGACTTCTCTACCTCTTCACGAAGCGACACCGGGATCTTGTGCTCTATGTCACCCATTAAATGTCTAGGTTCTCGACTTTACTCGCGTTTTCTTCGATAAACGCTCGCCGGGGCTCCACCTTTTCACCCATCAACTTGGTGAAGATTTCGCTTGTCTCTGTGTCATCTTCGACTTTCACCTGCAATAAGCGGCGGCGGGTGGGGTCCATTGTGGTCTCCCAGAGTTGCTCTGGGTTCATCTCGCCGAGACCTTTGTAGCGCTGCAGAGTGATGCCCTTCTGCGCGGCCATCGTCTGGTGACGATGTAGCTCTTCCTTGCTCGACAACTGCTTTTCCTTGTCACCGTTGTTGTAGACAGTAAACGGAGGCTTATTGAACTCGTCGATCCCCCGGTACAGGGTGAATAGATCGCGGTAATCCGCGCCGTCGATGAATTCGTGGTTAACCAACATCGGTCCGTTGCCCACGAATGGTGGCCGCTCATCATGACCCTCTCCGGAGACCAGCAACTGGTACAAGCCATCTTCTTCGTTCTTAGTGCGCTCTGTCGCATAACCCTTCTTCTTGAGCGCCTTTTCGATGTCACCGAGACCCGTAGCGGCCTCGAACTGTTTCTTGTATCGAAGACCACACTCACATAGAACTTCGAGCAAGGTTGTTTCATATCTTTTACGTCTTTTTATATTGTTCGCACGATTGAAATACCGCTGAAGGCTATTTAAGCGATCCTTGAGCGCTTTGCCCCCTAAGTTCTTTTTTGACCCTTTGAATTTCACGCTCCGCTTCTCAGAGAAACGCGATACCAAATACTCCGCCTTTTGTTTTTCATCTGGTAGGTACTTCGCAGACTTGCCGACCTTCACGCTATATAGGGGTGGTTGCGCTATGTACAAGTAGCCGCGTTCAATAAGCTCTTTCATTTGCCGGTAGAAGAAAGTGAGTAGGAGCGTACGAATATGGCTCCCGTCGACGTCCGCGTCAGCCATTAGGATGACCTTGTGGTAACGCAGATTTTCGATCTTGAAGTCGTCATCGCCGATGCCGGTGCCAAGCGCCGTGATGATTGTGCGGATCTCATTATTTGATAGCATTTTATCAAGGCGGGCCCTCTCAACATTGAGCACTTTGCCGCGTAATGGGAGCACCGCTTGTGTCTTACGATCGCGGCCTTGCTTCGCCGAACCACCGGCTGAGTCTCCCTCAACTAGAAAAAGTTCTGAGTGCTCAGGGGATCTTTCTTGGCAGTCAGCGAGCTTGCCAGGAAGGGACGCGGAGTCGAGGGCTCCCTTGCGACGTGTTAGATCCCGCGCCTTGCGGGCCGCTTCACGTGCCCTGGCCGCTTCGGTGACTTTGTAGATGATTTTGTTCGTCGCTGAAGGATTCTCTTCGAGAAAGGCTCCAAGATGCTCATTGACGACCTGCTGAACGAGCCCTTTAACCTCGCTGTTTCCTAGTTTTGTTTTGGTTTGACCCTCAAATTGAGGCTCGGGAACCTTCACTGAAATCACCGCCAAGAGACCTTCACGGCAGTCGTCTGCCCCTAGGGAAGGTGTATCTTTCTTTGCCTTGGCCTTCGCGCGCTCAGCGGCGAATGCATTAATGGTTCGCGTTAGAGCCGCACGGAATCCTGTTAAATGGGTGCCGCCCTCTTTGGTGTTGATGTTGTTGGCGTAGGACAACAGCGTCTCGCTGTAGCTATCGTTGTACTGAAGCGCTACGTCGACAGTGACGCCGTCGCGTTCTACTTCGAAACTCACTGGACGATGAAGTGGGGTCTTGTTCTTATTTAGGTTCTCAACGAACTCGACGATCCCTCCCTTGAAAATAAATTCTTTACTTTTATCTGAATCGGAGCGCTCGTCGACGATGCGGATATGTAGGCCTTTATTTAGAAACGCAAGCTCACGTAGTCGGCTCGTGAGGGTGTCAAAGCTTGTGTTGATCTGGTCAAAAACCTCAGGATCGGGCTTGAAATGAACCTTGGTTCCTGTCTTTTTTGTCTTTCCGCTCTTCTTGAGGGGTCCGGTTGGCACGCCACGCTCATATGGCTGTGTCCAAGTTGCGCCATCGCGCCAGATCTTTAAGTGCAACCACTCTGATAGTGCGTTGACTACTGACACACCAACACCGTGGAGACCCCCAGATACCACATAAGCACCCTTGTTGAATTTCCCACCAGCATGCAGCATGGTCATGACGACTTCGGCCGCAGGCTTCTTCTCTGCCTTATGTAAGTCGACTGGTATACCGCGGCCGTTGTCCTCAACGGTCACCGACTCGTCGACGTGGATGGTGACAATGATTTCGTCACAATGCCCGGCGAGAGCTTCGTCTACGCTATTGTCGACGACTTCATAGACGAGATGATGGAGACCGTCCGGGCCGGTGGTGCCGATGTACATCGCAGGGCGTTTACGAACAGCTTCGAGCCCCTCGAGGACCTCTATTTCGTCGGCGCCATAATTGTTGGTGACGTTCTTGGTGGGTGCCTGTTTGGTGACCTTCTTTTTCTTCGTCTTTGAGACCACCATACACGTAGACCTGTCCCTGTNTGTCTCNGGGGGNGGCCTNAAGTATACCTTGTTAAGGTATTTTTTTCGAGCCGAATTAGGCTAGCGANAAGAAGTTTAAATTGCTGAAAACAAAGAGTTTAAGACAGAGGCNANGACCATGGGGAGGTTATAATCTCATTGGCATGATCACGCACTTGTATTTAGATGTCTCGCTGCTCTGTTTGTGTGGTTCTAAGAGTCCTTGGCTGGCCGAGTCTTTGAGGTGTAATGCTACCTCTTCACCCTCAACCGCCGTAAGAAAGTCAAGAATGTATTGGGCGTTAAAACAGACTTCTAGTTCNCTTCCTTCGTATTGAACGGNTACTTTTTCTTCAGCTTCGCCGAGCTCTGGATTGCTTGACGAAACTGTTACCTCCCCAGGGCTCAACGTAAACTTAACCGCTCGNGANCGCTCGTTGGCGAGCAGGCTAACCCGACGTATTGCGCCGGCCATTGTCTCTTTAGTGAAAACCATGGTGAGGGGGTTTTGGGGCGGAATGACTTTTTCATAGGACGGAAACTGTCCCTCGATAACCCTGCTAGCTAGCACGCGGTGCCCAACCTTNAAAAATAAGTGGTTCTTGTCTTGGGCAAACAACATCTCTTCCCCTTTTCCAAGGTTGCGTAGTTCCGTTAGGGTCTTTTTGGGAACTATCGCTTTTACCTCGGCGGCGCTACTAAAAGCTTCCTCCACCATCGCTAACCGGTGGGCGTCGGTGGCGACCATCCGAATAGTTTTGGAGTTAATCTCGAGAAGGGCGCCGTTTAAAGCATATCGTGCGTCTTGGTGGGTAACGGCGAAGATTGTGCGGCTGATTAGGTCGTTAAAAAGATCGTGGCTAACCTTCTCGGCTTTAGAAAAGTTGGTCTCTGGGACTTCAGGGAAGTCTTTAGGTGTAAGCCCGACAAGGCGAAAGAATGAATTCCCACAAGTTATTTCAAGCCAATTTCCGTCGGTTAAAGCGAAGGAGATCTTCTCGTCTNCTAGCGACCGAACAACTTCAAAAATCTTTTTTGCTGAGACAGTAATTCCACCGGGTTCCTCAACCTGAGCCTCGCAACCTCCTGTTAGGCTGACCTCTAGGTCAGTGGCCGCCAATGTTAGGAAATCACCTTCGGCCCGTAGAAGAATATTTGAAAGAATCGGGATCGTTTTCTTTTTCTCGGCAACCCCTTGTAGAAACTGGAGTTCGCCAAGTAATGATTCTTGACTTGCAGTAAATTTCATTCCTACTAATCCTCTATTAACAATTATTATTATTAGTTAGTAGTAGTAGTAGTAGTGTTAACTATTACGAAAACCAACAAAACCCTTATACTAGAAGGGTTTCAGGGGTTCCAAGGGTGTCTAAAAAAATNCGTAAAATGGTTAATAAACCACACCCTCAGAAACCTTGTTCATTAATCAACAACTTTCCACAACAAGAACTGTGGAGCACAGTGGAAATCACTGTAAGGCCTCGAGAAGCGTTTGAACGACCAACCGGGTACGTTCATCTTTCTCACAGTCATACTCAACCTTACGAACGGAATGGATAACAGTACTGTGGTGTTTGCCACCAAAAGCACGACCAATTTCAGGGAGTGAATGGTTTGTGAGTTTCTTGGAAAGAAACATTGCAACCTGGCGCGGGTGCGTGATTCGCCGAGCATTGCTTTTTGCACGCAAATCACTAACACGCAAACCGAAATACCCGGCAACATTTTCTTGAATCTTATCGATCGTTATCATGGTGACACGGCTATTAAGTGAGTCACGAAGAACATTGCGCGCCAAATCAATAGTGATCTGCTCATTAGTAAGAGACGAATACGCAACCAAACGAATTAGTGCACCCTCAAGTTCGCGAATATTACTCTTACTATTCGTGGCAATAAAAAGCATTACATCGTCAGGGATTACAACATTTTCAGCGCCAGCCTTCTTATGGAGGATGGCTATCCTCGTTTCAAGGTCGGGGGGTTGTATGTCGGCCAACAAACCCCACTCAAAACGTGAGCGCAACCTTTCCTCTAGTGTTGGTATTTCCTTCGGCGGGGAATCGCTAGTTAATACAATTTGCCGCTGAGCGTCATATAAAGCATTAAAGGTATGAAAAAATTCTTCTTGGGTGCGTTCCTTGCCGGCCAGGAACTGAATGTCATCCATCAACAATACGTCGATATTTCGATATTTCTCACGAAACTCAAAAGTGTGGTCATATCGAATGGAGTTTATTAACTCATTCATAAACCGCTCAGACGAGATATATACAAGCCGGAGACCAGGATTACCTTGTAGGATCTTATGGCCGATAGCATGCATTAGATGTGTTTTACCGAGACCAACCCCTCCGTAAAGAAACAGGGGGTTATACGAACGGGACGGACTTTCGGCAACAGCACGCGCTGCGGCATGGGCTAACTGATTCGACGTCCCGACGACAAATGTTGAGAACCTATACTTAGGGTTCAAAGGCCCAGATACAGGACCAGACTCTTCAAACGTGACGGTTTCCCTACCTATGTTTACGGATGTACTCGCCGACGAACCCATCACCCCAACAGACTTCCCCAGAGGCTGTGGTGCTGGCGCTTGAGGAGACTCGGTCGCGGTGGTGGTGAACTCAATGGCCAGCGGCGCCCCTGTTAACTCAGATAGAGTTTCGCCAATCAAATCACTGTAATTATCACGTAGCCAGTCCCGGTAGACGTCATTAGGGACTAAAACATGAACTACAGTTTCGTCTTTCCAAGCAAGGGCTGTCGGGCGAAGCCAGGTGTTGAAAGTATGTGGATCGAGACGTGTCTCAAGCCGCGAAAGTACTGATTTCCAGAGGTCCATTTCTTACCGCAAAATCCCAGACTTCATAAGGTGTTAGTGGAAGCACTAAGGGTGATTCACAAAACACTAGAGGCGGGCAATAAAAACGTTTTTCACATCAACATCCACAACTGTGGAAAACTCAAAAAACGCTTATATCAAAGGTAGATACACTGCGACACAAAGTATAACTCGTGGGAGACGACGAGCAATTTGCCGGAGAGCGTCCGGAATATAACATGGCCCCTAGGAGGGTGCAACGTTAACTAGAAAACTCCTTTAAGAG
>PBML01000020.1 GCA_002722645.1 Acidobacteriota bacterium
TCCGTATCTATGCCTCCCATAATATAGTGAACGACTGGGCGCACCGGAATGGGTGTGTGGACTGGATCGATGCCAGCATAGTTCTTAGCTAGTTCGCGCACGAAGGGGAGCTTCTTATCGATTAGTTTCTCCCCGAGGTGGCGAATGTCTAGGTGAACGACTGGGCCACCATCCGTGGAGATCGTGCCACCTTTGTCTCTTTCTCTCATAAACGCTTGACTAAGCCTGTCACGCGGGCCGAGTTCCATGCTCTTCTTTACAGGATGGTCTGGATCCGTGATTTCCAGCGGAGTGCCTAGGTCGTAATCTTGCAGGTATCGATAACCGTCTTTGTTGATAAGAATTCCGCCCTCACCGCGCGCTGCCTCAGTAATGAGGATGCCCGTACCGGGTAGGCCGGTGGGGTGATACTGGATGAACTCCATGTCCTTTAGGCCGACACCTGCCCGATAGGCCATCCCCATGCCATCACCCGTCTTGATTGCTCCGTTAGTCGTGAAAGGAAATATCTTGCCGGCTCCCCCCGTACACATGATTACTGCCCCCGCGAGAACGGTTTCGACCTTGCCGGTGCGAAGGTCTAGAGCAGCAACCCCTTGGCAGCGGTTGTTTTCCACGAGAATTTTTGTGGCGAACCACTCGTTATAAGTAGTAATCGGGCTGTACTTCAGGGAGGTTTGGTAGAGCGCGTGAAGCATGTGAAAGCCGGTTTTGTCCGCAGCGAACCAGGTGCGTTCGATATTCATCCCACCAAACGGGCGAACCGCCACGCTACCGTCCGGTTCGCGGCTCCACGGACAGCCCCAATGCTCAAGCTGAATCATTTCTTCTGGGGCTGTTTTGACAAAGAACTCTACGGCGTCTTGGTCCGCGAGCCAATCGCTGCCGCCAACAGTGTCCTTGAAGTGTTCGTCGAGACTGTCATTGTCTTTGATCACAGCAGCAGCGCCACCCTCTGCGGCCACAGTGTGACTGCGCATCGGGTATACCTTGCTAACGACTGCCACGCTGAGCGAAGGATTGGTCTCAGCGATGGCTATGGCCGCGCGGAGTCCTGCTCCACCACCGCCGACGATTACGATGTCATGCCGAAGGCTCATGTTGGTCGCAGGCCATGCCCATGCAAATAAGGGGGACCCACCCTTCCTAACCGGGATTTTTCAGAAAACCGCTGCACCTATCCCGCGAAGGTTGTAGCGGACAACCTACGGGTAGTGAAACGCGCGTTATCCTGGGTGTCAAACCATGGGGCGCTGGTAGAATTCGTCTCCTGATGATCGACCCAAAGATCCTCCATCCGACCACTTCGGATCGTGTCCAGGAGATTAGGAGGTTAGAGAGCAAGGTGAAGAGGGCAACAGCTTTTTTGATCGTTGGCNTGNTTGCCCNCNTNTTCTTNGGGGTTTCTTCAGGCNNTGGCCAAATCGCGGACAAGCTCGACGGCTACAACGTACTCCTAATCACAATCGATACGCTGCGTGCCGACCGGCTTGGTGTGTACGGGTACGATGGTGTGCAGACGCCAAACATCGACCGGTTGGCAGTTGAGGGGATTCGGTTCGAGCAAGTAACCACTACCGTACCGGCCACCTTACCGGCCCACGCCTCGATCATGACCGGGCTGCAACCGTTTGAACATGGTGTGCGCAGCAACGGCGCATTTGTGTTGCGGGATGACGTCAATACGCTGGCTGAGCAATTCGTTGCTGCCGGCTATGTCACCGGGAGTTTCACTGGAACGGTTGTTCTAGATGCACAATTCGGCATGGCACAAGGTTTCGAGCAGTTNAGCGGATTGGCGCCGTACCAGCGAGTGACNGGCGACACGAGTGGCGAGCGACCCGGAGAGAGCGTCGTGGACGAGGCCGGCATGTGGATTCGCAGTCAATCCGCCCCATTTTTTGCGTGGGTTCACATGTATGACCCACATGANCCGTACGCTGCCCCAGAGCCTTTTGGTAGCCGGTACACCGATAGCCCCTATGACGGGGAAGTGGCCTACGTCGACGCAATGGTTGGTCGGTTACGGCAGGTTCTGGAGGAGTCCGGTGCAGCCGACAACACACTGATTATTTTGACCTCTGACCACGGTGAGGGTCTCGGTGATCACGGAGAGCAGACGCACTCGTTTTTCATATACGACAGCACCGTCCGAGTCCCGCTGATCTTNTGGGCGCCAGGTGAAGTTCCCAGCGGCATCGTGGCTATGGGAAGGGTCGGGGTGATCGACATCTTCCCAACGGTCCTGACAATGGTCGGTTTGCCGATTCCATCCAATTCCGGCGTCGATCTCAGCCGTCATTTCAATGACCAGGAGTGGTCTGGTCGGGCGATCTATTCAGAAAGCCTCATTCCTTACTTGGACTTTGGATGGAGCGAACTGCGAGCGTTGATTGACGGCAACTATAAATACATCGCGGCACCCGAGCCGGAGCTATATGACCTGGAAGCTGACCCAGAAGAGACGAAAAACNTGGTCGNNACTGATGCCGAGCGTGCTGCCATGATGCAGGGTGCTCTCCAGCAATTTGTTGGTGGCGATGATGTCTCGATGGTGGAAGGTGGGATCGTTGACGCCGAGAGTATCGNTGCACTCCAAGCTCTCGGTTACCTCAGTGGTGGGGGAGGTGGCCGAGATCGTCGTGACACCGACCCCAAGAACATGATCGAAACTTACGAGGCCTTTGTTCGTGGANTCCTCGANTCGATCGCCGCCATCGAACAGAAGCGCTTCGCTGACGTTGACAAAATCTTTGCCCAGCTCGACGAACTTATTCCCGACGAACACATCATCTACTACGTAGAGAGNAAAACGGAGCGCTTTGACGGGATGCTNGAAGAATCTGAAGCGGGTTTGCTCGCGCTGCACCTCTACTTTGGCCAGCTTGCTTTTAAGNNTGGTGACATAGCTACCTCTGTCGATTTCTTTGAGCGAGCATTGGAGCTCAACTCCTCGTACCTGCCAGCATACGCAGAGCTGGCGAACGCGNTNTATGCTGCCGGTGACCTGACTGGGGCCCAGGATTTAATCGCCGAAGCTCTGGGTATTTTCCCCGGCAACTTCTCGCTCGCGCTTCTTAGCGGTGTCTTTCATCACGATAGCGGGAAACTCGATGAGGCNCTGAAGTCCTACCATGCCGCTGAACGTATGGAACCCAATCATCCTGAGCTTCTTGAGCGCCTTGCCCACCTATACCTTCTGCTCCAGCAGCCACGTCAGTCAGCCGATGTGCTACGCAGGCTCTCCCAAGCTACGCCCGATGCCGCTGCTGTCTGGGCCCAGCTCGCGTTTGCCCTGGCCCAAATTGGTGAAACCAATGAGGCTCAGCAGGCGCTAACCCGTGCCCTCGAAATCGATCCAAACGACGTTACCGTTCGCCAGGTAGCAAGGTTACTGCGTTAGCGTTAAGAACCGGGTNTAACTCTCGTTAGAAGCTCTCCANCAACGATTTGNAGTCTGTGNCCGTCNTGTCTTCCCTGGGCGTTACTCGAGAGGAAACAGGAGTTCGCAGAGGGCTCGGTTGACTGGCAGATTGAGATTGGCCGTCTCTCCCAACTGTCTCACGGTGCTAAGTAGTGTTCCAAGTTCCGAGGGGCGTGCATCCATGAAGTCGCGCTGCATCGATGGCATAGCGTGCGCGGGCAAACTGTCGACGAAGTCTAGAGTCGACGCGACGATGTCATCCGCCAGAGTTATTCCAAGACTGTGGGCAAGGGTCTCGATCTCTATCATGCTGTTAATTAAGAGCCGTCGTGTGCGGCGCTCGGTCCGGAGCTTGCCNATCGCGACACGCTCAGCGGTCCCAACCCCGCTCACCGAGGTGATCATGAGGAACTTCGACCAAATAGCAATATGGATATCTTCGGGCACCTCAGTGTTTACTCCGGCTTCTTGGAAAGCCTCCTGCAGCNACTTGAGTCGTTTGCTGNCGCGGTTGTCGAGTTCGCCAATTACTAGAGTGGGCGTGGCGCCATCATGCCGCACATGACCGGGAGCAACTTGATAACAGAAGATCTTGGCCACACCCCCTAGAACGTGGCTTTGGCCCAGAGCTTTAACCAGATCGTCGGTCGTCCCCACACCATTCTGCAGGGGAAGAACAGCGGAACCTTCGGTGAGCATCTGGTTGAGCATTGGTCCAACCTCTGACAGTTGCCAAGCTTTNACCCCNGGTATNACCANNTCNACAGACCCCACTTGTGCCGGGTCTTCGAATACCTGTNCGGGATGGACGAGAAAGTCTCCCGTTGTACCACTCTCGATGCGAAGGCCACGTTGTCGCAGGGCCGCAGCCGTGTCGCCTCGAGCGATGAAGTTCACATCGTGGCCTGTGCGAGCCAATATGCCCCCGAAATAGCCACCAATGGCTCCAACTCCGAAAACAGCGACGCGCAAGGGGTGTGAACTTCCTGTTGAGTAGTGGTACATAGGGGATATTCGCTGTAATCATATCTAAAATTAGCCAGATGCCGGGTCTAGACAGCAGGCATTTGAGACGTAGCGGTGAGTCGTTTCCTTGTCTCACTTGAGCGAGTAGCCTTGAGCTATTAACTCTCGGTTTCGACCATAGGAGTGCTTGTCATGCGGACGCTTCGAGCCCTCGTTGTTTTTGTGCTTCCCGTGATAGTAGTGATCGGGGGTTTCACACTGGGCTGCCGCACTGAGGCTCCCGACGCGGGCAGTGGGCCCCTTGTCGGCTTCAATGAATCGGTAGGTTTTGAAGATACGGGAGGCGCCGATAGTGTGTCGCATCGGAGTGACATTGGCTTTCTTTCCCCGGTCCAATACAACACTGGCGGAGAGTTTTTTTCGGACGATGTCGTCGACGACCTAATGGNGACACTCGATGAACTCTTGGCACGCCCTGAAACGCTGGAGGATTTCGAGGGGCAGGCGAACCTACATCTATGGCGCTATACGACGCGGCTGAACAAGGGGTACCTGACACCTGCGCAAGATTCCCGCATTGTTGCCCATCTTGGTCGATTGGCGGTGACTCATCCCGAAGCTGCCGCTCTTTTTGAAAGCAGCAGCTTCATGGTCAAGAACCTTATGCTAGGCAAGGAAGCGCCAAACATTGTCGGTACCGACCTCGATGGGGTTCGGTTCGAGCTTTCCGATTATCGTGGCAAGGTGGTGGCGATTGTTTTCAGTGGCCACTGGTGTGGGCCATGCCGCAGTGAGTATCCCTACCAGCGTTTGTTACTCGAGGTAATGGACGAAGAAGAGTTCATCTTACTAGGCGTGAATAGTGACGGGGATCTGCAAGTTGCCAAGGATGCAAAGGTGGAAGAGGAACTCGATTATCGCTCATGGTGGGATGGTCACGGTGAAAAATCGACCGACGGCCCAATCGCCACTCAGTGGAACGTCACTGGCTGGCCGACGATCTATGTGCTCGATGAAAATGGAGTGATCCGCAACCGCGGCGCGCGCCACGAAAAGCTCATCACGATCGCCAAGGAATTGGTGGCGGAGATGAAGAAAAACCGGGCAACCGTCGATCAGTAAGCCACGGTGCGATGTGAGTGGTTTACTACCGCTCCTTAGCAGCTTGTTCAAGCTTGGCTTTCTTAAGAAACCCCATCGCTTCTTTGTAGTCGGGCAGCGTTTCGTGGCCCTTTCGGATATCGACTAATTTGCGATATTGCTCAGCCGCGGCCGCTTTGTTGCCGATTTTAGCGTGGACACGAGCAAGGCCGAGGACCGAGCGGGCGCGGTTTGGCATACGCGACAAAGATGTTTCGAACTTTTCGATTGCGTCTTCATAGTGTCCGAATCCAAGAAGAATCTCACCGTACAACTCGAAGGTTGGTTTCACGGGGTTGGCTGCCCCATTCGGTGGGCGCATCCCGAGCGTGATCTCGACAGCTTCGTCCATCAGTGCAATCGCTTCATCAGTTTCGCCGCGGGCAGCTAGAATCGACGCTGCGACTTCTTTGTGCATGACCTGGTTATTACCGCCGCCGGCCCCCTTGAGGGCTTCTGCTGCCTTTTCCGCAGTCTCCAAATCGCCTGTTTTAACCGCGCTCAACCCGGTGGCCAGTAGCTCAGTGCTTGCCGAGTCTTCAGTAATCTCGAGCGTTTCCCAATTCTCAGTCTCGACAACATAGCGGGCCCTCAATAGGGGAAGACTGTTACTGGCGCGGTTTTGGCCACCACTTTCCTCTGTGACCATCTCGAGTCGGTCAATCCACAAACGGGCCTTTTCGTAGTCACCACGCTGCAGATCACCGTACTGGCCCCAGTCAAGAGAATGCACGGTGTCTGAGACGCTATCGCCTTTTTCCCAAAGCGCTCGGGCGGCGTCGTAGGCAAATTGGTTGTGTCCGGAGACCATGTCCCACATGCCGTGCTGGATAAAGATGTGCGTCGGCATGTGGCGCGCGTGTGACACGGCTGGAGCGATTTCCGCGTACCGTAGCGCCGATTCCAATGCCAGCGGCGCGTGGATCGGGTCGTCGAATGAGTGAATGGCATAGTGCGGCGCACCGGGATGGTTTGGGTTGCGGTTGAAGACGTCGAGTGCGATCGTCCCGGCCTTTACCTCGAAGCGGAAGGTGTCATCCCCTAAGGCGCGGGCCGCCGACAACAGCGATACGGCGTAAAACGTCGCAATCTCATCGTCGTCTGGATATTGCTCGTGTAGGGTGCCCATGGCTTCGGAGTACGCGACGCGGCGGTCCTGCCATTCTCCTTCGCCCCAGAGGGTTTCGACGGCGTCTAGTAGGCCACGCTCTCGTTCCGTTGGCGCCTTAGCCAGGCGTTCCTCGCGGCTCGCCCCGAGGCGTGAAAGCACCGCACGCGGCGAATCGGCGTCTTGTTCACCAAACAGCGGGTGATTGTAGGAGAGTGTTTCACCCCAATAGGCCATGGCAAAGTCAGGCTCAAGCTGCTGGGCCTCTTGGAACTCGGTGATAGCCTGCTTCCATCCGAAGCTATGCAGGACCGCCACGCCCCGCAGGAAATAGCGCTGTGCTTCGGGCGACCCGGAGGTCGGGAAATCTAGTGTACCGACCTCAGCGAACTGCGCCACACTGAATCCTCCCAAAATTGACACTGTCAACAACACCGCTGCGAGACGTTTCATCGTGGCGTTCTCCATTTAGGTTCTCAAGATTAAGGCTCTTTGATTCTACCGGTCGTTTTAGAAGTTTTCCCAGGAGTCATTCCCGGCATGGACTTTCCCTAGTTTTTCGTCCACGCTTTGGTTTGTGTCAACAGACATCGTCCTCAAAACCGACACTCAATATGACCGATCCTAACGATCGTATAACCGTTGGCAATCTAAGAATTGATCATTCGCTTTATGAGTTTGTTCGCGATGAGATGGCACAGGGCACAGGCCTGCAGGCTGATCATGTGTGGGCGTCATTTGATGAGATTGTTACCGACCTGGCTCCGAAAAACCGTGCTCTTCTCGACCAGCGCGACCGCCTGCAGGGAAAACTCGATTCATGGCATCGTGCGCGAGTTGATGGACCCGTCGACGAGGAAGAATACCGTGCCTTCCTTCTTTCAATTGGCTATCTAGTTTCCGAGGGCGACGATTTCCAGATTGCGACGGAATCGGTTGATCGCGAGATCTCATTAGTCGCTGGTCCGCAACTGGTGGTTCCGGTCGATAATCCGCGCTACGCGCTAAACGCGACCAATGCCCGCTGGGGAAGCCTTTACGATGCGCTGTATGGAACCGACGTAATTCCCGAGGAGGAAGGCTCCGAGATCGGTCTTTCATACAACCAGGTGCGTGGGGAGTGCGTGGTGGCGAAGACCGAAAAGTTTCTAGACACCGCGGTCCCGCTCAGCGAGCGAAGCTACTCCGAAATTGTAGCGTTCAAGCTCAGTAAGTTACACGGTCTCTGTAACCTGACGTGCGTATTCGGCGATGGTGTCGAGGCCGGGCTTGCTGATGCGTCCCAATTCGTTGGCTACGACGTTGCCGATGAGCGGCTTTCGGTGATTCTCTTGCGTCACAACGAGCTGCACATCGAAATTCAAATTGATCCTAGCCATGTTGTGGGAGCCGCACATCCTGCCGGAGTTAAAGATGTTCTGCTTGAGAGTGCGATCACCACGATCCAGGACTTTGAAGATTCGATTTCCGCTGTTGATGCTACCGACAAGGTTGTTGCGTACCGTAACTGGCTCGGCATCATGAACGGCACGCTTGAGGCTACGTTCGTAAAGAACGGCTCGGAGATGACTCGGAAGCTCGCTGCAGACCGAACATACTGCGATCCGCAAGGTGGTCAATTGAAGTTATCGGGGCGGAGCCTTTTGCTGGTGCGTAACGTGGGAATCCACATGTACACCGATGCGGTGGTAACGGCCGAAGCTGAAGAGATTCCCGAAGGTTTCCTCGACGCTATGCTCACTGTGTTTGCCGCGATGCATGACCTGAAAAGCCTAAGNTCGGTGTCCAACAGTCGCTTCGGCAATGTCTACATTGTTAAGCCCAAGCTGCATGGNCCCGATGAAGTCGCTGCCACTGTCGAGCTGTTTGAGCGTATCGAGCTGGCACTTGGTTTNCCCGCTCGGACCATAAAGATTGGCATTATGGATGAGGAGCGCCGTACCACGGTTAACCTCAAGGAATGCATTCGCGCAGCGAAGGACCGCGCAATTTTTATCAACACCGGGTTTCTAGATCGCACCGGGGATGAAATTCACACGAGTATGGAAGCCGGTCCGATGATTCCTAAGCCGGAGATCAAGATATCGCCGTGGATCTTGGCCTATGAAGATTGGAATGTTGACATCGGCATTGAGTGCGGTTTGCCGGGTCGAGCACAGATAGGCAAGGGCATGTGGGCGGCTCCGGATGAGATGGCGGAGATGGTTGAAATCAAAGTCGAGCATCCGCGGGCTGGGGCCAATACGGCCTGGGTTCCGTCCCCGACCGCAGCGACGTTACACGCCATGCACTATCACGAGGTCGCAGTTTCGGAAGTTCAGGCACAGCTCACCGGTCGCGAACGTGCCAAGCTTAGCGATATTTTGACACTGCCACTGCTCTCGGACCGCGATCTGAAGGATGAAGAAATCCAAGCCGAGCTCGACAACAACGCCCAGGGAATTNTGGGTTACGTTGTGCGGTGGGTAGGGCAGGGGGTGGGTTGCTCGAAGGTGCCCGACATCAACGATATCGGCCTGATGGAAGATCGCGCCACGTTGCGTATCTCGAGTCAACACATTGCTAACTGGCTGCACCACGGCATCGTTACCGAAGACCAAGTGGTTGAGACTTTTCGGAAAATGGCGACGATCGTCGATGAGCAAAATGCCGACGATCCTCACTACACTGCGATGTCTTCCAATTTCGATCGCAGCATCGAGTTCCAGGCGTCGCTCGATTTGGTTTTTGATGGCCGCGGAGAGCCCAACGGGTACACCGAGCGCGTTTTACACGGCCGNCGCCGCGAGATGAAGGCGAGAGGGTAGCGTTAGCGAAATGGGATAAGGGAAGGAATCAAGGCCTTTACTAGCTAAGGGTGCTTGAATTTCGACCGACTCGTTTGTAGACGAGGGTGTTGGTTTCCGAGCGCGACGAGCGTGTGGTTGTAACCTGTAAGGTCAGTGTTCGGCCGTTCGCGCCCATCGTAAGGACTTCCTGCAAGTTGACAGTTTCTCCGNCTATCCTGCCGACACCCGTCGTAATGAGNGAGAGTCCCCGAATGCGTGAGCTCATCAGTAGCTTAGTTGGGTCGCCTTCGATAGCTAGCAACCAGGTCTGCCCGTCGAATTGGTACGAACGTGGCAAGACCCCTGGATGCCGGGTGGTGAGGATGACCGTCTGGCTCGAATTTTGTTGAATGTAGAGCTGTGTCGGTGCGGAATTTCGTAATCCGGCCAGACCGTAAGGTGTTTCAATCCGGCTCTCGCTGCGAACCAATTCCCAACTTCCTGAAAAGTCAGGTTTCGGTACCGAGAATTGATCTGGCCCTGCAAAGGCGTTCGTGCTGGGTGCCATAAGCAGAACGATCAGAAGAAACGCGCGTCGAATCATAACTTGAGATTACGGTGCTTGGGTCAGGTTGTGCGAATTCTAAGCGAACGTGGAATGCTTTCCCAGTAAGAATTAGATGTGTGCTCATCAGCGCTGTCAATTAACCTTCCGCTTATTGACGATATGGTGGGCCCGGTGAGGAGGGATTCGGATGACTCGAATACTGGTGACATTCCTTTTGATTGTCGGTTTCGTAACGCCTGCCTGTGTGGCGACCGAAGAGACAGTTTCCGATCAACCTTTGGTATCCGCTGCCCAACCAAAGGAGCCTTGGCGGATTGTTGATGCTGCTCCCAATGTATCGGATGGACTCCGAGTCTTAGTCCTGCATGACATGGAGGGACTATCTGGTCAGGATGACTGGAAGTCGTTCGACTACCCACGTCCCGAATATCCTCACGGTCAGGAGCTTCTGGTTGCTGACATCAACGCTGTGGTCGATGGCTTGTTTGCTGGCGGTGCAACCGAGGTGCACATAGTTGACGGGCACGGCAGTGGCAACCCTGAGCCGGACGTCCGCGCTGATTTACTCGACCCTCGTGCCAGTCAAATATTACGGGATGAGCCTTTCGACACTTACTTCGACATGCCGGAATCGTCGATGTACGACGCTGTGGTAGTGGTCGGGATGCACGCTAAGACCGGCAGCGGAGGATTTGCGTCACATACCTTCACTCTCGGTATCGAGTTTCAAATCAATGGTCATCCGATCACTGAGACCGAGTTGGTGGGGCTGTCATGGGGCCGCGTCGGCGTCCCGGTGGTGTTTGCTTCGGGTGACGATCGGCTAGGCAACGATCTCGAGACAATGCCTTGGATCCAGTACGTCACNGTAAAAACCGCCACTAGTGCGATGACCGCAGACCTCCGTCCGGTTGCCGAAGCGCGGGCTGACCTGACGGCGGGCGCGCGCCAGGCTGTCGAAAATTTGGCTTCGGCCAAGGTCATGAGGGTCTCAACGCCTGTCCACGCTACGTTACAAGCTGTTCCACCAGCCAGTCTGCGCTCACTCGAGGGCTTTCCTGGAATCGACTACAGCGACAACAGCGTTAGCTTTATGGCTGCTGATCTGCGTGAGGCTTATGATGGCCTGACAGCAATTGTTCAGGTTGCTCGCACAGCTTATCCCCAGGTTATGTTCGAACTGCTGCGCGGGAAACCGAATGCTCAGGCTACATTCGATGAGTATTCGACGCGATTGACGGAACGGTGGCTCGACTTCGAGTCTGGGCGTTGGCAACCACCAGAGGATGTCACTGGCCCCGGACTTCGCCAGTACCATGGATATCGCTAAGCCCCATCTGTCTGAATTTAGGCCATTGTGCACGCTTAACCGCGATCGACGGGTATTAAAAAACTCTCAAGAATAGGTAGACATGCTTCCGGGGCAGGCTGGTATAATTATCAGAGGTTGTAGTTAGCTTTAGGACGGATACCCAGTGGCACCCGCCATGAAGCACGGCGGGCTTTTCTTTGTGCCCTAGAAACACCTTCTGTCGGTAAGCGGCTACATGTTTCTGTTTCATTCAGAAGGAGGGCCGAAATAATGGCCACAGGTACTGTCAAGTGGTTCAACGACGCCAAGGGCTTCGGTTTCATCCAGCAAGAAGGTGGGCCGGACGTCTTTGTGCATCACTCCGCCATCCAAGGCGAAGGTTTCAAGTCGTTGGCCGAAGGCGCAAACGTTGAGTTCGATGTTACGGAAGGCCCAAAGGGTCTTTCGGCCGAGAACGTTCGCACCGTCTAGCTTTTTCGAGCTGGAATCGAAATGCTCCGCCCGGAAGTTATCTCGGGCGGGGCATTTTTCTTTTCGCTGAGGCTGTCGAGACCGAAAGATATGCAGTGTTCCTAAGGCTCTTGGCTATCCTGAACTCTCCTCACACCCGTGCAGTTGTCCACGTTAATCGCTAGAATACTTCCATGAGATTTCAATGGTTGTTCGTAGTCGTTTTGATCCTTGTAGTTGCACTCAGTGTTGGTCCTTCAGTGGCAAGTGGTACCCAGCAAGGTAACCGACCTGCCCTGGTGCAGGGGAAAATAGTTGATCAATATGGAGAGCCAATACCCAGTGTGCTCATCGTAGTCGAGTATCCCGATGCTGATTCTGGGGCGTCGCTCGCGGCCGGTGGTGGCTTCGATGGAACTGGTGGGAAAACCAGTAAGAAAGTTTCTCAACGTAACTTCTATAGCAAGGAAGACGGGACCTTTTCGCATCCGGAATTGATCGCGGGTACGCAGTATCGAGTGCGATTCGAGAAGGAAGGCTATGTGCCTAACGAGCGCGTTCTGGTTCTTGAGATCGCCGCCAACGAAATGGGCACGATCATTATGGTCAGCGGTAACGTCGAGAAGGCGCGTGCTGGTTACGAAAAGGGTTTTGCAGCATACCAATCTGGTGATTTACAAGGCGCCATAGAGCCGATGAAAGAAGTTGTGGAAGTCTTCGGTGATTCTGATGTTTCCGACCAGATGCTGGTCGTAGCACTTAGTGTTCTCGGCCAGGTATACCTGGCGCAGCAGCAACCCGCCGAGGCCCGGGGTTTTCTCGAACGGCTGCAGTCGATTGAACCTGACAATGCTAGCGCTCTTCGTGGACTCGGGAGCGTCTACGCTATGGGTGGCGAGATGCCACGGGCAATCGAGAGTTTCGAGCGCTCCCTCCAAGTCGAGCCTGATCATGCTAATGCCCTCTTCATGCTCGGTATGGCGCTGCATTTTACCGGCCAGGCCTGCGAGGCTATTCCGCACCTGCGAGCCAGCATCGAGATCGACCCGAACTATCCGCCTGCCCAAGAGCGCCTCAGTCTCGCGCTCAATGATTGTGGTGCTGACGCCGCCACGCCAAGGCGCGATGATTAAGCACCTTGAGGCCATGCCCAACGTCCCTGATGCGAGTCAGATGAAGACAAACATCGAGGAACTGCGGCGCTAGACCAATTAGTGGCATTTCGACGATTTGTCCCGATGTTCTCCCCAATGCCTCCTTGTTTGAGGCTGTGCTGAGAGGTTTACGAATACGGGAAATGAGTGTAAAGAAACGCCTGATCAAACTGGTCAAGACGTCGGTAAAGCTCGCGGTTTTGGCGGGTTTAGGGATCAGTGCTTGGTATGCCTACCAGATCTACATCCCGGTGGAAGAAGACGATGGTCTTGGTGAACTGCCGACAGCCATCAGCGCAGTCCGGGATATCATCATGAGTGTCGAAGCAATTGGTGTGCTGCAGCCCATCACGATTGTTGAGATTAAATCGAGGGCCTCCGGCGAAATCCTCGAAATGGGAGTGGAAATAGGCGACTTTGTAGAGGCGGGTGATCTTATTGCACAGGTGGACACGGGGATCCTCGACCAGGAGCTTAGACAGGTTCAGGCTGACTACGAGAATGCTTCGGTCCGTCTCGAAGTTGCAAAGAATCAGCACGGAAGGTCGCAAACGCTCTTTGGGCAGCATCTGATCTCTGAAAACGACTTCGAATCTAGCGAGCAGACCTTCAGCACCGCGCGGGGGCAATTGATCCGTGCCGAAGCAACGTTGGATCTTGCAAGAGAGCGGCTCGCCGACGCGACTGTTCGTGCTCCGTCAGCGGGTACGATCATCAACAAGACGGTTGAAGAGGGGCAAATTATTGCCTCCAGCACGAACGACGTTTCCGGGGGCACAACGCTTGTGCAGATGGCCGACCTGTCGCGACTGGAGATCCGTACGTTGGTCGACGAGGTCGATATCGGTCAGATTCAATCGGGGCTTCCCGTGGTGAGCAAGGTCGAGGCGTTTGCCGAAGAGCGGTTTCTCGGCGAGGTCATGAAGATCGAACCCCAGGCGGTGGTGCAGCAGTCGGTCACTACATTCCCAGTGTTGTCACGGATTGACAATTCCGACGGCAAGTTGCTGCCGGGGATGAACGCGGATGTTTCGATCGTCGTACACCGCAAGCCAGGTGTGTTGACCATTCAGAACGAGGCCGTACGGACGCCCAGCGACGCCATGGAAGTTGCGGCCATGCTTAGTTTGACCACCGTCGAAGAAGACGACTTTGGCGGTGGTGAGCGTGGTCGCGGGGGCTCCGATAACGCAGACCAGAGAGCTCAATTTGAGAGTGCCTCACCGGCCGAAAGGCAGCGCATGATGGAAGAGTTCCGCAAGGGGGCCAACAAGGCCAATAGCGACCCCTTTGGGCTCGAAGGCCGACGCGAATACGCGGTTGTGTTTGTTTACGATGAACTCGGTCAGATCACGACTAAGAAAATCGTGGTTGGGGTTCGCGACTGGCAAAATACGGAAGTTCTTGAGGGGCTCGACCCCGGCGAAGAGGTGTTGCTGTTACCGAGCACGTCACTGCTGCGCAATCAGGATCGTCTCCGCTCTTGGGCCCAGGGCCGTAGTGGCATTCCGGGCCTAACTGGTANGCGCTAGTCGGGGAAGGGTCAATGATGGCNCGGTCCAATGAACCGAGTGGTTGCCGGACATCNGACTANGCNCTGGGGGGATTTTTGCTAATGCTCAGATCGTGTTGGTGTGAAATGTTCGCAACGTGGAGCATCTCGAGAGGCTGTTACTCGGGGATCTCGATTGGTACGCGGAACACGCCACCGGTTGGAAGCCGAAGGTCGAGCACTGCCATTTGTTCAGGCGCGAAGTGATCGATGATTTCGCTGAATGCCTCGATCGTGTTGGTTGGGCGCAGATTGACTTTCTGAATGATGGTGCCTTCGGGGACTCGGCCGATTGGACTGTTTACGCCAGCGCGCAGGATAACGATGCCACCATCGCTAGCTCGGTACTCGAGTTCGCTTGCCAGGTTACGGTCGAGTTCCGAAAGAACCAGGTCGAAACGCTCTTCAACCGCGGTCAAGTCGTGGTCCGTGAGAATGTCACGGCCCAAAGCGATCCCCGTGCTTTGCTGTACAGAGTCTGCCAAAACTTCGATTTCAGGTTTTCGCTCGCCAAGCGTGACAGCGATGGATGTGCTCTCGCCCGTTAGGCCTATGGGTGATGCATCGGGGGTGATGCGGACAATATCAAGCACGATCGTTTCGTGCGGGGGAGTCATAGCGATTCGCTGCAGGAAGTCCTGGTCGTCCTCAAGCGCAACGCCATTGGTGCCGACGACAATGTCATAGGCTGCAATGCCTGCGATATCGGCTGGTTCGTCTTCGTTAACCGAGGCGACATGCACGGCACCGCGTGTCTCCCGGGGGCTGAGTCCGTAGGCTTCTGCAAGATTCTGTTGTAGGGCGCTCATGCTGATGCCGAGCCAGCCACGGATTGTACGGCCATGATCGATGAGTTGGTCAACGACCTTGCTGGCCAGGTTAATCGGAATCGCGAAACCGACTCCGGAGAATTGACCTTGGGATGTGTTGGAAACAATCGCCGTGTTGATGCCAATGACTTCCCCTCGCAGATTTACTAGAGGGCCGCCCGAGTTGCCGGGATTGATGGCAGCGTCGGTTTGAATAAAGTCCTGGTAAGCCGAGCCGTTGAGCCCACCTATGCGAGCGCGACCTTTGGCCGAAACAATTCCAGCCGACACCGTGTTGGTTAGACCGAAGGGGGCGCCGAGTGCCATGACCCATTCACCGACCCGTGCAACATCCGAATTGCCAAGCGGGATGTAAGGCAGGTCAGTGCTGACGTCGATCTTCAATACTGCCAGATCGGTACCGATATCGACGCCGACAATCTCGGCGGCATATTCGTCCTCGTTGCTCAACCGCACAGTAACTGAGTCTGCCAGGATAACCTCGACAGCATTAGTATCGGTTCGGGAGACTACGTGCCCGTTGGTTACGATGTAACCACTGGAGCTAATGAGAAATCCGGAGCCCTGCGCAGGCTGAACTTGATCAGGGATGTCCGGTGCGTCTTCGTTTTCATTGTCAGGAGAAAAGAATCGGCCGCCGAANATTTCTGCTGNGTCNACGGAATGTTCGGCCATGATATAGACGAGGGCTTGCTGGGTTTCTTCAGCGACNCGGACAAAAGCTCCCTGNGGGATTNNCTCNTCGAGGTCCGGTGTACCCGNGTTGANTGCTGGCCGGGCTTGCTGGCCGGCAACGGGTATCGCCAAGATCAGCTGGATGATCATGACGCCAGCGATCAAACCTAGAGTCACGAGGCTTGCCGACTTGAAGAAGCTTTGCCCCTTCTTGCTCACGGTGTTTCCTCCTTCAATATAAATAGATTGTAATTCGGTCTGGCAGATCTAAATCAATGCGAAGCGCCACTGCGTTGGGAGTAGGGCCTTCACTCAACAACTATTTTCCCCCATAAGCGATAAAAAAGCAGCTAATTATCGCTCACCAAGGGGACGGTAGCGTCTCTGGCCAGGACCCCTGTACTCCGAGCGTGGCCTGATCAGCTGNTTATCTGCGTACTGTTCCAGTATGTGTGCTGCCCAGCCTGCGATCCGGCTGATAGCGAACAGGTTCGGAAATAGGTCTGGGGGTAGCCTCAAATAGGTATAAAGGCTGGCGGAATAGAAGTCGACGTTGATTGATAGACCCTTACGCTGGTGCATTACTTCGATCAGCCTTGCCGAGGTTTCCAGCATCATGGGGTCACCCTCGTCCTGCAGCTTTTCAGCATGAGCTTTCAGATGCCTCCCACGAGGATCCTCGACACGATAGACGCGGTGGCCAAATCCCATGATCCGCTTCTTTGCCGCTAAAGTTTTGTCGACGTAGNCGACGACACAATCTGGACTGCCAATCTCGTCCAACATCTCCTTCACCCGTTGGTTGGCACCACCGTGAAGCGGTCCCTTCAGTGTGCCGATCGCGGAGGTGATGGCAGAGTGCATGTCCGATAAAGTGGCTGCGGTGACACGGGAGGAGAACGTTGACGCGTTGAACCCGTGATCGGCGTGCATTACAAGTGCTACGTCAAACGCGCGGGAGGCGGCAGTGCTTGCTCGTTCACCGCGGACCATGTACAAAAAGTTAGCGGCATGATTTAGGGCCGGGTCAGGTGAGATGGGTTCCAGCCGGTGTCGGCATCGCTCAATCGCTGCGGTTAGTGTGGCAATCTGTGCAGTTAGACGGGCGGCTTTGGTCCGATTTGCTTTCGGCGACATGTCTTCACCGAGTGGATCGGCTGCTCCGAGCGCGGACACTGCCGTTCGCAGTGTTGCCATTGGTGGCGCATCGATTGGACTATTAACAATCAGGTCGAGCACCGATTCTGGGACACTGCGCTGCTCCGCCAACATAGTGGTGAAATCGGCGAGATCCGCCCGTGTCGGCAGTTTGCCTTCCCAGAGCAAGTACGTTGTTTCTTCGAAGGTTGAATGCTTAGCAAGGTCGTGAATGTCGTAGCCGCGATAAGCGAGTAAGCCTTGCTCGCCGTCGATGAGGCAGATACTCGAGCGGCCGGCGACGACACCCTTGAGACCGGCAGATGTAGCCGTGGATTCAGTCATCATGCGCCGTTCGTTATTGAATCAGTAGTCTAGAATCCTAGCATCAAGCTCCGAGGCTAGTTGCGTCTGCTTAAGCATGCTGCGATTACACTCGCTATTTCTGTCGAGGATTCCTTGGTCGGGTTAGCCGAGTTTGTTTAAACTCCGTTCCGAAGGAAGGAAGACTCATGAACGACGAGGAATATCAGCGATCCATCGGAGTGAAGCTAGGAAAGCCCAAGGCGGACGTGGATGAGCTGAAGAAATCGTACGTGGAAAAAGGTCAGTTTTTTTAGGCGAGAGCCATGGACAAGAGGTGACCAATGTCTATTGAGGAATTGGGCTGGCTAACAGCTTGTGTACTCCTGCTCGTGATCGGTGCGCGTGTGAAGGGGTAGTTGTATGTAATTTTTTTATGAATAGGCAACAGCTAAGATCCGACCCCTCACTTTAAGGTACGGGCGGGCCGTTTCGAATGAGGGGCGTGCGACCGTCGAACCGGGGCCGACTTTTCGCTTCTAGTGCCCGGTTTAATTGGTCCCGTGAGGGACCGAGAGTGAATACTCTCAAATAAAACGTTGGGAAGTTCTCAGGTACGTCAATAATGTTAAGTACCTAATTTTGAGGGATTTATCGATCTGGATCCCTTTNCATAGTTAGCATGTTCACGTTATGACCTATGACATCTTCGTTGTTCTCGTGCTGCTCGTGGTCGCGATGGTCGCGTTTTTCCTCGAACGTATATCGATCGATGTCATCACGCTGTCGTTGCTGGCTGCATTAGTTTTGCTCGGTATCCTTACACCNGCAGAAGCATTCTCAGGGTTTGCGAACGAGGTCATCGTCGTTCTTTGCTGCGTTTTCGTTCTGTCGAGCGCCTTGGTNAGAAGCGGCATCATGGAGTCGGTTGGCAAGGTGATTCATCATCTCGCTGGCCGTGGCGAGGGCAGGGCGGTAACCGCGATCATGGCAGTGTCAGCTGGCATGTCGGCGTTCATTAGCAACACCAACTCTACCGCCATCTTGATGCCCGCGGTGATGGAGTTTTCACGCCGCGCCAAGTTCAGCACAAGCCGTTTTCTCATCCCGCTTGCCTATGCCTCGATGCTTGGCGGTGCCTGCACGCTGATCGGGACGTCGACGAACTTGGCTTCAAGTGGCCTGATGCGCACCTTCGGCCTTGAGCCAATCTCGATGTTTGAGCTCGCCCCTGTGGGCCTGGCAATGGTGGTTGCCGGCACCACATGGATGGCGCTCGTTGGCTACCGGACATTGCCGAAACATGATGAAGCAACGCTGCTAGAGGAGTTTGCCATCGACAACTATCTGTCACAGATCAAAGTTGGTGAAAGCTCCGATCTAGTTGGTGTGGCACTGACGGATTCGTGGCTTGGCGACGCGGGCGTTACCGTCTTGGCGATTCTCCGGGAGGGCAAGAAGATCTTCCCGAGGGCTGAAGAGGTGATGTTGGCGGGTGACATCTTGGCGGTCCAGGCATCGCGCACGGAGCTTCTTGATCTTGACGAGCACCCTGACCTAAGCTTCGGCCCGCTTGACTCGCCCGCAGACGAGGATTTCACGGCTGCTGACGTCAAACTTGCTGAAGCAGTGGTCATGCCGCGNTCGCAGGTTCAGGGCAAAACATTGCGTAAGCTGAATCTCCGACGGCGCTACGGGGTCACCGTGTTCGCTGCTTACCGCCACGGCACACCTTACCCGACCGACGTCGCTAGCTTGCGGCTGCGAGAAGGGGACGTATTACTGCTGCAAGGTACCCCTGAAAGCCTGGCGCTGTTGCAGTCGAACGAATCGATTTGGGTATTGGGTCAGCTCAAGCGGCAGCGTTTCCGGCGACGCCGCGGCAGTATCGCACTGGTGGCGTTGCTGGGCGCTGTGGCGTCGGCGGCTGTGAATTGGGTTCCGGTGTCCATAGCGTTACTAGTGGCTTCGCTGATTGTCGTTCTGACCCGTGGAGTGGCTTCTAACGACGTCTATGGATCCATCGAATGGCGGATCATCGTCCTTATTGGAGGCATGACCTCGTTCGGCGTTGCTATGCAGACCTCGGGAGCTGCTGACTACCTTGCGGGCCTGATTACCCGGCTCGCCTTGCCTCTTGGGTTGTACGCTTTGATGTCGGCGTTCATTTTNTTGACNATGGTGCTANCCCAGCCACTATCGAATGCTGCGGCAGCATTNGTTGTTCTCCCGGTGGCAATNTCGACCGCATCGCAAATCGGCGTAGACCCTCGCTCACTCGCCATTCTGGTGACGCTCTCTGCGTCGCTGTCGTTTATCGCGCCGCTAGAGCCCGCTTGCCTCTTGGTGTACTCGCCCGGACGCTACAGGTTTAGCGATTACATGAAGGCCGGGTTTCCAATGTCCATCATCGCCTTTTTAGTGTTGTTAATACTCGTGCCGCTGATATGGCCCCTGAATCCCTAGTCGAGGGTCTGAATACGGGATCGCCCTCCGTGCCTGGTTGCCGCCATCTAACCTGGCCCTCGAGCATTAACCCCTCTACGGTAGTGGCCCTGGGATGGTGAGAACAANATTTACAGATCTTCACAAACCTTCACCTCCAGAGCCTTCAGTTGTACCTGCCTATCATGTATAAATCTCGTTAAGGGGGTGTGATGAGGCAAGCCAACGACGCTGGGACGATCGCTCATGTTCTCAACCGCATTGCGTTTGGCCCTCGACGAAGCGACTGGGAGCTGGCGGATGAGCTCGGTGCTGAAGGTTACGTCCGCTGGCAACTCGAGCCGGAAAGCATCACGGACAGATCGGTCAATACCAAGCTCGACAGGCTTCCGACCCTTAAGATGGACATTGGCGAGCTGTACCGTGGTTACCCCCCGGCCCAAGCCGCTGAGCGCCTCATGCGGGAGGATGAGGAACTCGACGAAGAAGCTCGCCGTCGTCTTGAGCGGCAGTCGCGTATTCCGCTTCAGGAGCTTGCTGCTGCTCGTATGGTTCGTGCCGTTGAGAGCGAGAAGCAGCTCAACGAAGTGCTGGTTGACTTCTGGTTTAACCATTTCAACGTTTTCTACCGCAACCGCATCCGCAGCCTGATCTCCACATATGAGCGTGAGGCGATCCGACCGCACGTACTGGGGAGCTTCCGGCATATGCTAGGGGCGGTGGCCCACAGCCCCGCGATGCTTGTCTACCTTGACAACTGGCAAAGCGCAGCGGAAGAAGACCGCAAAGTCTTCGGTCCCTCACCTCGAGCCCGCAACGATGCGGTTGAGGACGCCATCCGCGCAATGCCGCGTGCCGGAGGNATGCCCAATCCGCGTCAAATGCAGCAGATGCAACGGCAACGCCGGCAGCAGCNGCGCAACCGACCTCCGGGGCTGAACGAAAACTATGCCCGTGAGCTGATGGAACTCCATACGCTTGGTGTGGATGGCGGATACACACAGAATGACGTGCGTGAGGTGGCCCGGGCGCTCACCGGCTGGACGTTGACACTTGGGGCGCGCAATTTCGATAACACGGGTTTTGTTTTCCGTCCGGATTGGCACGATGCCGAGGANAAGACAATNCTTGGAAAGATGTTGCCGGCTGGCCGTGGTCTCGAGGATGGCGANGATGTACTCGACATGTTAGCTGCGCATCCGGAGACGGCGACTTTCATTGCCACTAAACTGTGCCGCAAGTTCATTGCCGACCGTCCTCCAGGCGACCTGGTAGANACNGTCGCTGGGGTGTTCTTGCGTACCCGAGGCAATCTNCGGGCGACGACCGCGGCCGTGTTGCTCTCCGACGAGTTTCTTGGTACCGAGTACCACGGTTCTAAGGTCAAGAGCCCGATGGAATTTCTCACCAGTGCGGCACGGTCGCTTGACTTGCCCATCAACACAAACGGCCAACTCGGTCGTAACCTACGCCAGCTTGGGGCACCTTTGTACGGTGCAGCTTCGGCGGCTGGGTACCCAGACATTGCAGCGGAATGGACTAGCGCCAACGCCATCTTGGCACGCATGGATGTTGGGNCCCTTCTGGCAGCGGAAGCGTTTCCTGATGGCTCCGTGCTCAGTGGCACCGGTAGAGGAACCGGCAGCCGAGGGCGCACTGGTGGGCAGCAGCGCCCGCGCCGTCGTCGCTCTAGAACTGGCGGCGGTCCGGTTGGAACGCTGGAAGTGCGTATCGATGCTCTGCTGGCTCAAATTCTACCCGGAGGNGTTGGAGGCGAAACGCGCGAGAAAATTATTGACTGGGGCGATAGCCAGGACAGCGCACCCAGCAATGCAGAGATCGCGACTTTGATTTTGGGGTCCCCGGAATTTCAACGCAGGTAAGAGGAGCGAGCCTCATGGCGAAGAAATATTGTTGCGACGAATACACTAGATTGACGGGTGTTTCCCGCCGGGTGTTTGTCCGCACAGGCGGCTTGGCGATGGTTTCCTTCGGCCTGGCTCCTTGTTTTATGGGCCGAGCACTTGGTGCCACGGCGTCGTTGCAAGGCAGGGGAAAGATATTGGTGTGCGTGTTTCAGAGAGGTGCCGTCGATGGCTTGAGCATGGTTGTTCCTCACGGCGATAGGGAGTATTACAAGGCCCGCCAGAACATCGCGATTGAGGCACCTGGCCGAGGTGACAACCGCGCCATCGATCTGGACGGATTTTTTGGCCTGCACCCGTCGCTCGCGCCGTTGCAACCGTGGTACGAGGAGGGNCACTTGGCGATCGTTCATGCGGTTGGCTCGCCAGACGCGACACGCTCACACTTCGATGCNCANGANTACATGGAAACTGGTACACCTGGTGTCAAAAGTACCCCAGATGGCTGGTTGAACCGGTTGCTTGCGGAAACAGCCGAAGCTGAGCTTGGCGGTCCGCAGGCGTTGATACGTGGTCTCGCGGTTACCCAGCAAGANCCCCTGGCTCTTAGTGGACCGCAGGCATCGCTAGCGGTCGGTGACTTGCAGCAATTCCTTGGTGGTGAAGGGGCACCGAGTCAGCGTGCTCGAGGTACTGATCGACAGATGAATGCTGCAACCGATATGGCCGGGAGCGANATGGNCAACGAGCGTCAGGTCGAACAAGCGAGACGACGAGCTAGCGGCAACCAGCGCCAGCGCGAGATGCTTGCTAGTGGTTTCGAAGCCCTCTATGGGGCTGACGAAAGGGACATTGTTTTGTCCACGGGGGCNGAAGCACTGGACGCGGTTGCGTTCCTCAAAACGGCAGACCCGTTGCGCTACCAGGTGGCGAACGGTGCAGAGTATCCCAACGTCGGGCTTGGCCGGCAGTTGCGCCATGTGGCGCAACTTATCAAGGCTGATATCGGTTTGGAGATCGCCTTCGCCGATATTGAGGGCTGGGANACTCATCGTCAGCAGGGGAGCACTCAGGGACCCCTTGCCAACCGGTTAACGGAATTTGGCCAGGCTTTAGCTGCCTTTGCCCGTGATCTCGGCGACCGGATGGAGGACGTAGTTGTGTTGACGATGTCGGANTTNGGCCGCACCGTGGAGGAGAACGGAAGCCGGGGTACCGACCACGGTCATGCTAACGCTTGCATGGTACTTGGTGGGCAGGTGAACGGGGGAACGGTGTATGGCGACTGGCCGGGNCTNTCCCGCGAGCAACGCTACCAGGGTCGTGACCTAGCGATCACGACTGATTTNAGGGATGTCTTCGGCGAGGTGGCCGACACACACCTTTCGCCGGCCAACCGGGACACTTTGTTCCCGGGGCACGTGTTGGAGCCAAGCAACTACAAAGGGTTGATCAAGACGTAGCCGCCCTCTGGGAGTTGGTGCTATGGGTCGTTGGCGTCGCTCTTAAATAAGTACCCGACGCCATGCACTGTGTGAAAGTATCGAGAGGTGCTGGCAGTTTGTTCGAAACGCCTGCGTAGCCGGAGAATAAAGTTGTCTATCGTTCGCGACGATGGGAACGCTTCGTAGCCCCACACGACGTCGAGGATTTCGTCGCGCGAAACGACTTGTCCCTCCCTCTCAGCAAGAAGCCGAAAGATAAGTGCCTCTTTGTGGGTTAGTTCGTGCTCAATACCGTCAGCGCTGCGTCCGCGATAGGTTCGAAAGTCCATCTCGTTTTCGCCGAAGCGGATCACCGGTCGGTCAAGGGTTGAGCGTCTATACCAACGATTACGTCGCAAGATGGCGGCGACCCGCAGGAGCAATTCCTTGAGGTGAAAAGGCTTCGACATGTAATCGTCGGCGCCGTCTTCCAAGCCTCGGATCCGGTCCTCTGGATCGCTCTTAGCAGTGAGGAACAAGACGGGTACTTCATTACCTTCTTCCCGAAGTTCCCGACAAACAGCAAAGCCGTCCTTGTACGGCAGCATAACGTCCAGGATCAGCAACTCGTGGTTGCCGCTNCGCGCAGCGTTGAGCCCCGTCTGTCCGTCAGTTGCGACCTCGGCCAGGTAGCCTTCTGCGGTAAGGTTCTCGACGATGCCGGCAGCAAGTTCCGGCTCATCTTCGATTACAAGGATTTTCGCTCCGTTGCTCAAGTCCTTACCTTAGGCGGACGTCCATCCTGTTGTATCCGCGGCCATGTGGCNCGAAATAGGGCCCCGCGACCTGGTCCATCGCTGTGAGCACTTAACTCTCCTCCACTTTCAGCAACTAGAGAGCGGGCAATATACAGTCCCAGTCCCGTACCCCGCCCCTCACGCCGTNTCTCGTTGCCGAGCCGGTAGAACTTNTCGAAAAGCTTCTCCCCCTCGGTCGAGTGAAAGCCACGGCCGTTGTCGCTCACCTCGACGACGGTTTTTGAATCTGCTTTGTTCGCTTTAATAGTNACCGTGGCGTTTTCTACTCCTGCCGCCGCATCGATACCGTTAGCGATCAGGTTGCGCAGCACGACAGTCAAGGCCAGATGGTCAGCGTACACAGTGAGTCCGTTGTCTGCGGCAATCTCCATCTTGACTCCGNCGTTCTCTGCCACAGTCTCAAGTGAATNAACGATTTCATAGATGCAAGGTGACAACANCACTGTCTGGGGCTCCAGGGCGAGTTTGCCTTCGTCGATTTGCGTCGTATCCAATATGTTCGAAACAGTTGCATCCATACGATCGAGGCTGTTGAGAAGACGCTCGATGAGACGCTCACGTGTTTCCGGATCGTTCTCCCGGTATTGCAGTGTCTCGGCGGACAGGCGCACACTTGCCAATGGGCTCTTCAGCTCATGGGTTACCGCTGTGACGAAGTTACGTTGGCGCTGACGCAACCGCACTTCCGTTCGAACGGTACGCCAGAGGACACCTATAGCCGCACACAGCACAATTAGAAAGAAGCCACCCTCCCAGGCGTATCGGTTCCGGCGGCTATCCCGCTCTGCAGTCAACGTTTCNANGATGGTGGGTTTGACGCGGATGGTGTTCCCATCTTTGCTTACTGAGAGGGCTGGGAACATTTTGGCAACATCGTTAGTGGCAANACCTTGCTCAAGCATTACTTTGGCTNCGTCGAGACTNCGCCGATGAGTTTCTTGGAGNNTTCCTTGAACTTCACCACTGAACAGCCACTGNTCNATCATCCACCAGCCTACCTGGGCNAGGCAGACNGTAAGNAGGATCACGAAAATTATCTGATGGCGNCGAGCACTGGCTAATGAACTTTGCATGTCTGAGAGGTTTGTTTGCAGCGGTAGCCTGGGAAACTCCTACGAACTTAACAGAGTTCGAGGTCCTGAACATCTGGCTAATTAGGGGTCGGGAAACAGAGAGGCAGCGTTGTCGTGAAGGATGAGCTTGCAGGCNTTTTCTGAAAGGTCCAANTTGAGAAACTCCATGACGTTATGGTCCATGGTCGGCGCCCCCGGGCCNGGCCAATCAGTGCCCCATAGGCACTTGTTGGCGAGCTTCTCCAGCATCGGAATGTAGTGCAGCAGGCGTTTCGGTGGAATGCTTGATAGGTCTATGTATGCATCCGGGAATCGNCGGATTATGAAGATGGCACCCTGGGCCCACATTGGTCGGCCACAATGGGCCAAAATGATCTTNAGCCCTGGGAAATCGATGCCTATGTCGTCGCAGTCCATGGGATCGCCATAGCGAGAACGCGCTCCGGGAAAGACGGAGGTTCCAGTGTGGATCATGAGCGGCATCTTCACCTCTTGGAGACGACCGTAGATGCCTTCAAGTGCCGGGAGGTGCTCCTCTGCAGCGCCTTTACGATAGGCGTTGGCCCTTAGCTCCTGGTGTGGCGGGTGGATCTTCAGGGCACGGATACCGAGGCCGACGAGACGATCGACAGCAGCAGCAGGGTTGCTGATGACTGCCGGATCACGTGGGTCGAGGCCACCAAAGGCNAGTAAGCGACGTGGGTCGGACTTCGAAATATGAGCGCACCAAGTGTTCACATCGTCCGTGAATCCCATCAACCGCGGTGCAACGTAGTTGATCATGCCGATCCGGTCGATACCGTCTTCGTCCATGCGCGCTAGAACTGCTGCCGGGTCGTTCATCATGGCTGACAGGCTTTCGTAGTCTGGTCGGCCAAATGACATAACGGCCTGGGCGCTAGGATGGAGCTGTTGCCACGGCTGGATGTGAACGTGAATGTCAGTGACTGGATAGGGAAGGTTGTGCACGGTTTCTCCTCGGGTTGAGGGAGCAGGATACCTCGTCTAGAAGTATGGGTTGATCTGGTTTGTACCCCGGTACAGCGGCGTGTTTTAGTCAGCTGATGGAGCGGTTTCGTGATCGCAGACAAGCTGGTACCCGAGTCGCCATGGAACTTGCCGACAAGGTTGATATCGGGCCTTCGCCGGTTGTCCTTGGAATCCCACGAGGTGGGGTTGTTGTTGCTGACATTGTCGCCCGCGAGTTTGATGCCGAGCTGGACGTAATAGCTGTTGAGAAGTTGGGGTCACCGTGGAATCCAGAACTTGCCGTGGGCGCTGTAGGAGAGGGAGAGGCGATGTGGATTGACGCCAAGCTTGCTAAGCGAGTTGGAGTTTCAAAGCTGGCCTGCACAATCGAAGCGGAGCGTGCTGAATTGGTTAAGAAGCTTGCCGATATTCGTCGCATCCAGCCGCGCATCGATCTCGAAGGGCGTACAACGATTATTGTCGACGATGGTGTTGCTACTGGCTCGACTGTAAGGGCAGCGCTGTTAGCTTTAGAGCGCACCAAGCCGGCACGCCGTATCCTTGCGGTACCCGTTGGGGCTCCACAAACCCTAGCCCAGTTAGAAGAGGTCGCTGATGTTGTGGTGTGTCCCTTAAANCCACCTTATTTCCAGGCGGTTGGTTCATGGTACGAAGTTTTCGGACAAGTGAGCCAAGCGGAGGTCCTCGAAATTTTTCAGCAACGAAAAGGCATGTAACACTTGTGATGAAGGCCGACAAAGACAACCCATTCATTGATCCTGGCGACGTGTCGTTTAAGTCGATTAACGACAAGGCTGTCGAACAGCATGCTCGCGAGGCAGCCGATCTCGCCGCCGCGATCCGCTATCACGATCATTGCTACTATGTTCTCGACGATCCTCGCCTTGCAGATGGCACCTACGACGCTTTGTTTCGCCGCTTACAGGCACTTGAGGAAACTTTTCCGGAATTGCAATCGGTTGAGTCCCCGACCCAACGAGTAGGCGGTGCGGTCCAGTCAGAGTTTCCGGAGATTGAGCACCAGGCGCCCATGCAATCGCTTGATTCTGGTGNCGAAGAGGCAGATGTACGGGAGTTCGACGAGAGAGTGCGCAAAGGTCTCNAGGTCGATTCCGTCAAATACATTACCGAGCTGAAATTCGATGGCGTGTCGATTGAGGCAGTTTACCGAGATGGTGTACTCGATATTGGTGCTACCCGTGGCGACGGTGTTTATGGGGAGCAAGTTACTGATAATCTGAGAACGATTCCGAGCGTCCCACTGCGTCTTGTTGGCAACCCGCCGCCGATGCTTGCAGTACGTGGTGAGGTCTACGTGCCTCTGGAAGGNTTTCATCGTCTCAACCGGGAGCGCNTGGAGNGTGGCGAAGAGCCCTTTNCCAATCCNCGGAATCTTGCCGCTGGGGCCATCCGCCAACTCATCTCGTCGGTCACTGCNCAGCGTCCACTCGATGCCTTTTTCTACGACATTCTTTCCGTCGATTGGGGCACTCGGGACGAGATCGGCGTGAGTCGCCCCGGCAGAATTGAACGTCCAGAGACCCACGGGCAGGAACTCGACTTGTTGCGTGCCTGGGGCTTCAAGGTTGATTCACGCAGTGAGCACTGTAGTGACATAGATGAGGCCATCGCCTTNCACCATCAACTTGAGGCAGAACGCGATGCGCTGCCCTACGAGATAGATGGCGTAGTGATTAAGATTGATCGGCTTGATCATCAACGAAGATTGGGTGAGCGTTCACGTAGCCCGCGGTGGGCGATGGCCTACAAATTTGCACCGCGGCTCGAAATTACGACCATCGAAGANATCGTTCTGCAGGTCGGTCGCACCGGAATTTTGGCGCCCGTCGCCCAGTTGGCACCCGTAGAAGTTGGCGGTGTCACGATCTCACGTGCTTCTTTGCACAACTACGATCAAATCACTGAGAAGGATATTCGTCCCGGCGACAAAGTGCGTGTTGCCCGCGCCGGCGATGTAATCCCATATGTTGTTGAACGAGTCGATGACAGACTCGATATTGAACGATCGTCGCCATTTGAAATGCTGGTGCGCTGNCCGGTTTGTGACGCTTGCGTTGTGCGTGATGGTGCCTACTTTGTCTGCACCGGCGGTGTCTCATGCGGGGCTCAGTTGCGCGGTGCCGTTGAGCACTATGCTTCGCGGCATGCCCTTGACATTGAAGGGCTCGGCGACAAGACGGTTCGGCAACTCATGGACGAAGGATTGATCCAGGATTCGATCGTTGACATCTATGGGCTGACCGTCGACAAATTGGTGCCACTCGAACGCTTTGGGAAGAAGAAGGCTGAAAACTTGGTTAATGCGATCCTGGCTCGCAAGGACACCACCCTGGCCCGCTTTATCTATGCACTCGGCATCCGTCATGTTGGTGAACATGTTGCGGAAGTTCTNTCTCAGGAATTCGGCGACGTCGGTAAGTTAATGGAAGCGAATTTTGATCGTCTCATTGCGGTTCACGAGATCGGCCCGGGCAGCGCGGAGAGCATCGTCGCTTTCTTTGCTGAACCGCATAACTGCAGCGTTATCAAAGGCTTGTTCGCTGCTGGTGTCACCCCCAGGGTCGAGGAACGTCAAGAATTCTTCGGGGGNAAGCGTTTCGTGATCACCGGGTCTCTTGGCTATTGGAGTCGTGACGAGGTGGTAGCCATCCTGGAGAGTGCTGGTGGTCGTGTGACCTCATCTGTTAGCAAGCAAACAGATTACGTCATCGTTGGCGAAAAACCGGGGTCAAAAGCACGCAAGGCAAGAGATCTTAAAGTGACGATTCTGGACGAAGACGGCTTGTTGGCGATGCTACAGGAAAAGGGGCTGACCGTCTTTTGATGCATGGATCACGGGCACGATACGGATCTCATGCGCGTCGGCGACGGACTGCTACAATGACTTCTCCAGTTTTCCATGAGCAAAAAAATATTTGATTGAGGAAAGCATGAGTATCCCCACGCTCCACACNACTCCTGACGGCTCGTCGTTTCGTATTAGCAAGATCCAAGATGTCCGTCACCAGTCGCTTTTCCACGGCCAGAAATTCATTTTTCAGGCGGAGAAGGAATCGAGCGAAGGTTCACTATGCCTGGACGTGACCGTTACGTTTTCGCCGATTGCCATCGCCATAATCTCGCCTGAAGATCGACTGCGAACCGACGACTACGCTGAAGAGCTAGTCAGGCGGATGCTCGATGCNGGCAAACGTCAGGACGTCGAAATCCAGGTGACCAGTGATGGTGCGGTCAAAGTGGGTAGCGAGCTGGTCGACCGGTTGTTGCCGCTGGTTCCCGCAGGCTAGCAAGNCAGCCGGTTTGAAGGAGAAAGCCTCGGGATCTTTTTGGAGCAGTATTAAGCAGGACACCTCTTCGGTGAGGACAGGATCGGTTTTCAAGATCGTGGTAATCAGTTGCGCAGTAGCCTATCGAGTTCATCAACGATCTGAGCGGTTGCTTTGGGCTTCGCCTGTCGCCGGGCTTGCCTCCCCATCTCGATGCAACGTTGGGGGGCGTTCCCTAGTTGCATGAGCGTTGTGGCGAGGGTCAGGCCATCTAATTCTCCTTCTTCGATAAGGAGTGCGGCGCCTTGGCTTTCCAGTGCCTTGGCGTTGTGACGCTGGTGGCCGCCCGCGAGTTGGAGTGGTACTAGGATGGCACCGCGGCCAGCGGCAGCAAGCTCAGCACAGGTGGTTGCGCCGGCGCGTGAAACGACGACATGGCAGCGAGCATACTCTTGATCCATGTTTAGCAAATAAGGCTCGATACGTGCCGAAAAATTCGATTCAGTATAGGCGGCGCGGACACGTTCAAGGTCGCTCGGGCCCGTTTGATGAACGATATCGGTTGATTCGTTGGGGAGATGGATCAACGCGGCGATCATGGCATCATTGAGTACACGGGACCCCTGGCTGCCGCCAAACAGAAGAAGGCGTAGAGGGGCTCCACTGAGAAGATTGGATTTTTTCTTGGGGTCGGGCGTGCCTTCGCCTGCAAGCACGAGGTCGGGCACGGCGGCGATCTCAGGGCGAATCGGGTTGCCGGCGACAAACGCTTTTCCGCGAAAGTGTTGCGCAGTGTCCTCCCAGGCTACTGCGGCAGCGTCAACCCAGCGGGCCAGCCACTTGTTGGTCAGGCCAGGAACGTAGTTAGGCTCAAGGATCAGCGTAGGGATCCCTTGCCGCGCTGCCGAGAGTAGTAATGGACCTGAGATATAGCCCCCGACGCCGACGACCGCGTCGGGTTCAAGCTTTCTTAGAAGACGGTGGGCATCGGACAGGGCAGGTAAGAGGGCGAAGGTGGACTTAATCTTTCGTAGCATCGAACCGCCACGCAGCGGTTCTGCTCGCAGCAGGTGGACGTCGAAGCCCGCTTTTCCAATGATTCTGCCCTCAAGACCACGGTTGGTCCCCACGAAAGAAATCTGAGCATCTGAGTGTCGAATGGCGAATTCTCGTGCTATCGCCAGGCCTGGGTAGATGTGCCCCCCTGTGCCCCCTGCAGCGATCAGCAGACGTGTCATGTTCTCGACGCTCCGCAAGTCATTGTCTCCATCAAAGAAGGGTACAATCTGTGGTGCGGCTCAGCCTCCTCAAGGAGACTTTTCGTGTACGAGAAATTGTCCCCCTTTGCCTCAATCTACCTTCTAACGGCCGTTGTTGCCGTACTTACTGCTGGTGCATTGCCATCACAAATTGTTCTTCAGGCACCTGGTGACGATTACGATGAGTCGATTCTACTTACACGTACCCGGCAGCTTACCTTCGCTGGTTTNCGTGCTGGCGAGGGGTATTTTTCGCCGGACGGCACCCATCTGACCCTGCAGAGCGAGCGGGAACCGGGCAACCCGTTCTACCAGATCTACGACCTCGATTTGACCATGGGAGACGTGCGGCGAATCTCACCCGGGATTGGCAAGACGACGTGTTCATTTTTTCAGCCCGGCACTGGGGCAATCATCTTTTCGTCGACGCATCACGATCCGCGCTCTGAGGAGTTCCAAAGAGAAGAATTGGAATTTCGNGCCAGCGGGCAGGAGCGGCGTTANGCNTGGGACTACGATCGCGAGATGGATATCTACATTGCCCCTGGACCTGCAGTTGCCTTGGCGGGGCCTGATGGCACAGTNGATCCGAAGGAATTGGTCCGGCTGACCGAAGCACGTGGCTACGATGCTGAGGCGAGCGTTTCGCCTGACGGTGAGTGGATTGTGTTCTCATCAAATCGGCAGGCNTACGATCATGAACTCAGCGAAGAAGAGCTAGCCNTGNTTGAGTNCGACCCAGCCTATTTCGCTGAGATCTATATCATGCGTGCGGACGGGTCCGATCANTCGCGATTGACAGACGTATCAGGCTATGACGGTGGCCCCTTTTTCTTTCCCGACGGTTCCCGCATTGTCTGGCGTAGGTTTACCGAGAACGGGCTGATGGCTGACTTGTGGAGTATGAAGCCCGATGGAACTGAACAGCTTCAGCTTACAGACTTTAGCTCTATGAGCTGGGCGCCCTATCCGCACCCTTCGGGTGAGTACATTTTCTTTTCGAGCAACAAACTTGGATTCACGAATTTCGAGATTTACATCGTCGACACCGAAGGNATGAAGGAACCANTTCGGGTGACCACGACTGATGGATTTGACGGTCTTCCTGTTCCGTCACCTGATGGTACTCAGCTTGCGTTTACATCGAGCCGTAACAGCGATGGTGGCCAAGGGTCGGGCCAGATCTTCCTGTCCGATTGGAACCACAAGAGAGCTCTNGAGCTACTTGNCGCGGCTCCATCACGAGAAAGATAGAGGNCGTGAGTAATCGGTTCATCACCCTTGTTGTGATGGGTATTTTNGCNATGGGTTCGAGATCNGGCCNNTNGGATGNGTTGCAACAAACTGGGNCAAGTTTGCGAAANCACGTGGAGTTTCTCGCTTCGGATGACCTCGGTGGCAGGTTGACTGGGACCACCGGCGCCGGGAAAGCAGCTGACTACATCATTGGCCAGCTGAAGGAAATCGGTGCGACACCTATCCTTGACTCCGGTGGCTACCGGCTGCCATTTGAGTTCACTTCAGGTATCACGGACATTGGTTCCAGGTTTTTCGTATCGGGGAATACGCTGCAGGCGCCCGTGCGCTCGCGAGAGGGACAGATCCGAGCATTGACATTTTCGGACACCGGTCAGGTCAGCGGCCCGTTAGTGTTTGCTGGCTACGGCATCACAATTCCTGACAATGTCGACTATCCGTACGATAACTTCGCGACGCTGGATGTTCAGGGCAAGATTGTCGTCGTGTTCCGCTATATGCCTGAAGACGTTGATCAGGAGACCCGCGCCATTATGGGCCGCTTCACCGACCCTCGCTACAAGGCGATGCGGGCGCGAGAACTCGGGGCCAAGGCACTTGTCGTGGTCACTGGTCCGCGCTCGCCAAATGCCGGCGAGCTGGTACCGATGGCCTTCGACGCAGCCGCCGCCGGATCAGGAATCATTGCAGCGTCCATCAGTGGTGACATTGCCGAGACACTGTTTGCAACCGCTTCTGCGAAGTCCTTAAGAGAAATCCAAGAAGAATTTGATACCGGTAACCCGCACACCACTGGTTTCGATATTCCCGATATTGAGGTAACGCTAGATGTGAAGGTCCAGCGTGAGCGTTCCAATGGCTACAACGTTGTTGGTTATCTCCCGCCTTCGATTCCAGCAGCGGTAGAACATGATCGATCGTACGTCATGCTTGGGGCTCACTACGACCACCTCGGTCTCGGTATTGGAGGCAATTCGTTGGCTCGTGGAAATGAGGTTGGCAATGTCCATAATGGCGCCGACGACAACGCATCTGGTGTTGCTGCAGTTCTCCAGGCTGGTAGCCAGCTCGCTGCAATGCCGCGGGAACGAGGTGTCGTGCTCGCCTTTTGGTCGGGGGAGGAGTTCGGGCTCCTGGGCGCCCACGCATTTGTTCAGTCGGAGGTCCTGCCGGCTGATCAACTGGCCGCTTACATCAATTTCGACATGGTGGGTCGGGTTCGCGATAACGTTGTAACGATCCAGGCGGTTGGCAGTAGCGACGCCTGGCCCAGTTTAATAGAGCGTACCAATGTGCCGATTGGTTTCGATATTCGTACCCAACAGGACCCGTGGCTGCCCACCGACAGTATGGCTTTCAACTTGGTGGATGTACCGACGCTGAGTTTTTTTTCGGGTAGCCACGAACAGTACCATCGTCCAAGTGATGACTCAGATCTGATCAATTACGAAGATCTCGAGCGGGTCGCACGATTTGGTGCATTGTTGGCGCGCCGTGTTGCCAATCTTAACGAGGCGCCAGCGTTCGTGACGGTGACGCGAAGCGTCGAAGGAGCGGGATCGCGTGACATCGTTAGAGTCTTTACCGGTACGATCCCGGACTACGCGGCCGAGGAGGATGGGCTCTTACTCGGTGGTGTCATCGAGGGTGGCCCGGCGGAGGGGGCGGGTTTGCGTCGTGGCGATGTAATTATCGAATTTGCAGGCGTGATGATCACTAACATTTACGATTACACGGCCGCCCTTGCTGCAATCAAGGTTGATGTGCCAGTAGCTGTCGTTTACATGAGAGACGGCCAACGAATAGAAACGGAACTCATCCCTAGAGCCCGCCAGTAGATACAAGCGACCGTGGATGGTCGACGGTGACCGCGAAGGATTACGAGCGCCTACAAATAATAAGCGAGGGGTTACTTATAGTAGTCGTAGAGCTGCCTGCAGTAATGTCGTAAACCGTTGTAAAAACTGGTGTTACCAGTTCCTCTTAAAGAATCGTCGAGCGTGTACTCACTTTCGGCCCTGGCCAGCGGCGACCAAAACCGGCAATTCCAACGCTCGAACTTTAACCGGAGCTGTCGGTTGCGTTGGCCTTTTCTTCTTTGGCGGCTAGTTTGGCCTGCCTCTTTGCCTCGCGCTTCGCGGCCTTTTCCTTGGCTTGCTGATCCCGTCCAGGCCTGACCCCGACCTTCCGATCAAATGCATAGTTGCGTGCCATGGCTAGCTAGTCTCTGCCTTTTTTTTGGCCTGCCTCTTTGCCTCGCGCTTCGCAGCCTTGCGAGCGGCCTTTGCCTTGGCTCGCTGATCCCGTTCAAATGCATAGTTGCGTGCCATCATCCCCCTCCATTCTAGTGAGCACGGCGGCCGGTATATATATATAGGTCCGCCGGCGGCGCTCACCAAATTATTCTAAATGATGCCGTCAGTCTCTTCCCTGTGAACCGATAATTATTCCAGCGGCCACGCTCACAGGTGGCGCCGATGGTGCCGTTCTCGCCGAGGTGACATTGATGCTACTATCTCGGTCATCGGCAACGGTGCGTAGCCTGGATAGTTCAGCTGCGGCACGTTGCCAGGCGACCTCTGACCCCGGAGTGGCGGGCCAGCGGCGTCGCGCCATCAAGGGCGTGGCGCGGGAAGACATCCCGGTCGCGGCGGCAACAGGACCTCATCCACCTGATTCGAGGTCGCGCCTCCCTTACTTCGATCGGCCCCCGTCTGTTGAGCGGGCACGAACGCAACGATCGCGCAACGTGCGCCCAGAGTGCGCCGGCGCGGTGGAGCACCATTTTCTTCATGGCATTAGTTTCTTGCGATTCTCCCTCCGGCTTCAACCGGTTCGGGTTTGATTCCTCCATCCTCCGTGGGGTTGGCGCGGCGGGCTTCCAAGAGCCCCGCGACATCCAGGTCCAGACGATCCCCGCGGTGCTCGCCGGCCGCGACGTGCTCGGCCTGGCGCAAACCGGCACGGGCAAGACGGCGGCTTTCGCGCTGCCCTTGCTACACCGTTTGGCGCGGCAGCGTGGCCGAGAGCCACGGGTGCTCGTGGTGGCGCCGACGCGCGAGCTGGCAAGGCAAATCGACGCCGAGATCCGCGCGCTGGCCCGTTTCACCCGATTGCAGGCCGTCACCGTCTATGGCGGTGTTTCGGCGCACGGCCAGATCAAGGCATTGCGCCGAAATCCCGACATCGTCGTCGGCTGCCCCGGGCGGATTGTCGATCTGATGGGCCGCGGGGTGCTGCGTCTNGGTGGCGTGGAAAGCGTCGTCCTGGACGAGGCCGACCACATGTTCGACATGGGCTTCCTTCCCGACGTGCGACGCATTTTGGCGGCGCTGCCCCAGAAACGGCAGAGTTTGCTGTTCTCCGCCACCATGCCCGCCGAGATCCGGTCGCTCGCCAACACCGTGCTGCGAAATCCGCACGTCGTGGAGCTGGCGCGCTCGGGCCCGGCNGCCACCATCGACCACGCGTTGGTTGCGGTGCGCGAGGATCGAAAGCGCGACCTGCTCGACCGNATCCTGNCCGAAGACGCCTGCGAGTCGGCGATCGTCTTCATGCGCACCAAGCATCGGGCNCGCCGCTTGGCNCAGCAACTCGATCGGGCCGGCCACCGTGCCGTCGGCCTGCAAGGCAACATGTCGCAGTCGCAGCGCGACCGCGCAATGCACGGCTTCCGCAAACGCGACTTCGACGTCCTGGTGGCGACCGACGTCGCGGCGCGCGGCATCGACGTGCAGGGCGTCTCGCACGTCATCAACTTCGACGTCCCGAACACACCCGATGCCTACACGCACCGTATCGGTCGCACCGGCCGGGCGGAGCGTGAAGGGCAGGCATTAACGTTCGTGACCCGCGACGATGGGGCCTGGCTGCGGGCGACCGAGCGCCAGCTCGGCAACGCCATCCCGCGGCGAACGGTGGAAGGNTTCGAAGGTGAGTGCATCGAGTCGGGCAACGGCCAGCGACCTNAGGGCCGAGGCAACCGCCGCGGCGGCAAACGGGGCGTGCGAGCGGCGGGAGCCGGGCGCGCGCGGGGCCGCGGAAAGCGCTCGGCGCGCTCTGCCTCGCGTCGACGCCGGAGACAAGGCTGATTTCTNATGAACCCGCGGGTTGGGGCGTGGGTGGTCCAGGATGGTTGCGAAGGATCGCGGGGAGGCNGGGGANTATTACGAACGCTTACTTNTAGTAGTCGTAGTAATCGGCGCCTAGGTGTGTGAGTTCTTCTTCGCCAGCCATGTAGCGCAGAGTATTCTTAAGCTTCATGAGCTGGATGAACAGATCATTCTCTGGGTACAGGCCCGGTGCCGTTTGCGGACTCTTGAAGTAAAAAGATAGCCACTCTTGGATTCCGGAAAAGCCAGCGCGCTTGGCGAGGTCGAGAAAGATCGCTAAGTCGAGAACGAGCGGTGCGGCCAGGATGCTGTCGCGGCACAGGAAATCGATTTTAATTTGCATCGGGTAGCCTAGCCACCCGAAGATATCTATGTTGTCCCAGCCTTCCTTGTTGTCCCCCCGCGGCGGGTAATAGTTGATCCGCACCTTGTGATACATGTTTTCATACAGTTGCGGATACGTGTCGGGTTGCAGGATGTGCTCCAGAACCCCCAATTTACTNTCTTCCTTTGTCTTGAACGAATCTGGGTCGTCGAGCACTTCACCGTCACGGTTGCCGAGGATGTTGGTTGAAAACCAGCCATTGAGTCCCAGCATGCGAGCCTTTAGTCCAGGCGCCAGAATTGTCTTCATGAGAGTCTGGCCGGTCTTGAAATCCTTGCCGCAGATCGGTGTTTTGGTCTCCTTGGCGAAGTCAACCAAGGCCGGAAAGTCGGCGCTCAGATTGGGTGCTCCGTTGGCATAAGGGATGCCCATCTTGATTGCCGCGTAAGCGTAGATCATGCTTGGCGCAATGCTAGCGTCGTCGTTTTTCATCCCCTCTTCGAAAGCTTCGATCGAAGTATGTACGTCGGTCGGTTTGAGAAAGATCTCAGTACTTCCACACCAGACCATCACCAGGCGATCAAGACTGTTTTCTTCCTGGAAGCGCTGGATGTCTTCCATGACCATTTGGGCGTAGTCCCACTTGGTACCACCAGTCTTAACGTGCTCGCCGTCGAGCTTCTTGACGTAGGCCTTATCGAATACCGCTGGCATTGGCTTGATCGCGGCAAGTTCGTCCTTGATTTGATCAAGCAGTTCGTTCTGTAGCACACCAGCGTTCTTGGCGGCTGTGTAGGCATCATCGATAAAGATGTCCCAGCCACCGAATGCCAGGTCGTTCATTCCGGTGAGGCCGACGAGATCTTTGATTAGAGGCACCCGGTTGTCGGTCCGTTTGCCAAGGCGAATCGTGCCCATCTGTGACAGTGAGCCAATGGGCTCAGCGATACCCTTTCGAGCAGCCAACACGCCGGCTATGAACGTAGTAGAAACCGCGCCCATACCGGGGGTAAGAATACCGAGGCGACCCTTGGAACTGGCAATNTTTACGGTCGGGGCATCAGCCATCCAGCANCTTCCTTTCACCGACTCAGCAATGGTTTGCATGTCGTTGCTAAGCCGTTTGGACTTCAGATTTTCTGTTTCGTGCGCCTTCATTATCAGTCCTGAAGGCGNAGGTTGCGATCCAACAGGAGAACTAGTCTGATGGCTCGTTTGTAGCGGTCCTTTGTCGGTACTTCTTCCCAATCATAAAGGCCAAAACCATCCAGACAATCGCGATTATGGCATTGAATGCGGCAAAAGAGGCGAGGCTTGCCGCCAACACCGAGGTTCCGACAAAAACCACTACCGCTTGCATCGCATCGCCGAGACGGACAAAGAAGGAGTCGACCACCTGCTTGCCTTTGTACTTCTGCTCCCTAGTCGTTGGCAGAAACAGTATGTTACGCACTGTGTTCTGGAGCGAGTAGTCCGTTGAATTTTCGGCGATCTTGACCATCCGAATGACTGGCAAGACAGGGAATAAAGCGATTAGCCCATAGCCCCCAACGGCTATAGCCGGGAGGATCATCAGGCCGATACCGACTCCCAAGAANCGAATGATTCGAGACACTAGCAGGAACTGGATGACCAAGGCAGAGATGTTGACGGCNCGGAAGAAGCCCGCGGAGAGTCTTGTGAGNTNTTCGGTATAGATAACGCCCNCAGTTTGTCCTGTTGCTGTTGCGGCAGCAATCTCGAACGAGGATCCTATGATGTANNNGCCGGTCGAATTGATCAGATTTAACAGCAGCATTAAAAGACCAATCATCAACAAGTAGCGGTTTTCTAGTACAAGCTTGAAAGGACCGGTTCCATTGATGACTGGTACTTTCCATGGCCTCTCCGTTGACTTGTTTCCGCGTTCTTTGGACTCCAACATGGCGGCAGGGACATTTCCTGACCGACGTTCGCGACGGTCGATGTAATTAGTCACCTGTACCTGGAAAGCAAGCAGTCCAGTAGCGACAAGCAACAGCGCGCCGACGCTTAGCGATCCGACTTGTGTTTCGACGTACATTGCTCCGACGACGGCGCCTAACGACTGGCCGAAGGCCACCACAGGGAAAAGCCGTTCCCCCTCAGTTTTGTTGTAGATGTCATTTGCAAACGCCCAGAATTGCGCAACGATCATTAAGTTGAAGACGGCAACCCACACATAAAAGATCACGCCGATGTTAAAACCGGTGCGCCAGAGTCCATAGAAGGCGACGAAGCTAACGATGAAAAACGTCGTTGCGATGTTGATCAGCTGGTTCCGCGATACGCGATCGACCAACTTCCCGTACAGCGGGACGCCAATAGCCAACACCCCCACGATGGCTGCGCTAGTGTAGCTTCTCGCTTCAGCGCCGAACTCGCCGAGAATGAGGCCGTCACGAAGCGCTTTGATGATGTAATAGCTGGTGAGTAACAGAAAAACGTTCGACGAGAGCAATAACGCGGTAACACCCTCGCCGGAACGCACGTCGGCGAAAAGACGGAGAAATCGATCAGCCGAATTCAGTTTGTTGCTATTAACCATTCTGCGGAGTATATCTGTCACCTGCGTCAAGCGATTGAGGTTTCTGTTTCACAGTTCTTAATAAGTCTGTTTCAAATGACGCAGAATCTTCTCCCGCCGAGGGGCCGCATCGTTTTGAAACGAATACCCATTACGAGTGAGCCAAGTCGTAAAGATCGAGGCATTTTGTTCCAATGTGCCGCTGCGGGTGTTATTGCTGTCACGCTCGCTGGTTGCTATGTGCAGCAGCCGTTACCGCGTGCCCCAACATACGTTCCTGCCTCGTGGGAGCCGATCATGGGTTTGCGTACGAGTGAGGGCGAGGAAGTTGCCTTCGACGAGCCTGCGACGATCGAGTCTGGCCGAGTTGTGTATCGGATAGATGGGACCAGAAAATCGATGGTTCTGGATGACGTCAACGCTCTTTTCATAGGGCGAAAGAAACTCAACAAGCCGAAGACAGTGATTTTTGGCACGGCTCTTGTGGGCGCCTTTGCGTGGTTCTTTTCCAGCATAGGCATCAGCTGACGCGGCGGGTGGCTACTTGCTGTCCCGGGCTTTCTTCAGGATCCATAACGAAAACCGTGACAAGCTCGGATCCAATTTGAACGATTATGCACCCCGCTGGGTGATAGGTCTCAGTTTGTTAAAGGCCTTAAGTAGCGTAAACAGGGATTCCCTGCACACCCCTGTATGAGGGGCAAAGATGCCTAACCCCTCCGGTTGTGGTTATGCCTTCTTCTGTGGGCTGCTGGCCCAGCGAATCTTGGCCGTGGCTGGGCCCCGGTGGCCTTCGGGCCAGGAACTCGTGGGGCGCCCGACGTAAAGGAACCCGAACAAGCGAATATCGGGTGCGAAGCCCACAGCCTTGGCGACGTGCTGATGGACCGAAGTCGCCCCACTTGTCCACTTGCACCCTAGGCCCATTGAACAGGCCATTAACTGTGCATTGTGCACAGCACACCCGAAGGCGACGATCTCCTCCCACTCGGGCAGAGCAGGGTCTCGCGCCATACCGAGAGCGATCCAAACGGGCGCCTGCCAGAC
>PBML01000021.1 GCA_002722645.1 Acidobacteriota bacterium
CAAGAATGTGACTTTCAAAACGCTCCTCGACCACGTCTCGCATCGACATCGGCAAAAAGCGTATGGCTTCTCGCATGTTGCGACGTCCCAATCGCCGAAGACGCCATCCGATACGCAGCAGATCGAAGGTGTCAGCAGCCCCAAGAGCTTGGAGCTCGGGGAGAGCTGCCCGATACAACGGGGCCAGCGCCCGAACGATACGGCCGACCAAGTGTTCAAGATCGGCGAGGGCAACACGATCCGATACTGAGACCGGGTGGTTGCCGTTACCGGCCAAACAACCGCTACCATCGAACAGAAGCCATTGCCCATCCGCAGCCGCTACTGACATCCCCCGTGGCCCCGAAAGCTCAAGGCCATGATCCGGCAGTTGTAGTTCCCCCGAAACCATCGGGCTGAACGTCTCGGCACTCTGAAAACACGCTGAGGCCAGGTAGCCCGGAGCCGGCTCAATAGTGCTCGCCGTGCCGCCCACAGTCGATCCCCGTTCAAGCACAACGACAGATTGGCCAGCCCGCGCTAAGTAGGCCGCGACTACCAATCCGTTGTGCCCACCACCAACAACAGCCACGTCGTAGCAGCCACTCATCGAACGTCTCTGCCGAATAGTCGCACTCGCATTTAAGACCCTTTTGCCAGGATCTTTTGGGCCGCTAAGCGGCCTGGCGCTCCCATTACCCCACCGCCTGGATGGGTCCCAGATCCACACTGATACATGTTCTTGAGGGGCGTCCGGTAGTCAGCCCACCCTGCCACGGGGCGCAAAAAAAACAGCTGCTCAAGCGACAATTCACCGTGGAAGATGTTTCCCTGGGTTAGGCCAATCTTCTGTTCCAGATCCCACGGCGTAAGTACCTGGCGGTGGAGGATGATGTCTTTAAGATTCGGNATGTAGTCGGCAAGGGTATTNATCACCGTNTCGCCNAACGCCTCCCGCTGCTCCTCCCANGTACCCAGAGCNAGCTCGTANGGCGCATACTGGACGAANATNGACATCACGTGCTTACCAGGCGGCGCCATAGANGGATCGGAGAGGGNNGGAATCACNATGTCCATGTAGGGTTGGCGCGAGAATTGNCCNTATTTGGCATCCTGGTAGGCACGCTCAAGATAATCAATGCTCGGNCTGATCGAGATCGCGCCCCGAAGATACGACTCGGNNGGGAACCCTGTCTTCTGTTCGATGCCTTCGAGACATGTAGGNNGTGGCAAGGCATCGAGCGCCANGTTNANNTTCCCCGAGGAGCCGCGGATCTTGTAGCGCTCAATCGCNGAAACAAACTCNTCTTCCAGATGCTCNGCTCCGACTAGCTGNAGAAACGTACGTTTTGGATCGAGGCTCGAAACCACCGTATCGGCCCACACCTCCTCTCCGTCCTCAAGCACGACGCCTTTTGCCGCCCCATCCTTGACCAGGATGCGCGCGATCGGTGCGTCGGTGCGAATCTCGGCCCCAAAACTGCGTGCCGAGCCGGCAATCGACTCTGCGATGGCACCCATGCCACCACGCGGCAACCCCCAGGCGCGGAACTGGCCATCGATCTCACCCATGTAATGGTGGAGCATGACGTACGCTGANCCCGGGGAGCGTGGCCCGAGGAACGTGCCGATAATGCCGCTCGCCGAGAGCGAGCCCCGCAGCGGTTCACTCTCGAACCATTCTTCAACAAAATCCGCTGAGCTCATCGTCATCAGCTTGGCGAGATCGTAGAGGTGTTCAGCATTACGTCCGAAGGCCTTGCCAACTTTGGCCAAGGCAGCAATGTTAGTGGGCCCCACCGACGTCGGATCGGGTGGAATCGTCGACAACATAGGCCGCACCGCCATTGCAAGGTGATACATCAGCTTTCCGAACTGCTCATAGGCATCAGCGTCGGTGGTCGAGAATCGCATTAGCTCACGGCGCGTTTCCTCGGCGTCATGCCAGCGCATCAGGTAGTCNCCATCGGNTGTCGGGGTCAGTGNGCCGNCNAGCGGCAACAGTTCGAATCCGAAGCGCGGCAGGTCAAGTTCGCTGATGATGCGTGGCCGCATAAGGCTGACAACGTACGAGCATACTGAGAACTTAAAACCAGGGAATATCTCTTCGGTAACCGTCGCGCCACCGATCAGGTGGCGCCGCTCGAGAATAAGCACCGATTTGCCTGCTTTTGCCAGATAGGCGGCACAGACCAGCCCGTTATGTCCAGCCCCGATTACAACAGCGTCATAACGCTTCGTCATCCGTTGTCGCCGTTGCAATTACCGGACAATACCGTTTCCATAAAGCGCAGATACCAGTTGTCGAAAAAATAGATCGTCTTCTCGAGACTCTGGTACCGGCCTGGACGATAGCTGCGCGACTGAACACCTTTTTGGGCACGTTCGCAGATGGCCCAATCCTGCTCGTTGGTTACGTGCCAAAAATCTACTGCGTCAGACGGGTCGAAATCGGAACGGTCTATCGCCTCAGGAGCAAACAGCCATTCACATCGAATGACGCTACGGTCCGCAGCACCTGGCCAGATCGTATGGGTGAGTACATAGTCTGGGTGCAAACTCAGCAGAAATGCGGGATAAATATTGAAGTAGTGAACGAGGCGCAGGTCATCGGGGCCGAGCCCCTCAATCGGGTCACGGGTCGTCTGACCGGTCACCGTCATCGTCACGCAGCCGTCATTGAGCCGCATCGGACCACCGCAAAAATAGTCCCCTTCGAAGCTATCACCACCACTGCGGAAGTGGGACACGGGGTTGAGCTGAGGATGGTTTGTCGGGCAGTGGTAACACTCACCATAATTTTCACACACCAACTTCCAGTTGGCGGCAATTTCGTATTCGTGTCTGGCACCGAGTTCCAGGCGCTCCATTCCGAAGCGTGAGAAATCGGGAAGGCCAGCAAAGCACTCGACGAGAGCCACCGCATCAGGGTCAAAACTAATAAAAACGAACCCGTTCCAAGTTTCACAACGCACAGGACAGAGGGCGTAATCAGTCTTATCGAATCCCTCGACTTCATCCATCAACGGTGCCGTAAGCAGTTTGCCATCGAGCCCATACGCCCAACTGTGATAAGGGCAGCTAATACAGGCGGGGACGGTGCCCACAGCGTCATCGAGCAACCGCGTACCGCGGTGACGACAAACGTTGTGGAAGGCACGGATTGTCCCGTCATCACCACGCATGACAATGACTGATTCGTCCCCGACCTCCCGCATTAGGTAGTCACCCGGGGAACTAAGGCCACTCTGATGGCCAACGCATAACCACATTTTCAAGAAAAGAGTCTCGATTTCTGCCGAGAAGATCCGCGGGTCACGGTACGGTGGCCCGGGCAGTGGTCGAGCCTCAACAAACGGGCGGCGTGTCGCCTCGATATCGGCAAGTGACAACAAATTAGGTTTGGACTCTGACAAAACGATCTTCCTTGAATCGCCAGCACGGTACTCTAAAGAATTAGCTTCCCCTGGAGACTTCCTCAACAAGGATAGGTTAGTACGGCAGTGCTAAAATTGGAGTTNAATATGCTGCATTCCTCTCTCTGATTCCGAGATTCCAAGCCGCCTGTGACTCTGCCAAATACCGTCAATTTAACTCCGGGAAAGCGTGTCCTGTTTTTAACCAAGGACCCCGAGCTTATACGTCAGCAACTGAGGGGCGATCTCGACCTGGCAATGGGTGCTATTGCAGTCGACGACCTGCTCGATGACATCAACACTGACGTGATGATACCGGCCTGGGCGTGCTTCAACCACAAGCCTGAAGTTGTTGCACGCGAAGCCTACGCCGGCCATATCGTAGACGGCGAGCGTGTCTTCGAAAGGGACGCTCTACGTAACGGAAACTTTGAGATTATCGTCTCAGGNCATCGCAAAGGTGTCGGTAGCTCAAGAGAAGCAGCAGTCCACGCTGAAAAGCACGCCGGAATTCGCATTGCAATCGCTGGATCGTTTGCACCGATCCACGCCCGTAACAACATCCATCAAGGTGTGCTAATGGGTGACTATGTCCTGCTGCAGCGCCTACAAAATGGGGAAGAAGTCGACTTAGAGGAGTTCTGTGCAGGGTACGACCCGATCACGCGAATGGTTGTCCACCACGGCGGTTTATTCCCTTTCGCTAAGGCTTTTGCTGAGGGTTTGGTTAAGGTTCCTTCTCCCTCAACCCATGCCCGCCCAATGAATATGACCGAAAAGATACTCGCAGATCATCTATTGGAGGACAGTCCTAGCGATTCCTTTCAAAGTGGAGGGACAGAAAACCTTTCGGAGGCCACAAGGTATTCGGTACAACCTGGAGAGGCCCTTCTCGTCGAAGTCGATGGTGGCTACTCGCACGAGTTCACCTCTGCACAGGTACATTATTTTCTTGAAGAAGCCTATGGCAAGGACTACAAATTGTGCCACTCCGACCGCTTTGCAGCCTTCGAGGATCACCTTGTCTACGCGGAGGAAGTTGCCAAATTGGGGCCGTTCATGCCTCAGGTCGAGACCATGCGCAAACTCCAGCGTGAATTTCAGCAACACACGAACGTCAGTGACTACTTAACAAAAGATGGGAAATCGCCAGGGATTTGTCACGAAGTAGCACGTGAGCAGATGGTTAGCCCTGGCGATTTCATCCAGGCAACCGATAGCCATACCTGCATGGGTGGCTGCAACAACGCTTTGTCGTGGGGCGTTGGGACGACCGAGTACGCTAATTTGGTGTATTCAGGGTTTACCTTTGTCGAAGTTCCTGAAGCAATTCGCTTCGAACTCGTGGGCACGCTCCCTGCCAACGTCACGGCAAAGGATGTAATGCTTCATATCCTTTTCCACTTCGCCAAACCACAAACGACGTTGAACCGGGTTATGGAGTTCACTGGCAACGGTGTCTCCAATCTATCAATGGACGAGCGCGCCACACTCACCAACATGGCGACCGAGTGTTCGGCGCGTGGTGCAATCGTCGAAGCAGACGAGGCAACCTTTGAATGGATTGCTCACTATCGGCCAGGGACTGACCTCGACACCATGAGGCAGCGAGCTGTGAAACCCGATACAGAGGCTAACTACGATGGCGGCGTTCATATCATTGATCTTTCTACGATGGTGCCAATGGTGGCTCATCCGGGCGATCCTGACCATGGCGTACCCTCCGACCCCACAAATGGCGCATTGGTATCCGAAATCGGCCAGGTAGCTATCGACATCGCCTATGGTGGCAGCTGCACGGCCGGCAAGATTAATGATCTTGAGTTTTATCATCGTGTCGTAAAGGAAGCTGTCGACTCCGGGTTGCGAGTTGCTGATGGGGTGGCCTTCTTGATCCAGTACGGCTCCATGGCGGTGGAGAAATACGCCACCGAACAGGGTTTCATCGAAACCTTCGAACAAGCTGGAATTACCTTGATTAAGCCCGGCTGCGGTGCCTGCATCGGCTGTGGTCCCGGGGTCTCCGAGGACACCGAGCAAGTTTCAGTAAGCGCAATAAACCGCAACTACAAGGGGCGATCAGGTCCCGGCAAGCTATACCTTGCATCACCGCTGACAGTAGCGGCGTCGGCATTCACTGGCTACATCACAGCCTATGAGAAGGGTATGTTTGCCCATGCCGGCAACCGCGAAGAAGCTCCAGCTAGAGGCTGACGGGACACTTTCGCTAAACCCGCAACAACTAAATTGATGGAGGGCAAGTCTTAGACGGCTCCCTTCTAGGAAAGGACATGACGGGCGGCCGTGAGTATCGAAGGGCATCCTGAAGGCATCCCTCGCGCCAACGAAGTATCAGATCAGTCAGAGGGTCACACAAGGACTTCGCGTACGTTGTTGCTTGCCAACGGCCTCGTATTTNCTAGCAGCACCTGCATTATGGTTTTGGAGATCGTTGCCGCACGGCTTATCGCAGCCAATCTGGGCGTCTCTCTGTATACGTGGACNTCTGTCATCGGCGTCATCCTGGCCGGAATCAGCATCGGGAATATAGCTGGCGGGAGAATTGCTGACCGGTACCGACCGAAGCGTGTTTTACCCATGCTTTTTCTAGCCGCATCGGTGTTGAGCTTCAGTGTCCTGTGGCTAAACCACTACTCTGAAAGCTGGTGGCGCCCGGAATCCATGTCATGGTCAGGCTGGGTGCTGTTCAATGTAATAGTCATCTTTCTGTTGCCAGCCACGGTGCTGGGAACCATCGGCCCAATTGTTGCAAAAATGGCGCTCGGCCAAGGCAAAAAGGTCGGTGCAACGATGGGCAACATCTATGCGTGGGCGGCAGCCGGTTCCATTTTCGGCACCTTCCTCACTGGGTTCGTGCTCATCGAATGGATCGGTACCCGCGCGATCGTAACCTCAGTCGCAGGGTTACTGGCGATGATCGGACTCGGGCTCGCCTCGCTGGAATATCGCTCCGGCGGCGCTTTTATCTCTACCTGGCTAATGNTTCTCGGGCTTTTCAATGTGGTTGCCTTCGGGCCATGGCCATGGGCCCGGGAGATCGGCATGTTCCTTCTGCTGCGCCCGGACCACAACAATCTTGAGTACTTCGACGAGAGTAANTATTTCTCCATTCAGGTCTATGAAGCTCCAGACATCGAGAACGCCCGAATTTTGGCGCTAGACAACCTGGTACACAGTTACGTCTCAAGCACCGATGTCACCCATTTGATTTACGATTACGAAACCATCTATGCCGCAATAGTGAAGCGCGTGGCAGCGTTTGGCCAGCCGCTGCGGTCGCTGTTCATCGGTGGCGGTGGCTTCGTTTTCCCGCGCTANATGGAGGCTGTCTATCCCGTCGCCAGCATCGACGTCGCGGAGATAGACCCCGCAGTCAAACGTGCCGCAAACCGCGCCCTCTACCTGCCTCCAGACGACGAGACCNAAATNACAACCTACACAATGGATGCCCGNAANNTNGTCGAGGATTTGCTCCGCGACGACGCCGCGGGATCNTACGACTTCATCTTTGGAGATGCCTTCAACGACTTAAGCGTTCCATATCANTTGACGACACTCGAATTCACTGCGAAGCTGCGCGAGCTGTTAAAACCTGACGGCGTATACATGATTAATATCATCGATATCTACGCTGAGGGGTTTGGGCGCTTTCTGGGTAGCTTCGTTGGCACGTCGATCCAGAACTTTGCATACGTGTATGTATTCTCGAGTTCNGATGACGGGCCAACTGATGATCGCGACACTTTCATCGTCGCATGTTCGATGCGACCACTCGATATCCACAATCTGGGCACCCNTTCTGACCTCGATGCGTTCGAAGGTGTTCTGTTTGCCTGGGCCGAGGACGGCGTCCTCGGCGGCCAGATGGAAACTGTTCTAGAGCGCAGTGAAGGGCTCATCCTTACTGACAACTTTGCTCCGGTGGACAACCTTTTGGCACCTATTCTCAGCGGCCAGTAGAGAGTCTTACGCTGAAACCAAGATGTAAAAAGATTGTAAATCATCTATTTTCAACGGNTTTGGGGTCTCGTNGAACCCCATAAACGGGCTATAAAATAGGGTATGGACCGAGGACGCAGGTGCATCCATGCACTCCGCTATAGCTAAACTGACTCAAAAGCGCCTTTTCATAGGCTCCAGCATTAGGGTCACAGTTTTATTTATGGTCACCCTGCTGCTTGCCTCGCCGGTCTACGCCCAGAAACTTGAGGTCCGAAACAAGTCCCGAATACGACTCGGCAGCATCCAGATCTCGGACACTGCAACGCTATCCGATAAACGCTACTCACTGGGTTTTAAAAACACTTTCCGAGAGGGNCGAAAGCTTAACAACGTCTTGTCCGGTCGTTTCAACGCAACCAAGTCGACAAAGCTGTACTTAAACACCGAGTTTNNNGGAGGTGTCATGACTTGGGAGGCNAAGGTTAACCAGAAATATGANGCTTTCACCCTCGACNTNGGAACTGGGAGCGCTGGCCTCTTCCACGCCGGCGTAATGTACGGAAAGCGCAAGGGCAAGGGTTTCGGTCTATCCGCTAGCTGGGTTGGCGATAATCGTCGCCGCGGTGCNAATTTACNGATATGGCACTACCTTGAGAANGTTGACCTGGTGGCCTCAGTNCGCCNTGACCGCCGTGGNTTTGGCTGGTCGCTAAATACTGGTAAGAAGATGGCAAACATCCTGCGCGGGATATTACTTTACGAAACCAACAGTGGTTCCGATGGCAACCCAGCATCGCAGCAGGTCATCTACGGACGCAATATGCGTGACGGCGGGGACACTTACACCGGGTTCGATACGCTCGACTTCGTACCCAACGAGGATGTGTTCGGTGAAGACGGNATTAATATTCGAAGCCCGCTGTATCCGGACGATGANCCCCTTGCCTGGCTCGTCGAAGGCTACGGGGTAAGGTTCGGCCAGGTCGAACTCGACAGGGAGAGCCAAATGGAGGCCGAGATGGTCTCCTATCTCACCGACAGCATTTGGGTCGGCGGTGACTTAGTCATGGAGGATGGCATCACCAAGAACGTCGACACTAAATTTGGTATCACAAGCGAGAACTTGAAACTGGCGGCAGCCTTTGGCTACGCACCTCAGAGCGAGAGATTCAGCGGTAGCGTCCAGTTTCAGTGGACGCCGATCAAACCGTCTTCCGGTGGGAAGTAGCCACGCTATGGCCAGGCCAGCACCGGGAGGTGAACCTGGTGTTTTATAAGATGGCCCCCACTGAGGCAATAAACTAGACGGTGCTGCTGCTCATCGGGCAAGACTCTTAAACCAAGTGCGCCCGCAGGGTGATCTCGCCCGCTTCCTTGCAAGTCCGCAGTTTCTCGAAACTGCTCACCCGGCCGACGATAGTTACGGGAACTGCCGAAACCGGATCTTCGCCTGGGCTGGTAGGGGTGGGGCCGAAGAAAATACAGAGCGTGCTTTCCTCGCTCCAGAACCCAATGTCGCCGATATTCACTGACTTGTCGGGATGTTCACCGGTGTCGCCTTCGAGCANAACCTCAAAGTGCAACTCGTCACCCCAAACCTGAAACTCGGCAGTCAGTGGTAGGAGGCGAGCCAGAGTCTGAGCACATTTAATATTATTGAGCTCTCCTCTAAGTCTCAGGTCACCCACCTGTATTTGAATCGGCAACATAGATGTCCCTTCCAGAGCCCAGAGTGCAATGCTACAAAGTGCAGCTTTCCGGCCCACGCGTTGATATGGACGGTCACGCAATCAAAACGAGCCGTAAATCCATGACGTTAGTGTCCGTGGGTCCGGTAACAACGAGATCATCGAGTGCTGTGAAAATCGCATTTGAGTCATTTTCCTCAAGGCTGGCATAAGGGTCGAGCCCAGCTGCAATTGATCTAGCAGCCGTTTGACCGTCGGCGATAGCACCAGCAGCGTCAGTTGTACCGTCGATACCGTCGGTCCCAACTGAGCAGACAGTGATCCCATCGGCACCGTCGATGTCGAGAGCAGCTGCCAGTACAAACTCCTGGTTCCGTCCTCCCCTCCCGTTACCACGCAAGGTCACAGTAGTCTCTCCTCCGGAGATTAAGCAGCATGGCGGCTCACAAGGCCGCCCCGAAGCCCGAATCTCCCGAGCGATCGCAGCATGCACCTTAGCAACGTCACAAGTCTCACCTTCGATCAACGTTGACAGCACGAAACTCTTGTAGCCAAGTTCATCAGCCTTACGGGCCGCGGCGCGCACTGCATTGTCGTTATTGGCCACCAGTATATTTGTCACCCTGTCGAACATGGGGTCACCGGGCTTTGGCGTCTCAATTCGACCACCACTAGCACCATCGTCCAGGCGCCTGATCACTCTGGATGGCAGCGAATTTCCGAGCCCGTATCGATCAACGATCGCAGCGCAATCTTCGAAGCTAGTCGTATCAGGAACAGTCGGTCCAGAGGCAATAGCATCAAGCGGGTCACCTACAACATCAGATAAAATAAGTGTCAGCATGCGTGCTGGTACAGCGGCGCGTGCGAGCTGACCACCCTTCACTGCCGATAGATGTTTTCGCAGTGTATTGATCTCAACGATCGTCGCCCCACAGGCGAGTAAGGCCTGGTTGGTGGTCTGTAAGTCCTCGAGGGTGACACCTTCAACAGGGCATACCAGCAATGCTGAACCGCCGCCTGAAATCAGGCATATGACGAGAGTCTTCTCATCAGCGTCCGCAAGGACTTTGAGAACAGCCCGTCCTGCCTGAACGCCAGCCTCGTCGGGAACTGGGTGGCCAGCTTCGTGAATCTGGATTCTCTCAAGGGCAGCGGCCTGCCCATGCGGCACGATGACATGGCCATCGTAGACTAGGCCACCCAGAGCCGCTTCGACGGCACGGGACATCGGCACTCCAGCCTTCCCAGCGCCAATCACTAAAACCCGATCAACATCAGAAAGAGAAAGAACAGTGTCGTCGACGGTGATCTTTCCATCACCTGGAGAAAGATGGTTGCGAACTGCAACTTCGGGGTCGACCGCCGCTAAGGCTGCCGCCACGATGGTTCGCAAGGTTTGCCGAGCGTCAGCGGCTATCACGGAATCGTTGCTCATGAGTGGAGGTGGGCCACACCTCAGTAGCGCAGAATGCTGTAAAACGGACGGTCACCCAGAAGCTCCCGACCATTGAGGCCTGTTAGCTCGATCAGGAACACGGCACCAGCGACATAACCCCCCAAGAGTTCAACAAGCTCGCAAGCGCCTTTTGCCGTTCCTCCTGTCGCGATCAGGTCGTCAACAACTAGAACCTTCGACCCCGGCTGGATGGCATCCTTGTGGACTTCAAGGGAGTCAGATCCGTATTCAAGATCGTAGGACACGGAGAGTACTGGGCCGGGCAATTTGCCGGGCTTGCGCGCGAGTACGAACCCCACACCCAGCTCAAGGGCAAGAGTGCTACCAAAGATAAAGCCACGCGACTCAATACCCATGATCTGATCCGGTAAATCATCCCGAAACGGATCGGCTAGGGCCTTAACGGCAAGACTATGGGCTTCTGGGTCAAGCAGGAGCGTGGTGATGTCCCGGAAGAGAATGCCGTCTTTGGGGAAGTCCGGGATGTCTCGAACCGCCTTGCGCAATCGGTCACGAACATCATCTTCAGGGGCGGCCCCTGCGGGCAAAATCACCTCTTCGGAACGCATTGGCACTCCTCGGGAAAACGAGTCGGGGCGAGAGGATTTGAACCTCCGACCCCCTGCTCCCGAAGCAGGTGCGCTACCGGACTGCGCTACGCCCCGACCTGAAAAAACTCAATGGGAAAGCAAGTTTAGCACGGTGAATCCGGCAACAAAGAGCACAGCAAGAGCCACCGTAAGCCAATTGAAGTACCGGTCAATGACATCTTTCATCGGTTCACCGAATGATCTCAACAGAGCCGCTACGAGGAAGAATCGCCCTCCGCGCCCGATGATCGAAGCCACAACAAAGAGCGGAAAGTTGACTTGGACGAGGCCGGCCAAAATAGTGAACACCTTGTAGGGAATTGGCGTGAACCCAGCGATGATCACAGCTGCCGAAGTGTACTCCGCGTATAGTCCTCCTACAGTCTCAAAAAAACCGGTGAGACTGTAAAACTCGATGATCTGCTGACCAATGGTTTCGAAGAAAAAAAGGCCAATGGCGTAGCCAAACATGCCTCCCACCACCGACGCGGCAGTACATAAACTAGCGTACCCTAGGGCCCGCGTGGGAGCCGACAAGCACAGTGGAATCAGTAGGATGTCGGGGGGAATAGGGAAAAACGACGACTCTGCAAACGAAATAGCTGCCAGGGCCCAGGGGCCGCCCGGTCTGTCCGCCCAAGCCAACACCCAATCGTAGGCTATTCGAATGGGATTGCGCCAAGCCATCAGGTTCCCAGCACTGCGTTCATCGAAGCAAAAACGGTACCCCAGCGCTCCTGCATCGGTTCAAGGGCAGGATAGNGGGGCAGGTCGAGGTGGAGTGNGCATATCGAACTTGCATACCGTCGTCGTTGGTAACGAGTACGGAAGTTATGAGACAGAAAAACCGGGGCCAAAAAGGAATGGTCGGGACGACTGGATTCGAACCAGCGACCCCTAGTCCCCCAGACTAGTGCGCTACCGAGCTGCGCCACGTCCCGACCGAAATTCTGCACGTAGGCGCAAAAGCTTTGCCAATACGGGGTTCCCAGTGCCTATTAACAGCTTGTCACCGGTCCCAACCAGGGTCAAGATCGGCATCCTCAGCGGCGGCGGTCTCGTTCAGCAAACCCCGCATTAATGGTGATGGGCGAAATGTTACGGCGCGGTGCCGTTCGATTATCAATCCTCCACCAGTAGCCGGATTGACGCCCTGCCGAGGCGCCCGGTTCCGAACCTGAAAAGTTCCGAATTTGCTGATCATCACCTTCTCACCATCAGCCAAACAGTCCTTTATCGATGCGAAAATAGTATCAAGGAGGCTGACCGCCTCCAAAATGGAGATCTGCCGATCAGCTTCGTGAATCGCGCGGGCAATGTCCTGTTTAGTCAAGCCCATGGTGACTGACCACCAAAGATTGGAACCCACTGCAAACAAAATAACTAATTTTCAATATAGTTTACGCTGACGCGGATGGACAGCCTAAGATTGTCCCTAGCGATAGCGGGTGCGCCTCCTTAAGCGCCGTGACCGCCGTAGCTTGATCACTAACGGCGTACCGGCGAAATTGAACGATTCGCGTAGCCTGTTCTCAAGATAGCGAGCATAGTCACCACGTGCCGCAGCCCGACCTCCAGCAAAGGCAACGAAACGTGGCGGCTCGACACCCACCTGCGTCAGATACTTCGGCTGTGAACCGCTTGTTCCACCGGCCGGTGCATGACGACCAACCATACCTTCGAAAGCCGTATTAAGGTCAGCGGTTGGCACCCGACGCGAGCGCGCTTGGACGACCGCATCGACGAGTGGAAGTAAGGAATCAATACCACTGCCCTCATTAGCAGAAGTCACGACGACCTGCGCGTACCGCATACGTCCCAGACGCTCGCGGACAATTCCCTCGACCTGCGGGCACAGGCTCTCTTCCTCTTCATCTACGAGGTCCCACTTGTTGACAACAACAATCAGGCCGCATCCGATTCTGTTCGCATCCGATGCGACATGCAAATCCTGTCGGGTAACCCCCTCTTCGGCATCAATAACTAGCAAGGCGATGTCGGCCTGCTTCAAACGGCGCCGAGCCATCGCCACACTAGCAATCTCGGCGTGTGTCCCGATGCGTGATCGTTTACGGATTCCAGCTGTGTCCACGAGAATGTATTGGCGACCGTTACTCTCAAGCAGTGTATCGATCGGATCGCGAGTCGTTCCCGGCTGGTCGCTGACAATCACCCGTTCCGAGCCCAGAAGTGCGTTAACCAAAGAGGACTTGCCAACGTTCGGGCGACCAACAAATGCCACGCGGGTCGGTAGATTCCTCTCAATTTCCACGTCCGTAGTTTCGGGCAAAAGACCGATGACTGTATCCAGTAGGTCAGCGACACCGAAGCCATCCTCCGCAGCAATCACATACATCAAATCAATTCCAAGTTCGTGAAAGGCGAGTTTCATCTCATCAGCGGCCTTGGGTCTGTCACACTTGTTGATCGCAAGAATTAATATGATGCCGCGACGACGTAACTCTGAGGCAATCTCATGGTCAACAGGGAGTGGTCCTTCGCGTCCTTCGACGACCAGCAGCGCAATATCAGCGATGTCCACAGCGGTCATCACCTGGGACTTGACCTGGCGTAGAAGGTTTTCACTCGATCCCTGGTCGATACCACCTGTATCGATCAGGTTGAACCGAACTCCGTTCCAATCGGTCTCGGCAGTTTTCCTGTCACGCGTCATTCCCCGCTGGCTGCCAACAATCGCTTCGCGATGCCCGACAATACGATTGAACAACGTTGATTTGCCAACGTTTGGACGGCCTACAATGGCGACCTGCGGCATTAATGCCACGCCTGATGATTGATTCACGATGGTCCCGAAAGATGATCGGAGCGANGTTCAGGANCAAAAAAATGATCACGAAATCACTGTAACATTATGATAACATGGAAGTTATAGTTGACATCGTTAATGTCNGGTCTTTATAATTCGCCTCTTCGGATCCCGGAATTAGAGATTTTTATGGTTAAAGCCGATCTTGTCAAAATTATTGCCCGGGAAGCTCGCATCACTAAGGTGAGCGCGGAATCGGCAGTCAATGCGATTATTGGCGCCCTTAAAAACGCGCTCGCCCAGGGTGAACGTATCGAATTGCGTGGTTTCGGCGTCTTTGAGGTTAGACCTCGCAAGCGTGGTATCGGGCGCAACCCACGCACCGGCCAGGAAATTGTTATTCCGCCAGGAAAATCGACTCGTTTCCGGCCCGGGAAAAATCTTGGCAAGATAGGCTGAGTTACTTCCCCGCTCCACTAGTCGGGATTCTTTACCCCCCTTGTTAGTATCTATTAAGAACCTAGTGTCCCCCATTCCTCTAGCTGAATGTCATCCGGTGGCCCCACGTGTCTGAAAAGAAAAATAGCAACAGATCTACCGGTTTTCTTGAGGAAATGAGCCCTGAGGCGGCGGCAACTCTGGACCATTCCTCAACCCCGGAAGGCGTTCCAACCCTGGACCAATTGACCACCAGCGACCAACAGCCGACCGAGCTCAGTTATGGGAGGGCAAGAGCTCCCGGTAATCACGGCCCTCCGCGGATCAGGATGAACATCGTGCTGTTCGTGTTGACATTCACGAGCAGCATCTATTGGGGGTTCATTCAGTACCAGCAGTTTTACTCTGAAGAGCTGCGCAGCGTTTTGACTTCCAACCCTTTTGAGGCTCCATCCGCTCTGCTGGGAGGTTTGCCGTTCGGTATCGCAGTGATCGCGATTCTGTTGGCGCACGAGATGGGCCACTACTTAACCTGCCGACACTATGGCATCGAGGCTAGCCTGCCCTATTTTCTACCACTACCACCGCCTAACTTGGTCCCGACCCTGCTGCCTGGCACGATGGGTGCTGTCATCCGGATACGGGGGGCGATTACAAGTCGGAGGGCCTTGTTCGACATTGCAGTCGCTGGACCGATTGCCGGCTGGGTCGCTGCCTTACCAATCCTTGCGTACGGTCTCTCGCAATCGCGTGTTGTGAGCACCATTGAGATCGAGACTAGCGGCCTCTACTTGACACTGGGGGAACCACTGCTGTGGGGACCGATGTCACGCTTCTTCGGTCCGGAGATTGGGCCAGCACAAGACCTTGTCATGCATCCGCTGGCTTTCGTTGGCTGGTTTGCCTTGCTGATCACAGCGATGAACTTGCTACCTGTCGGACAACTCGACGGCGGCCACTTGCTGTATTCGCTGGTTCCACGATGGCACCGTGCTCTATCCTTCACGGTGCTGATACTGATGTTTTTCGCTGGTTTCCGCTTCTTTCCTGGATGGATACTCTTCGCCGTAATCGTGTCAGTGCTGTTCATCATGGGTGGCCTTGGCAAACCCCGTCCCATCGATGACGGACAGAAGCTGGGGGCAACCAGAATCGTTCTAACGTTAATCGCCCTGGCGATTTTCGTTACCTCTTTCATGCTGATCCCGGTAACGATCCCGCCTATTGTCTTCAGCTAACCTCCGAGGCGGCCTGTATTTCCTCGTCGTCGAGGACATGGTCGGCATTCTTCGCGGCGGCCAGCACCGCCTCAACTCTGTCTGGATGGGCGGCAATACCAAGTGCATGCAGACGATACTCAACGTTCGAGGCGCCGCTCATTGGCCCGACCTCGATCTTCTGCTGACGTCCAACCATTGAGGCCGGAACACCTGAATAGATCCGATCGGCGAGCCAATGATCGCCTTTTTTGCTCGCCTTGATGACAGCGGCGGCGTGTACTCCAGTCCCCGTTCGAAAAGCATCGGCACCAATCACTGGGTGGTTCGACGGAATTGGTATATCAATGGCTTCTGAAGTCACCTTGCAATACTCGCTAAGCTTGGAAAGGTCATTGCTTGACCAGCCGAGCAGGCAACAGTTAATCAACAGTTGGTCCATTGCCGTGTTGCCACAACGCTCGCCGATGCCAAACGCTGTAGCGTGTGCGCGACTGGCACCAGCCTCAAGAGCCGCAAGTGCGTTCCACACACCGAGACTGCGATCTTCGTGACCATGCCAGTCAATTGCAACCTCTTCTCCGGTTTTGGTGACCACGCGTGATACGAAATTAATAAGGGCTCTGACACCCGGAGGTGTTGCATGGCCAACGGTGTCGCACACACAGATACGGCGAGCACCGGCCTCGATCGCGACTGTGTACAAGCGGGCGATGGTCTCCGGAGTCGTCCGGGTCGTGTCCTCAGTGACAAACATAACCGGCATACCGCGGTCGACAGCGAACTCCACTGCATTTTCGCTATGACGGAGTATAGTGTCGAGGGTCCAGTCCTCAGCATACTGACGGATCGGACTGGAGCCGATGAAACAGGCAACTTCGATAGGGATACCCACCTCGTCGGCAACTTCGATTATCGGTTCGATGTCAGTAATCACGGTACGGGCGGCGCAGTTGGGACTGACGCCGAGGCTTTCGTCGCGGATCTCCTCAGCCAACCGCTTAACATCGGCGCGCTGCCTGTCCGAGGCTCCTGGAAGACCGAGAGAAGCGGAATTGATACCAAGGCTGTCCATCAGATGGAGGATCTGCAGCTTATTTTCGATGTTAGGATCGCGTGCCGAGGGTGACTGGATTCCGTCGCGTAGAGTCTCGTCGTTGAACTCCACAGGGCCCATCTCTTCACTGGAGTCATTCAGGAGATTCCAGTCGTAAATGAGCTTAGATTCTTTCGGCATGGCCGCAGTAATCTTTTTGGCCCTTAACGACCCTTCCAATTCGCTTTTCGTTTCTCCAGAAATGCGCTCATCCCCTCCGTCTGGTCCTCAGTAGCAAAGCATAAACCAAAGAGGTCGGCCTCAATGGCCTGGCCTTCCTTCAACGTCACGTTCATGCCCTGGTTAACAGCTTCCAGTGCATATCGCATCGCGATCCGTGGCTTGCTGGCCAATTTCGAAGCGAACTTATAGACCGCTTCCATCAGCGAATCGGCTGGATGGACGGCGTTTACCAAACCGATGCGTACGGCATCGGTGGTGTTTACGTGAGCACCGCTGCAAATTAGTTCGGTCGCCGCACTTTTCCCAATCAACCTTGCCAAACGTTGGGTCCCACCATGCCCCGGAATGACCCCAAGGTTAATTTCTGGCAGACCAATCTGGGCCCCTTCGGCGGCAAATCGAATGTGACACGCCAGCGCGAGTTCGCAGCCACCTCCAAGCGCATACCCGTTAATTGCTGCGATCACGGGCTTACCACACTCCTCGATCTTGTCGAAAGTTGATTGCCCGAGGCGCGCAGCCTCTCGTGCCTCTACCGGATCATAGGTGGCTAGCACACCTATATCCGCCCCGGCCACGAACGCTTGTTCACCGGCACCGGTAATAATCAGAACATGAAACCTGTCATCTGCCGCCAAGGAGTCAACCGCCCTGCCCAGTTCAAGGGTGGTCTCAGCATTAAGTGCGTTGAGAACATCGGGACGGTTGATCGTGATGGTGGCAACGGTGTCTTTGAAATCGATAATCAGGTTTTCATATCCACCACTATCAGATGCCATTCGGATCGACCTCCACACACATCGCGATGCCCTGACCACCACCAATGCACGCAGTCGCCAGACCACGACCACCACCTCGGCGGTTAAGTTCTTTGAGTAGTGTGTAAATTAGACGAGTCCCTGTCGCCCCCAACGGATGACCGAGCGCAATTGCACCACCGTTGACGTTAGTGCGCTCACGATCGATTCCAAGCTCGCGTTCGACCGCAAGGTACTGCCCAGCAAATGCTTCATTTACCTCGATAAGGTCAAGATCTTCCAGCGCCCACTCAGCTTTTTGGAGCGCTAACTTACTAGCAGGCACAGGACCGATTCCCATGTAAGACGGTTCCACGCCGACTATGCCCCACGAAATGACTTTCCCGATGGGCTTCTTGTCGTGCTCGTTGGCCCATTCGGCACTGGCCACAACAACAGCAGCAGCACCGTCAACCACCCCGCTGGCGTTGCCAGCGGTGACGTAAGAATCCGGGCCAAATGCCGGCTTGAGCTTGGCCAAATCCTCAAGCATGGTTCCCGGTCGAAGGTGATCGTCGACATCGACGAAGTGTGCGCCCTTGCGAGTCTTAACCTCGACCGGAACGATCTCCTCGGCAAACACGCCGCGTTCTTGAGCTGCTGCTGCCCGTTGCTGGCTGCCGAGTGCGTATTCATCCTGCTCTTCACGACTTATTCCGAAGCGATTCGATAAATTGTCACTGGTCTGTGACATCGTGCAGCCGCAATACGGATCGAGCAAGGCTAGAGTTAGCGAATCTTGCATTTTGCCGCCACCCATCGAAAAGCCTTTCCTTGCACCATAAATGACGTGAGGTGCCTGGCTCATATTCTCCATACCACCCGCGAGAACCACGTCGGCTTCTCCGAGTTGTAACAACTGCGCCGCCGTGAGGATCGATTGAATGCCAGACCCGCACAACCGGTTCACGGTCAATGCTGGGGTCGCCTCGTTAACACCAGCCTTTAGCCCAACATGGCGTGCCCCGTAGATAGCGTCGGGTGATGTCTGTTGGGCATTGCCGATGATGACATGGTCTACATGCTCCGGGTCGATCCGGGAGCGATCTAAAGCACCCTTCGATGCAACCGCTCCTAACTCGATCGCCGAGACGTCGGCAAACTGGCCAACGTAGCGACACATCGCCGTCCGCGCGCCCTCCAGAATCCAAGCTTCTTGATTCATTCGACTTCTCCGAAATTCACCCGCTGATCCGCTCGGCAACGGCAACAGCGACCTCTTCTGTCTTAAGGTTGCCACCGAGGTCACGAGTAACCTGGCCTTCAACGATCGATCGACGAACAGCATTCTCGATCGCCGCGCCAACTTCATGGTACTGGAGAAACTCGAACATCAGCTGCGACGTAAGAATAGCGGCCAACGGGTTCGCCACGCCTTGGCCAGAATATTTCGGAGCCGACCCGTGGACCGGCTCAAAAAGCCCTACACCAGTTTGCGGGTTCAGATTAGCGGAAGATGCTACACCCAGACCACCTTGAAGTACTGCGCAGAGATCTGTGACGATGTCACCGAACATGTTGCACGTAACAATGACATCAAACTGTGCCGGGTTTTTTACGATTTGCATTGCGAGAGCATCGACGAACAGGTGCCACGACTCAATGTCTTTGTACTCCACCCGTACTTCCTCGAAAACCCGCTGCCACAGATCGTGCCCGTAGCGCAGCACGTTGCTTTTGTCGCTCATCACGACGCTCTTACGCCTGTGACTACGAGCATACTCAAAAGCGTAGCGAATTATTCGTTCGACACCCTTCCTCGTGTTTACATCCTCCTGCAACGCTACCTCATCAGGGGTCCCTAGCTTGAAGATCCCGCCAACCCCAACGTACGCACCCTCAGTGTTTTCTCGCAAAACAACGAAATCGAGGTCTTCGACCGTCCGGTCTTTCAGGGGGCAAAGGCTCTCATCGAGAAGCTTAACCGGGCGGTGGTTAACAAACAGGTCAAGACCAAAGCGCAGACCAAGTAAGATTTCCTTGCCATGCGCCATATCGGCAATACGAGGATCACCCAAAGCACCGAGGTAGATTGCATCGAAGTCGTCCCGCAAACTCTCAAGGGCGCCATCTGGAAGTCCGACACCTGTTTTCAGGTAGGTGTCGGCACCGTAATCGAACCATTGGCACTCGACATCGATTCCAAAAGCGGCCGCAGCGACCTCCGTGACGTGCATCGCGGCTTCTGTGACCTCATTGCCAATTCCGTCTCCTGGGATCACCGCAATGCGTGTCAACCGCCCCCCCCTATTTTGCAGTACTCCTCGGCAATCTGATTCATTCCGTGCACCAACTTTCCGAGAGCGAGCGGAAGGTGGGACATCAGCGGCGGAGCACGAAATGCCCCGTGCAGTAAAGCGCTCGAGTCAATGTCCAACTGGGTATGAAGAGGGATATTACACCCGTAGCTGTAGGGCGGCCATCCGTCGCCAGATACCAAGAATCATCGATGCAGCTAGAACCGCGCCAACCGTGTCGGCTGTCCAGTCCCATACAGAAGCATCCCGGCCAAACGTGAAACTCTGGTGCCATTCATCAGTAATTCCGTAGAGGCTAGCAATGGTGACAGAGGTACCAACTCGAACCATCGTACGCGTCGCCGCCTCGAATCCTCGAGTAATTGCGAAAACAAGGGTCAACTCAAAGAAGCCATATTCAAGTATGTGAGCAACCCAATCCGGAATTTCGATTGGATCTGGCAGATTGGGGAGAGATGATTGGTGCGAAAGCCATGCAATAAGAGAAGCAGTGGCGATTGCCGGGAGCCAATACAACAGCGTGATTCCCAAGGCGGCCAATATCTTAGGGTGAAACGAAGTACATCGCCCAGGCGAGAACAAGGGCTGTTCCCACCATTCCTAGGGTGATCCACATTGCGAGCCGCACTGCCTCTCGGGCCTCCCTGCGTAACATAGCACCGAGAACGACGCCGACCGCCGCAGCGAAGGCCACCATGTATAAGAGATGACTGTGCACCGCGATTCCTAACGCCTGCCAGCCGCGACGTCGTAAGCATCGAGTACGATCAACAAGTTCAACAAACCGGCTACGAGTGTGAACGTGTTCCCATATTCATGGCTTTGAGAGCGAATATCCCCGAGATTCCATCCGGCCTGGTGGGCAACAACATACGGAAGACCCACGCCTGCCGCACCCACAGCAGCCAGATAGGTAAGCGGTTGACCAGGCTCAGGCCGATAGACCTTGCCATCTAACAGGATGCCACCAAGAAAGAGTGACAGCACGATCATGGCAAACACTATGCCTCGCATAACACGCCCATTAGCAATATGCCCCAGTCCCGGCATCACCCAAGCGAGCACACTGCTCACCAATACCCCCAAAGAGTCTGCCTCAGAGGACGGTTCCAACTCGCCTCCTTCAACAACCGGAAACGGCTCAGGGGTCGATGTGTGGGCGGAAAAATCTGGGTCGCGCATCTACAAACCTATAAGAAACTGATCACACGCCAGGGAGAGCAAAAGGAGCGTGCAAGAGAAATTTCATGCTATCGCGGCGTCCTAAGCAGATCAATCTCCAGAGATACGCGCCAAACGCACCAGTCGCTGCATTGCTGTTGCAGCCTCTCTCCCCGATACCGGCTCGAGAAGACCAAAGGTGTTTCGAGGCCCCAGAGAGAGGATGTCCTGTCCAACAACTACGAGGATTCGTTCATAGAGGTAGTGGGCCGAACTAACGTCGGCAGGATTCACCGGGCGGGTCCTGTCGGTGGCATCAATGAGTTCAAGAATGCGATACACCACCTCTGCGAACATCATCCTGCTGACCTCAAGGTCTGTACGGAAAGCATGATTTTGGAACGGTTCCATGATCCGCCAGGCTACGGCCTCGCGGATATAATCCTGGGCCCATGAGTCGTCGATGTCGATCATGATCACCCCGGAGAGCGGTTCCTCGACNCGCTCCCCGAGATCTTTAAGTTGGATGGCGATCAGCGCAGCTAAGTCTTCGCGAACAATCATCGGCTTCTGTTCCAACCCCCGGTACTCCTCGGGTAGATCTGAGGTGAAGTAAAGTTCNCTTGCCATCTCTACCAGAGCACGTACCCCTGGATCCCCCGGAACGATGTCTTCAAGGGCTTGAAAGACCCCATATGCCTCACCATATTCACCGTTGTCTTGCAAAGCGCGGCCAAGCGGTTCGAGGATCAGGTGTAGCTCGCCGATCCGGTCACGCGCCGAGCGCAAAGTGCGTACTGCGGAATCAAGGTTGCCAGAGCGGCGCTGAATCTCAGCGATTCGAAGGTACGGCTTAAGAATATTGGGGCCAAGTTGAAGCGCTGATTCATACGCGATCAAGGCAGCGGCAGTAGCGCCAGTGGCCTCCGCCTGCTCACCCTGAGCGACAAGTTCTTGGGCCTGTTCAAGCTCCAACACCTGGAGGCGCACAGCTGCCGCCGACAGGCTCGGGTCAGCGGCGACAGCCTGACGGTACCAGTTGAATCCGGCAACGCGATCACCTTGCGCCTCTGCAAGAAAACCAAGGCCGTACAAGGCAATCGGATAGTCAGGAGATTGGGCCACCGCCTGCTGGAAACGAGAGTAGGCCTCAGCAGTGGCGCCATTTGCCAGAAGAAGCAGGCCTTCTGCGGTGTTAGCGCCTGCCGTATCGCGGTTTTCTGGCGTTGCCAAATCGAGCACTTGACGAGCTCCAATGCTGTCTCCCTCACGTAACGCGGCCCAGGCTGGCTGAATATCAGCGGCGAGATCGCCAGGCGCGGGCGGTACGTGTGCATGGTCAAGCACGTAGTGGCGCACTAGGGTATCCACCGCCACCAATGGCGACATGCGAGTGTCCGTCGTCGCGCACGCGGATAGCATAATCACCGATATGGCAACGAGAACCCCGCGAAAGGTTAGGAACTTGTCAATCCACATGCTTCAGCCAGGCTCGTACTGCTAACCGTAGCACGTCAGCCTATCTTCAAGGTCAGCACGGATTTCGTCATAGACTCTCCCCCGGTTTTCATCATCAGCTTCATCAATCTCGAAAAATATTGCTGGTGACTGGCGCCGGAACCAAGTCAGTTGCCTTTTAGCGTACTGGCGTGTGGCACGAACCACCGCCGCGCGTGCCTCACTGAGGCTCATTTCGCCCGCGAGATGGGCAGCGAGGTCGCGGTAGCCAATTGCNCGCATTCCGGGTGACTCTGGTGTACACCCACTACCAAGGAGACGTCGGACTTCATCCAACCACCCGTCTGAGAGCATCTTGTCGATNCGCGCCTCGATGCGCTGGTAGAGTTGCATTCGCGGGCTGGTCAGCCCGACCCAAATTGTATCGAAGTGTGAGCCACTCCAACCTTGCTGCTCAAGGAGGACACTCATCGGGACACCAATNCGCAACGTCACCTCCAGACCACGAAAAGTTCGCTGNCGGTCAGAAGGGCCTATTGCCTGAGCCCACTCGGGGTCCAGCGTATGCAACATCGCGAACAGGTACCCGAAGCCACGGTTACTTTCCACAGCCTCAAGGGCTTTACGCCAACGCTCATCCTGNTCGGGTAATGGGGCCAACCCATCGATTAGGGCACGAATGTAGAAACCGCTACCACCGGCTATTACTGCCATGTGACCCCGCGATTGGACCTCAGCGATTACTGCGGATGCGTCACGCGAGTAGCGACCTGCGCTGTAGTGTTCCTTCGGGTCGGCAACATCGATGCAGTGGTGCGGAATTCCTCGCGCTGAGGTTGCGTCTATTTTCCCGGTACCAATATCCAATCCCCGGTAAACCTGAAACGCATCAGCAGAGATAACCTCGCCGCCGAACCACTCGGCAACCGCGACAGCCAGGGCAGATTTGCCTGCGGAGGTCGGCCCAACGACCACAATCACAGGAGATTGGCCAGGCATCAGAGAAATAACGCCGGATGCTTGCTCGCCGCCCCGCCTATCGCTCGCGCCCCGCGTTGCTCTGAACCGTATCCATAGGCAACGATAAAGCATCGACGCCAGCATTGCGTAGGGCGTCGATGATGCGAACGATGACGCCATAGTCAACCCGGGCATCAGCGCGAACGGTGATCTTCTCCCGCTCCTCTGGCAACAGCGCAGCAATCGTGCGCTCCAATTCCTGCATTGAAACACTGTCGCCATCAATCTGAACACCGCCATCTTCACCAACCGTGACCACGGTCGCCGCAACCTCCGACTGGGTAGCAGTGGTTGATTCCGGTAGCTCCAGATCCATGCTCGCGTCAGGCATGAACGTCGTAGTGACGAGAAAGAAAATAAGTAACAGGAATACAACGTCGAGCAGTGGTGATATATCGAGGCTAACTCGCCGCCGCGACTGNTCGTCTGAAAACATCGTTTACTGTCTCCCTTCCGAGGAAACAGCGAGCGGCATCGGCTTGTCCGCCCCACCGCTGTCGCGCTGGCGCATGATCTGCTTAATAAAAACTAGAGCCAAGCGTTCCATTTCGAGGATCAAAGAGTTGGCCCTGTCAGAAAAAGCGTTATAGGCAACCAACGATGGAATCGCGATTGTCAGGCCAGCTGCCGTTGTGATCATGGCCTGGGAAATACCACCTGCAAGCGAATCAGCCTGCCCTATCCCTTGGTTCGAGACAATCCGAAAGACCTCAATCATACCGAGGACCGTACCGAGCAACCCAAGCAAAGGAGACACACTGGCGACTGTGCCCAACACGCCCAGGTACTTCTGCAATCGAGGAACCTCCTGGCGACCCTGGTCAACAACCACCTGCCGAATNCCCTCCGGTGGCTCGGACCGGGCATCCAAAGCTGCCGCGACAATATTGGTAAGTGGCCCTGGGCGACGTTCGCAATAGTCTTCCGCCTGCTCCAGGAGTCCGCCGCTGATGAGCGAACCCAGATGCTCGACCTCGTCTTCGGGCAATACCTTTGCGGGTCGCAGATTGATGAGTCGCTCCACGATGATAGCCAACGCCAGCACCGAGCAGAGTGAAAGCGGCCACATCACCGGACCGCCCTGTTTCAAAAATTCAATCATTTCCTAATAATCCAGCAAGAGGACTTGTGGGGCACCACTTAAGCGACTGTCAACGTTGCGATGGAAAGGTAACCTCGGACGGGTCCAAGTTATAGAGAAACCCCAGCTGGCCGTCTAACTGGTCGTATGGAAAGAACGCCGGCAATGGCGGTAAAGGACTAGAGATCTGCAGGGCAAGCAGAGCCGATTGGTCGAATGCTGGCTTGCCCGAACTCCAACTTCGGGCGACATTGATCACTGCTCTCTCAGTACCGGTTTCCTCGTCCCTCACGATCGACATACTCACAAAAACCACCCCCTCCTGCCCCCTCCATCGAGCGGCCGGTGGGATGTTGTTCTTCCAGTTGCGCTCGATAATGCGCAGGACNTGGGTAATGTAGGCACCAAGGTCGTACCCCTTGGTGTCAAATGAGACCAGCCCCTGGGAGCCATCAACACCACCGTCTGAGTTGGCAAAAACCTCTGGCTCTACATACTGTTGCATTCCCCGAAGCATGGAGTCTCGCAGACTGTCGCGCGTTGGAGGAGGTAGCGGCGGCGCCGAAGTCGCTAAAGGTTGTGGGCTAGTGGCGGTGGGCTCCGGTGGTGAGGCGACATCTTTTATGGCCCTGTCTTCGGCCATTGGAATGTCGTCCGACTTTGCCTCAGCAACTGACTCGGAGGACACCATCGGTTGAAAATTGTCTGGAACGGGCTCCACGAATGATTCTGCTTCACTGCGCAGAACCTCCTGCGCCGTGGTGCCTTCGGAGAAGGGATCCTCGGCGTCATCACGCTCAGCCATGTCAGCAGCTACCCGGTCGACGTCGGACATTACCTCGGTGTCGGGGTTTTCCTCAGCTTCCATTTCCGGTGTATCAACGAAGCGGAACTCTATTGGCCTTGACTCAGGCTGAGAAACAACAGGGTCTGACCACAATAGGTCAGGTTTCCACTGCAGGATGCCACCCAGCATGAGATGCAGAACCACCGCAATCACCACCGTTTGGCGCAGGGTGATTCGCTCTTCACCGTAGCGATTTCGACGATCACGTGGCATGGCTTCCTCTGCCTCTACTCTGGGACGAAAAACCCCTCCCAGGACAGCAATGGGAGCAGTCTGGGACTAAGCTGCACATCAACCAGGGAGAGCCTCGCAAGGAAAAGTCTATCACGCGTGGCCACCCAACAAGATGGTAATGGTCTGGGGCACAATTGGCACTTGGGACGAAATTGCAATCTATTACTGCGGTTACATACCTCAACGAGCGGGACTGAAAAACCTTGCGGCGGAGAACAAAAATACACCCCCGGACTGATCTCGTCTCTTAACAGAACACTTGGGTACGTAAAGAATTTCTAAGAGAAATCCCAGGGGCATCGCACACCCATCAACGCCGGAGAGTCCACCTTTCATCGGAGTATTTTTCCTCGTGGCCACGTGCCCGGCGGATTTCAGCACAGCTCAGGACACAGTTGCGTGGAGGCAGCTGAAGCACTTCCCCGAGTGCTCTCGCAAGGTTGAATGCCAAAGCGCGTGCGGATGGACGCTGGCCAAGGACCTCAGTCAACCCGATCGACGATTCAGCTGCCTGTCGATAGCCATGGCCAAGCGCTGCCCAGAGTCGACCATTAGGACTGCCGAGAAGTACCGAACCATGTTGCAACAGCCGTCCTNCCCNNCGNCGNTGNGCAGAGCCANCAATTTTNCGNCCGCNAACCGACAGTTCGTAGCGAGTCCGGGCACTGAANCACGGCCCCTTGCTGAAGGGNCNCNCTNNTGATTCGCTNNGCTCAAGCTGCACNTNGACACCNAGCCGCCGCAGGCCAGTCTGNAAACCATTGGCNATACANNGATACGACTGNGAGATGCGGCCCGATAAAGGACCGTGATCAACCGGCCCCGCGAGCGCGTAGGTCAGCTCGTCAGCATGTAGCACTGCCCGGCCACCAGTAGGCCGCCGGACAACCGGTATCCCAAGACGGCGGGCAACTACTGCGTCTATGCCTTGTTCATGAGGTTGGGCGTAGCCAAGTGAGATCGTCGGCCGATCCCAACGATACAAACGAAGGGTCCAACCCCCAAAGGGATCCTCAAGAAGAGCCTCGTCAAGCCCCATGTTCCATGCACCAGACCCGCCGGCATTAACAACAACACGAAGGAACGACGGACCTGCATAGGACACGCTGCTACAGGAGGTGGTCAAGTGGACTGAACCCCCCTACGAAGCCGACTAGCAATCGGTTATCTTGAATCATCGGAAACCACGTCGTTCGTAGACTCTTCTCCCGACGGTTCTCCGGCCGCTTCACCGTTAGACGTGGAATTGCCTTCAGAGCCAACGTGTTCAGGCCGTCGCATCTCTACGTTCCCTTCGAAGAAGGCTCCCTCTATGAACTGCACAGCCGGTGCACGCAGGTTGCCTTCAACATGACCAGACGCGCCAACTTGGACTTTTTCAGTGCCGGTCGCGTCCCCGTGTAGGCGCCCATCGATATTGATGCTGCGCGCCTTAAGCTCCGCTTCAGCGGTACCACTTTGGCCAATAATAACGTCGCCTGAAATATCGATCTTACCGTCGAACGACCCACTACATTCGAATGAGCCCTCACCCATGAAATCACCCACCAATTCGCAGCCAGCCGAGAGATATGATCGCCGTCTGGAAGCCGCTGGGGTTACAGGCACCAACGGTGGTTGCAGTGTGTGGCTCGATGGAGGTGACTGCTTCGGTGATGGTGGTGTTGAAGCCTGTCGCTTTTTCTCAGTTTTCTTTCCGAAAATAGACATGGACTGAGCGATACCTGGTTAATGTGAACTGGAGCGGGCAACGGGGTTCGAACCCGCGACCTCAAGCTTGGGAAGCTCGCGCTCTACCACTGAGCTATGCCCGCCCCTTGAATGGGGCACGACCGCACCTTCAACTAACCCGAGGATGCTAGCAATGCCTCCCTGTGAGGGTCAACGCTCGCCGAAGGCTGGGTAGCCTGTGATGTCGTGACCCACGATGAGCGTATGTATCTGATGAGTGCCCTCATACGTGTAAACCGACTCCAGGTTCACCATGTGGCGAAATGACTGATAATCGTCCAGGATACCGTTACCACCGAGAATTTCGCGGCAGGTTCTCGCTGTGTTCAATGCCATAACGACGTTGTTCCGCTTTGCCATCGAGACTTGTTGCGGCGTCACCGTACCAGCTTCCTTGAGTTGCCCGAGCCGCAGACACATGAGTTGCGCCTTGGTAATCTCCGTAACACACTCCACTAGTAACTCCTGCATCAGCTGCGTGGCTGCGATTGGGCGGCCAAAGGCAATACGGTTCTTGGCATAACGAAGCGCTTCGTCATAGCATGCCATCGCCGCACCAACAGCGCCCCAGGCGATGCCATAGCGAGCCTGATTCAGGCAGGTGAGTGGCCCCTTGAGACCCTCGGCATTGGGCAGCACGTTGTCGGCCGATATACGGCAATCTTGCAGGACGAGTTCTGCGGTGTCCGAAACCCGCAATGAATATTTGCCTGTGACCTTGTTCGCACTAAAGCCAGGGGCGTCGGTCGGCACAAGGAACCCCCGAATACCTTTATCAGTCTTAGCCCAAACAATGGCGAGCTGCGCAATCGTCCCGTTGGTGATCCAATATTTCACGCCGTTTAGCACCCACTCGCCACCATCAAGTTCTGCACACGTGCGCATCGCTCCGGGATCCGATCCGGCATCGGGTTCAGTAAGGCCAAAGCAGGCAATGACGTCGCCGCTGCCCATTGCCGGGAGCCACTGTTGCTTTTGTGCCTCGGAGCCATAGCGCCAAATCGGGTACATACAAAGCGCACCCTGCACCGAAACAAACGAGCGCAGCCCAGAATCACCGCGCTCAAGCTCTTGCAGTATGAGCCCATAGGAAATGTTGTCGAGTCCCGGAAGCCC
>PBML01000022.1 GCA_002722645.1 Acidobacteriota bacterium
TCAACGTCGAAGCCACCGTTCCCGGCCTGAAAATCCGAGCCCGTGAGGGGTATATAGATACAGGTTCCTGAATTATGGGAATTCGTGTTTTTGGCGGCATATCCAATCTATTGGATTTCCTTCATGATTGCTTTCTCGGGATCCTCTCGGTTGTTCTGACGCATATTGGCTATAAATACCGTGTATAGCGGTCTGTTATGGAGACTCAGACGTGTGTTTTATTTCTCTTAAGAAATTGGCATGGGAGTTGCAAAATTTGTAACTGTGAGCCTACGCTTATGTTCTCATTTCATCTACGAGTACGTTCAGCATTCAAACCTACGTTTGGTAGGAGCTGTTGAAGATCACTTCACCGAACGTGCCCCATTTAGAAAGTTGTAGGAGGTAGGTAATGCCAAGTTGCTTTAAAACCTTTTTGCCGGCAACAGTAGCTGTGCTTATGGTGTTTGGATTATTTCCAGCACAAGCAACTGCTCAGGCCGAGGCTACAGCCATTATTGGGTATCTGTTAGGCAGTGATATTTCGCCTGATCCGGGAGATGGAATCTCTCGCAACTTCGAGAGCGGCCTGGCTTGGGGTGTGCGGGGAGGCTATTCCTTCAAAGACAATCCGATGCTTGGCTTGGAAGGCAGCTTCACCCAAGCTCCCTTGTCCGACATTAATGTTGGTTCGGATACATTCGCCAACCGTGTCACTTACGCCGATTTCAACATGGTTATACAAGGAAGCAACCCGGACCGGAGGCCCTACGTCACGATTGGACTGGGACTCACTAGCTTCCGGATGGGTGCTTCCGATGGTGGTCAGACCCACCGTAAGTTGGGCGCCAACATCGGGGCTGGCATAAAGCTTCTGATGTGGGAGCACACCGGAGGGGGCAGTTGGGGGTTACGCTTCGACGTTCGTGACCATATGCACCGTATGGATGCGGATGACAGCATGCGCTCGAACTTCAAGAACGCTCTCCAATTACCCAGCAACAGCACGAGCAGCATTCACAACATAGTGACGACTCTCGGCTTCTACTTTACGTTCTAAATGACCAACTTACTGATGCGTATGTTTGACCAAACAGAGCTCATCAATGACAAACAGGAGGGAATCATGCGCCGCATGATTTTTTGCGTGCTTTTGGTAGGGTTTGTCACTCTACTCGTAGCACCCGCAGCCTATGCTCAGCGAAGCGAAGGTCGCATTATCGGTACCGCACTGGATCCGGACGGGATCCCACTCCCTGGAGTCACTGTGACGCTGACATCACCAGGCATGATGGGTGAACGCGTTGCGTTTACCGGTGCCGAGGGTGGTTTCCGCTTCCCAGCGATTCCGCCGGCCACGTATCAGCTGACAACCGCGCTACAGGGTTTCAGGACGGTCGTTCGCGACGAGATCGAAGTCCCCGTGGGTGTAACGCTCACGCTGACTGTTACGATGGAAGTTGCCGCCGTCGAGGAAACGATTACGGTCGTCGGCGAGTCACCGCTTATCGATATCAAGAGCAGTGACGTTGGTGCATCGTTTAATGCCGACAATCTCAAGAACGTCCCGACCGCGACTGATATGTGGGCGATCCTGGCGATGACCCCAGGCGTTCGCATGGAAGCCTATGACGTCGGCGGTAGCCACAAGAGCCAGCAGCTCAGCTACGAGAGCTTCGGTGTGTCCGGCCAGAACCGGATCATGACCGAAGGTATGGACTCGACTGAGGGTGGTGGTGGCACCGGTTTTTACTTCGACTACTACAGCAAGGACGACGTCCGCGTCGTTGGCGCTACTGGTGATGTCGAGATGACGACCGGCGGTGCCTATGTCATCCAGAACATCAAGACGGGCAGCAACGAGTATCACGGGACGATTCAGCAGTCCTATGAGAACCGCTCGTTTATTCGCGAGAACGTTGACGCTGCAACAGAAGCGCGCGGATTCACCGGCAACCCCAATAGGTTGTTCTGGGAGTCGCATGGTGATGTCGGTGGCGCGGTCGTTCAGGATCGCCTGTGGTTTTATGGCTCCTTCAACGCTTTCAAGATCGACAAAATTATCTCCGGCGTTGATCCGAGTCTTGCTACTGACATTGGCAAAATCTTCGTTATTACCGGGAAGCTTTCCTGGCGCCCCACTGATATGGACCAGCTGACAGGATTCGGTTACTGGCAGCTCAAGGAGAAGCCAAATCGCGGTCTTAGCAACACTTGCGGACCGGATTGTATTTTGGCGCAGAACTCCTGGTCCCGCATGTGGAACGGCACCTGGGAGCGTACCTGGTCCGATAACCTCTTCACGGATGTCACCGCCGGCGTCATGGGTTTCTCCTGGCCAATGGTTGCCGCCGTTGATCCGAAGACCAACCCGCCGCGCATTGACGACAACACTGGTGTGCGGACCGGTGCTGGCTATGGGCCGTTTATTTTTAACCGCTACAAACCACAGACTCGTGGTAGTGCGTATTACTTTACGGACGCTGTTGGCGGTACGCATGACTTCAAGCTCGGTTATGACTTTATGATCGACTCCGCTCAGTTCGGCCGCACGTTTGCGTCCGGTGGTACGCGGTACGTCGACGATGCTGGTACGCCGATCGAGCTAGTTATCAATAACTTCCCGCAGTTCGCGGACAACCGTAACCTGCATACGGACCTCTTTGCCCAGGACACCTGGACGCTCGGGTCTCGTGTAACGATAAACGCTGGTGTCCGATTCCAACGACAGAAGCTGTACTACGTCGATGGCAATTCGAACTCGCCGATCCGCAACGTAACCCACCCGGATTATGGACAGATTGGCTGGCCGGTCGGAACCATTGAAGGTCAAGACGTCCATTCATTTGACTCGCTTGCACCGCGACTCGGCGTCAACATTGACGTCATGGGAGACGGTCGTATCGCTGTCAAGGCGTCAGCCGGTCGCTACCACTTCAATGTCAATGATGACTTTGGTGGTGTGAATCCAGGTGGAGCCAGGTCGCAGGTGTACGAGTTTAATGACCTGGATGGAAACGGACTGTGGGACTGTGATCCGCTTCATGTTGATATCACGGGTGGTTGCGCCACCGTTGAGCTTGGAACAAGGCTCTCCGGTCAGCCTGGTACGCTTTTAGGTACCGGGACGACGCTGGACCCGAATATCAACCTGGGTTACACCGACGAAATTAACCTCTCGGTGGAACTCCAGGTAGTGGAAGACTCNGCTCTCCGGATCGGGTTCGTCCGCAAGTCGGTTCGTGACAGCTTCGGGGGTGTCAACTCCGCCCGTGAAGGTAACCTGACGGAAAACTTCACGGTTGTAGATCATGGACTGGACGGCGTCGAGGGCACCGCTGATGACGGGGTTCTTAACCTCAGGACTATCCCCGAATCCGCTTATGGTCTGACGTCATCGGTCCTTACAAACTACCCGCGTAGCGACCAGGATTACGACAATCTTGAGGTCGCTTTCCAGAAGCGTTTCCGTGGCACCCGCGCCTTCGTACTGGCTGGGTTCGACTACGGTACCCGGCGCTACATGCCGAGCAACGGCAACTCGACAAGCCCGCTGAGTGCGAGCCCGCTCGGGTGGGCCTACGAACTGGATGTCAACCGCGATACGCCGATCGTTCAGGACTCAACGACCTGGGGCTTCAAAGCCGCTGGTCACTTTGTCCTGCCGCAGGACATTGGTCTGGGTGTCAACATGCAGATCAACAGTGGTTGGAACTACGCGCGTTTGTTCAACGCCGCCTTCCCAGGAATGGGCAGGCTCCGCGTGTTCACCGAGGCAATCGAGAACAACCGGTCGGATACGGTTCCGCTTATCAACCTTCGGTTCGACAAGCGATTCGCGTTGCCACACGGAACGTTCACCCTCATGGGTGACTTCTATAACATTATGAATAGCAACGCCGTGTTGAACTTCCAAGTTCGTAGCGGCTCGGCGTACAACACAATCATTCAGGCGCTCGACCCGATGACCTTCATGTTGGGCCTTCGGTACGAGTATTAAAGCTTGAAGGAAGAGCCGGTGGCTTAGGTTACCGGTAAAGGAAGTTAACTCGGGTCCGGCAGCAATACTGCCGGGCCCGAGTTTTTTTGTCCTTTGTAAGTGAAGGTCTCTGCTATCGGCGAATCAGCGTGGTGTACGCAGCGCCCGGGCCTCTGTGCGAAGGCGCGCTGCTGTCTCAGGCTGACCGATCTGGTCATAGGCGCGGGCGAGAGCGAGTAAAAGCTCAATACTTTCTGGACCGGAAGATTGTGCCTGCTCCAGGTAAGTGATGGCGTCAGTGGGATTACTACATTCAAGCAGTAACTGGCCCAGGCCTAGCAGAACCGCGGATGGGTTGTCAGAGGCAGGCACGGCAGCCTTGTAAACCGCGGAAAGATCATTACAGGGACTCAAGCCGCCAGCGATCCAACCAACGACAGTGTCAAGTGCTTGCTCGTGGCGGTCCCGANCCAACAGGTAAGACAGAAGGCTACGTTGCGCTACCGGATCGCTCGGGGTCTCAGAAAGCCGAGCGAGCATANTAGCGATCGTAGCCTCGTCGCGTTGCAGGTCNCGAAAACGTGTTAATAGACCGCGGCCGCGTTCAGATTGCCCCTGTCTGACCATAAGGTTGCCAAGTGCTAGGTATGCCTCGGAGAGAAAGGAATCTAACTGCAAGGCGGCTTCAAACTCCCGCTCAGCCGTAGACTCATCACCGACTTCCATGGCAGCGCGGCCAAGTTGATGGCGTATCGTCGCATTGTNAGGGGCGAGTGCGGCGGCNCTCGTTAGTTCCGCAAGTGCGGCGTCATTACGCGAGGTTTCCAGGTAGAGCATACCGAGTTGTAGACGCGTTNCAGGNAATTCAGGATTGAGGATGATTGCGGTTCGGAGGGCCTCCTCAGCAGCACTCATTTCGCGTAGGTACTGGAGTGCTTCACCGAGGCGAAAGTGGGCGCGAGCATCCTCCGGCATTAGNTCAANTGCGCGCTCGAAATACGTCAGGGCTTCCTCCGCACGCTCCTGGCTGGCTGCTAGTAGGCCCAACTGTAGGATGCTTGGCCCATTTTCTGGTGTTAATTGGAGGGCGTTTTCGAGATGGTGCCTCGCTAGGTCAACTTGGCCGAGTTCCGNATAGATCGTACCGAGCAAATACTGGGCCTCCGCTGACTCCAAAGGGTCCGATGGGTCAAGAAGAACNGCACTCTGCAGCACCAGCAACGCCTCACGNTAAGCTCCTACAAAAGCGTAGAAGCGCCCATGCAAAATCTGTGCGGCTGGGTCAGTCGGATACCTGGCCACTAGGCTTTTGATTGCCTGCCCGGCCGCCACTTCGTCTTCAGCCTGAAGTGCTAGCTTCCCAATCGCCATGAGTGCGTCGCGGTGGTATGGATCACGAGCTATCACTTCTCTGTACTGGACCACGGCNTCGTCGACGCGGCCGAGCGGTTCCAGAAGAGCCCCAAGTAATAGTCGAGGTTGAGTTTCTTCTGGGGCCAACTCTATGAGATGGGTAACGTGGGGAACTCCTTCTTCGAAGCGCCCAAGCTCTAGAGATAGCACCCCCATTAGCCAAAGAGCCTCGGCACTATCCGGGCGCAGGCGCAATGCCTCCGAAAGTGGCTGTACGGCCTCTTGCGGAAGACGTTGATTCAGTAGAGATCGGGTCCTCTCGAGTANNGCATCGTAAGAACCTTCCTGTTGTCCGGGCCACGCTTGCGTAGCTACGGCAAGAAGCAGTATTGTCGCTACCCCTAGAAGCGCGCGCGTGGACTTTCGCATGGTTTCTCCATCGAAACTTAATCTCGATCGTACGCATTCTACCGCGATCACCTTTCGAGTCGGTTGTGCAGTCGCTGTGCTGGCTGCTGTCGCGCCGTTTTTCGGCTTCGGAGGGGAGGCCCCGGCACAGGGTCCGCAGATCTCTTTTAGAGATGTTTATGCTGAGTCGGAGATTCGCTATCGGAACATCTCTGGAGACGTAACTAAGCGTTACATCATGAGTTCATTGGGTTCTGGGGCCTGTCTCTTTGATTTCGACAAGGACGGCCGACTTGACCTCTACCTGGCCAATGGAGGTCCGCTGCAAGGGAGCCTTCCGTTAGCGTCGGAAGGTAATGTGCTTTATCGGAACCTTGGCGATTGGCACTTCAAAGACGTCACCGCAAGGGGGAGTGCAGACGTTGCTTCTTGGAGCTTGGGGTGCACTGTTGGTGACATAGACAATGATGGTTTCGACGATCTGTTTGTTTCGAACATCGGAGAGAATCTTTTGTTTCGAAATCAAGGAGATGGCACCCTCAACCTGTCGCCTTTGCCAAGCGGGCCCCCTGGAGATTTTTTCAGTACCAGTAGTGCGTTTTTTGACGCTGACCGCGACGGGGATCTAGACCTATACGTAACTAACTACGTCGGCGGTGATCTGGCTGCGTTACCACCACCGGGTGGCGTCGATTGCACCTGGCTCGGGTTACCGGTGTTCTGCGGCCCGCGTGGTCTTGAGGCTGCCCCCGACGTCTACTTCCAGAACCAAGGAGATGGATCTTTCATCGATGCTACCGTCGAAGTGGGATTCAGTTCGGTCGAGGCGGCGTTCGGTCTCGGGGTTGTCGTTGGTGACTATGACAACGATGGTGACACCGACGTGTACGTAGCTAATGACTCCATGCCCAATTATCTATTCGAAAACGATGGCATGGGGAGGTTTGCTGAGGTGGCATTATTCACAGGAGCGGCGTACAACGCTGGTGGTCTTCCACAGGCCGGAATGGGGGTGGACATGGGGGACATTGATGGCGACGGGCGTCTCGACATGTTTGTTACCAATTTTTCCCACGACACGAACACGCCGTATATGAANCTGGGGAACGGGTTGTTTGCGGACGAGACGGCACGTGCCGGATTAGCTGCCTCGACTTGGTTTTACCTTGGCTGGGCAACCCGTATTGGGGACTTCGACAACGATGGCAATAACGACATCTTCGTTGTAAACGGTCATATCTACCCTGAAGTGGACGCTGCCACGTTACGTACGAGCTATGCACAGCGGAACCAAGTTCTATGGAACGATGGCGATTCAAAGCTCGTCGAACGTGAAGTATTAACAGAGGATGGTCTGTCGAATATTGGCTCGAGTCGGGGAGCCGCATTTGGAGACATAGATAACGACGGTGATCTGGACGCCATCATCGTCAATATTGATGACCGGCCCGATGTACTACGTAATGAGCAAAACATTGGCAACCACTGGGTGACCTTCGCCCTTGTAGGGGCGCGTTCCAACCGCAACGTGATCGGAGCGCGTGTGACCCTTACAATCGGATCGCGGACTCTGGTTGGTGAGGTGCGTCCGTCGGGCAGTTACCTGTCTTCCAACGATCCCCGCGTACATTTTGGGCTGGGTAAGGCGGTCCACATCGACCGAGTCGTCGTACGCTGGCCCAATGGTCGCCAGGAAGAAATCGTCGACGTCGCTGTGGATAAGATTTATCGGCTCGTGGAACGGTAGAATGGGCCATCAATTGACTGGTCCACTTTGACGATGAAACAACATAAGTCCAATTTGGTAGCCTCGGGTAAACCGCTGGCCATCGCGTGCCCCATTTTGCTCGCCGTTGTGGCGTTGATAGGCGCGGGTTGGAGTATGGGGACAGTGCCTCCTGTTCCGCTTTCTACTGTGGGTATCTCACCGCAGGCTGTGTCCCAAGCTGATCCGCGTTCCGACTACTCCGACTACACAGGTGCTGAGGCCTGCAAGGCGTGCCATCTTACTGAGTACAACGAGTGGGCAACTTCACGCCACAGCCGCATGGTTCAGCCCATCAAGCCTAGCGAGGTCAAGGCCAGCTTCACACCTGGAGCATCGCTTTCGTACCGGGGCCGAAGATTCACTTTCGAGCGTGATGGAACTCAATACTTCATTGTCGAGCATTCGCCTGGTTTACCTACAGCACGGCACGCTATCGATTACACCCTTGGCAACCGTCGTATCCAACACTTTATGACGCGAAAAACAGATGGCTCGCTTGTTCTCCTGCCGCCAAGCTGGGACGTACTGCGTGGTGAGTGGTTTCCTCAGGAAGACATCGTACCGACGGGGGATTCGGGCGTAGAGCCGGTCCAGGTNTGGAATAAGAACTGCTTTGGGTGTCACGTCAGTCAGGAGCGTAAGAATTTTGATACCGANACACTGACNTACGAAAGTGATTGGCTCGACTCTGGAACCAATTGCGAAACTTGCCACGGTGCCGGCCGTCCCCATGTGGAGTACTTCGAGATGCTAGCGCTCGGCNAGGAGCCGTCTCCGATCGTTAGTTGGCAGCCATTGAAGAGGCCACTCATGCCGTTCGCAGGGGAAGCTGCCACGGACTTGTGCGCTACTTGCCACCAAAACCGATACTTNTTACAGGATGATCACACTCCAGGGGANCCATTCTACGACTANTTTCTGACCGCCCTGCCGTACACCGTACCGCCTGATTCCCCGGACCCAGGATATTANGTTGATGGCCGCACACGGCGCTTTTCCAACAACAGTTTCGGGATTTGGCTTAGTTCCTGTTATCTCAAAGGTGGTGTTCGGTGTATCGATTGCCATCGTAACGGACATTCGATCAACATCGAAAAAAACCCACAGCTTGCGTCGCCTATGGCGGGCGAACAACTCTGCAGCCGCTGCCACTCGGATATCGTGGAAAAGGCTGAGGAGCATAGCCGCCACTCCTTGGGTAGTGAGGGTAGCTCCTGTGTCGCCTGCCACATGCCCCGGACCGTCTCAGGGATCAAGGCGACGATGCGAGATCATTCTTTAGCCGTGCCGGTTCCTGAGAATACTGTGGACTACGGTATCCCAAACGCATGTAACCTGTGCCACGAAGAGCGTTCTCCGCAGTGGGCTGCAGATAACATTCAAGCCTGGTTCGGNAATCTAGAGGACCGTCCGGACGCGATGAAGCTNCGGCGGCGTGCGGCTGCCTTCTCCGNGGCGCAGTATGGTGAGCCTGCNGGGCTCGATCCTCTTCTTGAGATCGNNCGTAACGTGGATGAGCCTTTCCTAATGCGGGCTACCGCTGCCGGGTACCTNCGCGCTTATCCTGGACCACGGGCGCTTGATGGGCTGCGGGATGCACTCGCCGACCCACATCCGCTAGTGCGGGCNATTGTTCCGCTCAGTATCGTTGCGCACCCCCAAGGCCGTACGTTGCTCAATGACCTGGTCTCACAGCTCAGCGATCCTAGTTACTCGGTACGAATCAATACTGCCTTTGCGTTTACNAGTTTGGGTATCGGGCGTGCCGAGGGGACGCTCGGCGAGCATCTTCGCAACGCACAAGACGAATACATAGAGCATTTAAAGCTATATACCGACAGCGACGCCGATCAGTCGAACCGCGGTACGGTACTTGCCCTGCGTGGCGAGTTTGAAGAAGCCATACGTGCCTACCAGATAGCTCTACGGCTTAACCCGGAGCATGCAGATGCCCGTTTTGGGTTAGGCGTAGCGCTGCTGCAAACTGGGGCACGAGCTGAAGCTGTGCGTGAGTTCGAGAAACTGCTCGATCAAAATCCCGACTATCCAGGTCTCAAAGCGGTTCTGGCTCAGCTTGGAAGTGGCGACAACCGGTAATCGTTTGGCGCGGTGCNAAGGGAGATCAGTGCCGTTTAGTCGCGCATAACCATTACTAGGCGNACCCGNCCCTTTCTACGTGTCGCTATGTCTCTTGCGCAGCAGTTCTTCGAGAAGCTTCTGTATTTGGGGCTGTTCCGGGTTGACCTTAAGTGACAATTGGAGGATCTCTCGGGCTTTGTCAATGCGGCCGTCAGCATAATACGCAGAAGCGAGCGGGTTGAGTATGTCCGTTGATTCTTTCTCCTCAACAATTCGCACACGTTCGTAGTAGCGGATCGAGTCCCAGTGGTTTCCGAGGTTGGCATTCGCTAAAGCGATGACCCTGAGCATGGTGACGTTGCTGGGATCGTNTACAAGGAGGGGACCCAANAAATCNCGAACCTCATCAAACTTGCCGGCATCCATCAAAAGGTCTATCTGTAGCTCAACTAATTCTTTGTCATTGACACGCGTCAAGGCTTCTTCCAAAAGAGGGATTGCCTCGTCAATTTTTCCGAGCGTTCGTAGTTGGTGTGCTCGATCGAGGGCAAAACCNGGNTCGGTGGGTGGTGGGCCAGGGGCTATGTGGATGAACGGCTGGAGAATTTCGGCGCTGGGGTCACGGAGCGTAATATCGAAAGCTTCTCTGCCTCTGGCATCGTTTTCCACGTCAACGAACAGCTTGTACTCACCAGGTGCCACGTCAGCAATGTTTATCCTGGTGCCATGGTCCAAGGTGCCGCGACCATCTGCTTTACTGATGTCAGTGTATTCCGTTCGTTGAATAACTATTCCTGCATCATTCTCCAGTTGGTAGGTCAAAATGATCTTCTCCTCGTAGTTTTCAGGGAGGTAGATCTGGCGAAAGATGTAGATCCCTTCATCTGTGAAAAAGCTGTTGTCGAGTGCAGGGATCATGGTGTAGGGGCCGACCTGGAAGGGATAGTGCTCGTTGTACACCCTGTATTCATCATCCGTGTAGACATTCCATAAAAGCAAAGCCGGCGAGCTCTGTAGCGCAGATGGCCACGGTGGGGGCACGCTCACGCGGATTTCGCTGCGGCCATACTCTCGCGACACGTTGTTCTCCACCACAAGGTCAAAATCGAATGTGCCCTCAACCAAAGGGATTCGATCAAGATAAACAATGGGACCCGAACGCAGCATCCGTGCTTCCTCTTCTTCCAGGTCCGCTTGTAAGAATTTTGAGGAGGGGTCTGCTGCCCCCATCACCCCGGTGATGATCCGGTTTTGCTCATCTACCACCGATCCTGCCACTTCGAAGGTGACATACCACGCGCCCTCATAATTATTGAGGTTGAGGCGCCTGCCGTCAGTCATCAAACCGTAATGCAAGAACGCGTCGCCTGTTGGATCGATTAACGCAAAAGCCTGGGCACGAATCGGTAAGCTCTCGAAGCGAACGTCTGCATCGACGCGCCCGGTTAAAATCGCATAGGCCCACTGGGCGTTGGGCATGATTCGATTCGGTATGGTTTCGATATCGCTGATCAGGATTTCCGAGCGCAATCCTGCGTTAGACATGCCGATTAGCGCCCCAACGTCGTTTGGTAAAGAACTCAGCGCAACCATAGCCAATTCGGGATCCGTGCCTAGTAAAATGTCGTAGATGGCTCCGATCAGGCCTTCGTTTATNGAGCGTCCNCTCCTTGCGTANTNTTCCGCCTGCCGTTGTCCATCNGGATTCAGTATTTNGTATGCGCCNTCCATNAGNGGGCTGTACAGTTGAAACTCACCNGCTCCGCTGCGCTGGAAGAANGCTAGNTTAAAGAAGGGGGGAATACCCAGTTTNGGGTTAGCNCGATANGACCAGATNTCCACTGGNACGGCNTCACGGGTGTTATGCAGACGCTTGATGGTCCCGGGCTCGCCGAGCAAGAGGTACATGCGTCCACGATCGGTTTCTCGACCCTCGCGTGGCGTGTCGCGGCCAAGCGTTCTTTGGACGTATTCCAGCCGCCTGTGGTACTCGTCGTAGTATTCGTTTTGCGGTGTCCCTGGGGTGGGATCGCGCACCACCCAGAAGCGTTTCATGAATTCCGCGCGCTGTAATTCTGTCTCCAAGCGCAGGAAAGTTTCTTCTTCTTCTTTGGTGAGGATAACCTCGATTTCCTCGAGCCACTCCTGAGTGTCCTCGGGCAGGTCGCGCTTGTCGATTCTATTCCATTCGTCAAGGTCGAACCGCTGGCTACTTTGCGCCGTTGCGCCCGATGCACCTGGGAGCATCGCCAGGATCATCCCGATGATCATGGCACAACAAACGTAGGCTGNGGCGAACGGCACTTCGCGACAAGATAACGAACGCACTTTTGGAGGCTTTCTCATGGTCATCGAGGCCGACAATTCGCTTTGAGGACCTCATTATTGTACACAGAGCGGATCAGAGTTGTGGAATTNTGCCGGCAATCTTTAGTGTTCGACGGAAGATTTTGCTGCGNCCTGGAACGACATCGGTGANCGNNGCCTGCAGGATAATTTCGCCTGGTGGCATGCCCTTGAGCCGCAATGCTCCCCGGTGGATTCCTGCCTGTTTCTGCAGAGAAACTGGNGGGAGCGGTGCTAGGAGAGTAACGCCATCGGCACTGAACACCGAGCCACTTAGAATCGGTTCATCGCCACCTGCAACCTCGACGTACACAATGAGTTGGGTGTCTTCGCTTGCTTCGTCAACCACCAGTGGCAACGGTGGTGCCGAGCCATTCGTTGTCGCCAGAATCAGGTCGCTGGCGTGCCACTCATCATTGATGCTCGGNACCTCTACTTTGATTTGCGTGGCGCTGAGTTCGCCAGTGTCTTCATTTTCAATCACCACCCTCAATGCATAGGTGCCTGAAGGTAGAGTCCAGTCGTAGACGTAACGGAATGGCCAGATCGCTGCCAGGTTTNCGGAATCTGCCGGACCAAACAAAGAACGGACTCCTTGATGAACTTCGTCGACAGTACGGCCATTATCGGCAATCGCCACAGCGTGAAACACCAGGCTACTGGGTTCCACCAGTCGCGTGTCATCTGTAGTGACCTTGCTTGTGGTTCTGTCAGTTGTCGGATCGATAGCCATGGCTAACTGGACGATGGATTCACCATCCGAGGACCAGCGATGGAGCGCACGCGCAAAAATGGGTGGCCCCGTGACGGCTCCTGGGAGAGTTAGCGCCCCAATGACTTCTCGAGANCGACGCTCGTTTAGCGGCAAATCTATGTACCCNCCTCGTTCCCTGACCGTCAGGCCAGGTCGATTTACTTCAACTCGTATGTTGTGGTACTGACCGTCACCTTCCGGAGGGGGAGCAGCGTACGTCAACAGGTAGAAACGACTGCTGTCTCTTTCAATAGTCGCGAGTGCCGCTCCGAGATCCGTCCAGTACACGAATGATTCGCCGCCGGTGGCTGTAGCGGCATCCTTGAGCGAGTCCCGTAAGGAATCAAGCGACGATTGGAATTCGATCGAACTCAAGCGACGTGCGTCACTCGCACTCCGTGTAGCCACATCAACGTCCATGGAGCGGAGATCCCCACGTAGGGTTGGATCTACGGTGTAGATGCTGACGTTCGCACTATTGGCCGCTTCGTGAAGTTGACGCTGACGCGCGGTGATCTGCGAATCTGGTGTATAGGGATCAAAGAGTTGCTGCTGTCGTTCCCAGATGGCTGCCGGAGAGGCGGGATCTTCACCCGTTAATACTGTGTACGGGCCGCCGACGGTGATTTTGATTCCGGTTGTTACCCAAATCAAAGCTGTGCGCCCCGAACGAGATGAGAGCGCATCACAGAATTGGGTCAACAGAGCAAAGGATGCCAAACTCCGTTGCGTCTCTTCATACTCAAACGCGCGCGCCTTNGCTCGCGCAGCGTCGATTCCCTGAGGAAAGTTCATATCGTCGAGAAGTTCGTAAAAGTTTGACTTCATTGAATTTCCCGGCGTCGGTGTCGCGCGCACTGCCTCGATGGCTTCGAACAATGGATCGGTCTCGAGCGTCAACGGAACGAGCTCTTCGAGCGTCCCGAAGTTGTTTGCGAGATAGACTGCGCGAGGAATACGAAGTCCTTCGGTAGTTTCAAGCAATTCCTCCCATGCCACCAAGAACCGCGACTTCGTTTTGAGATCGAGGCTGGACCCGTCGATCAGGAAAACTAGTGCCCCATAGTTGGTGGCTGAATCAGCCATGGCGGTGGTTGCNGGGGCCGCAGTGGCCTCATCGCGGTTGTCCGGGGCATTGGTGGGGTCGGATTGGCCCGTGCGCTCAAAGTTGCCGAGATCGACAACCGACCCGGCAGCCAAGTCGATTAATTGGATATCGAGGATCTGCTGAGGCTCGTTATCTTCGTAAATCGTGAAGTTAGCCGCGGTCAGATTGTCAACAAATTCGCCGCTGCGATTGGTCACTATAGCGTCGACCTGGACCTGAGAAACCATTGCCCCGAAGGCTGGCCGTTGCTGAGGAAAGGGTGACGGAGAAGATCCTCGTTCCATAGTCGAGGCCAGCGGAGATCCAGCCGCAGTAATGCCGATGACCAGCAGTATCACTAATCGGCATGTTCCGTGAGTTCGTTTGTCTAGAACTTCAGTAGCGTACAATCGAAGCTTCATTAGTCCGGTCTGCGGTGACATGGACGGTCTAAAACGAAAAGGGACCCCGGTCCTTTCTCACCAAGCTCCCCAATCATCTTTGCCAATAATAAGTTGCACTCAGTGCCCAAGGAGGGACTTGAACCCCCACGGGCCGAAGCCCACTAGGTCCTGAACCTAGCGCGTCTGCCAATTCCGCCACTTGGGCAACGAAGTCGAAATTATAGCGTCCGGTGAAAGCCCCTCAAACACTGGCATTGACGAGAGTTTCAATANCTGGTGATGAAAAACGCTGAGTTACGGGAGTTTGTCGCACCAGATGTTTTGTGGGTTGTTGGCTAGGCACTTTATTGACTCAATGGCCCATGATATTGTTTCTCTAAGTTTAGATTCGCGGAAGGCCGTTCGGCGCACCGCTCTTCGGCATGAAGCCGCCGCCTTAACAGGCATCGTCAAGCGTTAGGCAACAATCGGTTCTCGCAACCCACAGGCATCCGATTGTCAAAGNAACGCACCGGCTCCGACTAGCGCCCGCCAGGCCCAAGTTTCACCGACTAATTTTTAGATGACAGAAGAAGCATCGAACACCCAGAAACAAGCCACACCTGTATTCGACCCCTCAAAACCTGAAAGCCTAGTCACGTTCCTCGACGGGGAGCCGCGTCTNCTTGATCTTGAGGCTCTAGTCGCCCGTTTAGGAGTTAAGAACGAGCAGCGCGAGAGCCTTGAGAAGACTCTGGGCGTATTGGTTGAGGCGGGCAGCCTAGTTGAGACACGAGACGGCCGCTACGGCGTNCCCGCTAAAATGAACCTAATTGTTGGCCGGTTAACCTGCCACGAAAAAGGTTTCGGGTTCGTTGTACCNCGAGAGCCATCTCAGGCGGACCTCTACATTCCCCGCCGTAAACTTGGGAACGCTTTGCACGGTGATNTTGTAGTGGCCCGGCGCGAGGCAATGCANCGCGGCAAGACGGAAGGGCGCATTATCCGTTTATTGAAGCGCGCCCGCACCCAGGTGGTTGGCAAGTTCGAGAGAGGCCCTCGTTTCGGCTATGTCGTGCCACTTGATGCCCGTATTGGCTACGAGGTGTTNATCTCAGAGCCAGAATCCAACGGTGCAAAGCCTGGCCAGTTAGTGTGCGCCGAGATCACCTCCTATCCAGAAGGTAATGGCCGCCGTAACCCCGAAGGCAAGGTTGTCGAGGTCTTGGGTGATCCAGACGATCCGAGGATTGATGTCGANGTCATCATCCGTGAATTCGATCTTCCGCACGAGTTTCCAGCAGAGGTGATCGNNGAAGCCGAGAAGATTGACACGGAGGTTTGCGAAGCTGATATCGAGGGCCGNAANGATTTTCGTGAAGTTGCCGTTGTTACGATTGATGGTGAGAACGCGAANGATTTCGATGACGCTGTNCACGTTGAGAAGCTGCCCAACGGCAACTTTCAACTTACCGTTCACATCGCCGACGTTTCGGCCTATGTGCCGGTAGGGTCAGCGATTGACAGAGAAGCGCAGTTGCGAGCAACGTCGGTCTACTTCCCTGATCGCGTTGTGCCCATGTTGCCGGAGCGGTTGTCGAACGAGATCTGTTCTCTAAAGCCGGGCCTCGATCGCCTTGTGCAATCGGTCGAGGTTGAAATCAATGCCGAAGGGCGAACCGTCAACTATGAATTTCATGATGGCGTGATCTGCTCATCAGCCCGCATGACCTACAAAGACGTCGCTGCCATCCTAGATGGATCCGACGAAAAACTTCAGGAGAAATACGCTGATCACGTCCAGCACCTGCAACTGATGTCCCAGCTCTGTGACATATTGCGTCGTCACCGCGGAGGGCGTGGCAGCATTGACTTTGACCTGCCGGAGCCAGAGCTGCTGATCAACATGCGGGGCGAAGTTGAAAACATCCAGCGATCAGAGCGCAATCAAGCTCACCGGTTGGTCGAAGAATTCATGATTCGGGTTAATGAGGTAGTTGCTTCCCACTTTGCCTGGGAGGACATAGTTTCACTCTATCGCGTACACGAAGGACCGGACGCCGAAAAGGTAAAACAGTTTCGCGACTTTGTTGGCGGGATTGGATTGGGTCTCGGCGGCCGTGGGCAGCCGAAATCAAAGGATTTTCAGCGTCTTGTCGAACACCTGGAAGGACAGCCAGGCGAGCGCGTCATCATCTATTTGATGCTGCGAACAATGAAACAAGCGCGCTACCAGCCAAACAATATTGGTCACTTTGGGCTGGCTTCGCAACGCTACACGCATTTCACATCACCTATTCGAAGATACCCGGATTTGGTGATACATCGTCTACATAAGGCCGATCTTGGTAGCACCAAGCAACAGGAATTCAATGTCGAGGAGCTACAAGCTGACTTGCAACGTATCGGCGTCGATTGCTCTGAGCGTGAGCGCAAAGCCGAAGAAGCTGAGCGTCGCTACATCGATTGGAAGAAGGTGCAGTTTATGGCCGACAAGCTTGGAGATAGCTTCGAGGCATTTGTTACCGGCGTTCATGCGTACGGCTTCTTCGTCGAACTTGATTGCTTTTTTGTCGAGGGGCTGGTCCACATCTCCTCTCTTGACGATGACTACTATATGTTCGATGAGCAGCGGCACACATTGAAAGGGGTGAACAACGGTCGTGTCATCACGCTTGGCAACCGCGTGAAGGTGAAGTTTGTGAAGGTAGATAAGGGACGTCGACGTCTCGACTTCGCCCTTGAAGAGGGTCCCTTAGAGACTGGAATCAAGCCGTTCACGTCTGCGAAAGATAAGCAGGAACGCTCTGAAGGTCCCAAGCGTCGACGCAGACGCCGGAGCCCGCGCAAGACTGCTGAGGCGGCGGGTGTGCTTGAGGGAGCTGCTACCCCCAAGGGATCAGAACAGACAGCCGACAAAGGTGACGGCAAAGAGGCTCGAACGAGTGGAGCGCGTCGGCGACGAGGTTCGCGCCGTGCCCGTGGATCGGGAGACGGTTCCAGGAATGGAAAGACTAACGCCAAGGAGAAGATCGACGGCCCTACCAAGAATAATAAGGGACGTCGAACCAGGAGAAGCAATGCCAAGGAAGACGCTGGCGAACCGAAACGACGCCAGTCGTCCCGCTCGAGTCAGCGTAAGAAGACGGCAAGAAAAACGAGTTCGCAGACCTCGGACAGTAACCGTAAGCGCAGCATGTCTGATCGGAAGAAGACCACCAAAACCACCACGAAGAAGGTCGAGGGTCCTAAGGAAGAGACGCAGCGGCCCAAGGTTAATCCCTATCTGACCGATTTGTAGGCGTTGATGGCGAGTATGGGAAGATTCGAGACCGTTATCGGCCTCGAAATCCATGTGCAGCTACAGACCGCAACCAAGCTGTTTTGCGGTTGTACTAATGCTTTCGGTGGGCACCCCAACAGCCGTACCTGTCCGGTTTGTCTCGGCATGCCGGGGGCATTGCCGGTGCTCAATCAAAAGGCAGTCGAGTTTGCTGTTCGCGCAGCGCTGGCGCTTGGCTGCCAGGTCAATCTGCGGAGCCGTTTTGCCCGTAAGAATTACTTTTACCCGGATCTACCAAAGGGCTATCAGATCTCGCAGTATGATCAACCGATCGCTGGTCGCGGCAAGTTTTCTTTTGATTGTGGTCGGCGCCGTGCTGAAGTTCGTTTATTGCGCTTGCACCTCGAAGAAGATGCCGGCAAGTCTATTCATAGCTCCATGCCTCGGTCAGGGACCAACAGCTACGTTGATCTGAATCGTTGCGGAGTGCCCCTCATCGAAATTGTCTCTGAGCCCGATCTGCGCTCGCCGGCAGAGGCCAGCGCTTTTCTAGCTGCACTACGTAATACNTTGCTGTACGTGGGAGTGACGGATGCCAACATGGATGAAGGCAGTTTGCGCTCTGATGCCAACATCTCTCTGCGACGCTGTGGTCAGGAACACCTAAACCCTAAAACNGAGCTGAAGAACCTCAACTCATTCCGCTTCTTGCGGCAGGCGCTGCGCTTTGAAGTTGAACGCCAGACCGCATTGCTTGAGGCTGGGCAGCCGCTTACCCAGAGCACGAGATTGTTTGACGAGCACACTGGTAAGACGGTATCAATGCGCGCCAAAGAGGAAGCACACGATTATAGGTACTTTCCTGAGCCTGACTTGGTGCCAGTTGTTCTCGACGAGGCTGCAGTTGCTAATGCCTCCAAGGACATTCCCCAGTTGCCGCTTGCTCGCCTCGATAGGTTCGTCGAAGAGCTTGGCCTTTCCTACGAAGACGCCTCCACTCTGGTAGAGGAACGCACCCGCGCTGACTATTTTGAGGCATTAATCGGTGCCGGCACTGTAATTAGTGAGGCGAATAAGTGGGTAAGCAACGAGATCGGCCGATGGTTAAACGAGCATAATAATAGTGATTTTGAAGTTTTTCCGGTGCCTGCGGAAGTACTTGCCAGTCTGGTGGAAGCGGTGCAAAGCGGGGCCATTCCCGCTGGCATGGCGGGTAAGGTGATGGACCGCATGGCCGAGACAGGAAGCGGTGTCGCAGCTATCTTGGCCGAAGAAGACCTCCAGCAAATTTCAGCCAGTGACGAACTAGCATTGTTTGTCGATAAGGTCATCGAAGCTCATCCTAATGAGGTCGAGGCTGTCCGTGGTGGACGAGAACAAGTGTTTGGATTCNTAATGGGAGAGGTGATGAGGGCAACAAGGGGGAAGGCAAACCCCGATACGGCCCGGAAATTGTTGCGTGCGCGGATCAAGCAATGATCCGCTGCTTCCACGTTGCTAAGCGTTATGGTGCTATCACTGCCTTAAGGGACATTAACTTTCAGATCGATCAGGGCGAGTTCGTCTTTNTGACGGGGCAGAGTGGTGCAGGCAAGANNACTCTCCTTCGTTTGTTGTATCGCGCCGAACTGCCAACCAGTGGCCAGCTGGTCGTTACTGGACGCAACCTCGCAACTATGCCAAGGCGCCAGGTACCACGTTTTCGGCGTCGTCTTGGCCTGGTATTCCAAGATTTCAAGCTAATCGAGGATCGAGTCGTGTTTGACAATGTTGCCCTGGCTGGTTTGGCTGTCGGTTTTTCTTTTAATGAAAGCCAGCGGCGCGCCAACGAGTTACTACGCTTGGTTGGTGTGGATGGCCGCGCCCAGCTATTTCCGGGGCAGGTTTCCGGGGGTGAACAACAGCGTGTCGCCATCGCCAGGGCTCTAATGACTGCTCCGCAGTTGCTCTTGGCTGATGAGCCGACAGGAAACCTCGACCCGAAGCGAGCCAACGAAATTATGCGTATCTTTCACGCAATCAATCGGACTGGTACCACTGTGTTGGTAGCGACTCACGATGCAGATTTAATTGGCNCCATGGGGAGGCGCACAATGATCCTTGAGGCTGGCCGNCTGGATACGTTGGCGGTNCCTNCCCAGGTATCCTAATGATGCGNACNGATCGCTACTTGAGGCTTTGCTTCGGGGAAGCTTTGCGTGGNNTGGTTGGACGCCGCCGCGCCGCGGCGTCANCAGTCATGATTATCGCTTTGTCACTCGTGGTATTGGGTGGTTTCTTGTTGGTTTCTGACAACCTGAATGGCTTNCTTCATCGGTGGCGTGAGCGTGGCCATGTGCAGGTCTTTCTTGAGCCTGGTTTTACTGTTTCCCAGCAGCAGGCGGCCGCTGACGCGATTCGAGAGAGTCCCGAGATTGATAGCTTCAGGTTTCTGAGCGCCGACCAAGCGGCAGCGCAGTTCCGAGAGGATTTCCAGCAGCTTGGTGATCTGCTTGCCTTCCTAGAGGAAAACCCGCTGCCGGCTTCGTTCGTCATCACGGTGCGTGAAAATTTTCGCAACGAGGGAGCGCTTTTGAGCCTAGCGGAACGCTGGGAGGCGATGCCCGGTGTCGATGCAGCTCAATACGATCTGGAGGTTATCCGACGTCTGGAGCTCGGGGTCAATGGGCTTCGGTTCGTTGGGGNGGTTCTCGGTGGGGCCGTATTGATTGCGGCGATCATTACCACGGCTAACGTTATCCGCGTTCTGGTTGTCGCCCGGCGGCGGGAGATCATTGTGCTGCGTTTAGTTGGCGCTACCGAGAGCGTTGTGCGCGGTCGTTTTCTCGCGGAAGGTGCGATTCAAGGGTTTCTGGGGGGCTTGTTTGCGTTGGTGGTTCTATATGNGATCTGCAGAATCGGGGTGTCGTTTGTGACCGTAGGCGGTTCCCCCCTGTTGTCACTGGTTGAACTGCAATTCTTCAACGTTTTCTTGTTTGCTCAGCTGATTGGCTTGGGTGTGGCGGCGGGGCTGATTGGTGCTCTGTTAGCTTTTGGTGCGGCAGATAGTCTGGAGCAATAAGCGGGGAACACCGTGACGCCATGAACCGCATCGCCGAAGACGGAACCCCGAAGCTCAGAGAAGGTTCGACGTCTCGTGACCTGAATANCATTTCCTGCTTGACGGCGAANGGCTGATTTGGGGCCCAAATCGTGCTTGCTTGACGGGCACCTTCGGGGTAGTACAAAGGGCTATGGCCTACCCACCAAGTTTCGTCGATGAAGTTCGGCGTAGTGTTGACCCCCTACAGATCATTGGCGAAGTTGTAGAGCTCAAGCGTCGCGGTAGTCGTTGGGTCGGTCTTTGCCCTTTCCATATCGAGAAGACACCGTCGTTCACCGTCAACGAAGAGGGCCTGTGGCATTGCTTCGGGTGTACTTCTGGTGGCGACATCTTCCGCTTCGTCATGGATCAGGAAGGCATGGAATTCCCTGAAGCGGCCCGCTCTTTGGCGGAGCGTGGCGGTGTCCCAGTTCCTTCGGAGGTGGGCCGAAGCCGGCAGGNTGGGCAGTCTGTCGTTGATAAGAACCGGGTCATGGCTGTGCTTGTTGCCGCCGACGNGTTCTATCGAGAGCAACTTCATGGTGCTGAAGGCGCCAGGGCGCGCGAATTTTTAGCCGAGCGTGGTTTCGAGGATAGCGTGGTACTTCACTTCGGTCTCGGCTTCGCCCCGGACGAGTGGGAGGCTCTCCAACAGCATCTTGTGGCAGCCGGTTTCAACGAGCATGAACTAGAGGTGGCCGGCTTAGTGAAACGCCGGGAGACTGGTAAGGGAACCTATGATCGGCTCCGGGACCGNATCGTGTTTCCGATCCGCGACCCGCGTGGGCGACCAGTTGCGTTCAGCGGACGTATTATCGGAGAAGGGGAGCCGAAGTATCTAAATTCACCCGAAACCATCACTTTTACGAAGAGCCAAACTCTCTACGGTCTTTTCGAGGCACGCGAATCGATTATCTCTAAGGGTTTNGTGCTGCTGGTTGAAGGAAACTTTGANCTCATCGCCTGTGCCCAATATGGTTTGCCNAATGNGGTNGCGCCTTTGGGCACGGCATTCACGGAAGACCACGCTCGAAAGTTAGCGCACTTCGTACGAAAAGCTGTTGTTGAATTCGATGGTGACCAGGCCGGCCAAGCGGCTGCTGAGCGCACTGTTGGTATTCTTCTAGGGAAGGGATTTCAGGTGAACGTGGTGCGCCTTGCGCCCGAACATGATCCGGATTCGTTCTTGCGGGCCGAAGGTGCTGAAGGTTTTCATGTCGCCCTGAGCCAATCAGCCACCGGTTTGGATTTCATGATCCACCGCGCAGGAGAGCGCGCAGACCTTGATACGCCACGAGGCAAGGCGGAAGCTCTTTCATCGCTCCTGGAGTTCGTCGTACCGATCTCCAATAGGGTAGAGCGTGCCGAGTGGATTACGCGGTTGGCTGAACGACTGCAAATAGAACCTCGCCTGGTCGAGGGTGCGGCAGCAGATGTTCGGGCTAAGGGACGGTTCAGGCAAAACCGTGTACGGCCGACGGCCGAGTCTTCGGAGCACCAGAAGAGCCCCGCCTCGTGGAAGGCAGAGCTCGAGAAGGTGACGTTGGCTGAGCGTGAATTGTTACGCGCCGTGCTTGAGCATCCCGAGTGGCGTGGGCAGCTGGAAGAAATCTGTCCTCTCAACGCGATTCGGGATGCCCGGGTCCGCGCGTTACTGGAGGCAGCCGCGACATGCGACGCGGACGGAGTTCCAGTGGACACCGGCAATCTTCTAGCGCGTGTCGCGCAAAAGGGTGCCAGCGCATTAATGTCACGGGTTCGACTTGAGGAGAAAGGTCCCTTGGATTGGGATTCCGCTCGTAACTGTGCGCTCGGGATTTACGATGACAGCCTAAGGCGAAGGCTGCGTGAAGTAAGCAAGGACATACAAGAGGCGCTTAAGGTAGGCGACCATGAGTTGTTTGGGCAGCTGAACAAAGAAAAGCTAACGCTGGCACAAAGAATAGGCTCAATTTAGCTCTAACTTCCTCAAGAAGGTAATGAAACTCGAGAAGCAATTTTCGGAAATTAGCGCGTTGATCGACGTTGGGCGAAAGAAGGGGTTTCTTCTCTACGACGAAGTCAACAACATGTTACCGGCAGAGATTAATAGACCAGAGGAAATTCGCAGCTTGCTCGAAAAGATTTCCGCTGCTGGCATTCTGCTTTCAGATGAGCCGCTCGAGATCCACGGGAAAGAAGATATCAATGGCGTCGTCGGTGATGAAGTAAAAAGAGAAGAAGTTGCTAGCGCGATCCGCTCTGGCAAGGTGGACAAAACTACCGACTCCGTGCGGATATATCTGCGTGAAATGGGAACCCATCCACTGCTCGACCGCGAGGGTGAGGTTGAGTTGGCACAAATGATGGAGGCGGGACGCGAGCGTTCGATGTGGGCCCTTTACGCTACACCCTTGGCTTTGCGCCTAGTTCTTGGTCGTGGCAGCGCCGTTGCAGCCGACCCGGATGAGTTACGTAGTATTGTCGATTGTTCTGATGTTGAGGACGAGTCGCTCGTCAGCCTCGCGAAAGAATTTCTTGATACCGTTGCCGAGCTTAGGCGCCTAGCCAACCTGCTGCAGGAGGGACGTGAGTTGCTCTCAGTCCTTGGTGATCAGGTTCCTGCTAGGGAAGAACTTGCCCTTGAGCAGAGACGGAGGTGGGATCATGTTCGTGAAATTCTCGATGGGCTTGGTCTACGGAAAGGAGTGCGCCAGCGGCTTGCTGAGGAACTGCACGAAGCTGTAGAGAAGATCTACTTGATTGAGAATGCGATTCGTTTAGAACGGCGTGAACTATTAGAGGGAAAGGGTTCGATAGCAGCTCGTGGGCGCATCCAGGAATTGCGTAGTGGCCTCATGAACATTGAGGAGCGTTACGATTTGCCGGCACGCAACCTGAAGCGGGCCCTGCGGGAGGTTGAGGCCGGAGAGCTTCAGGAAGAGAAGGCTAAGCGAGAGCTTGTAGAGGCAAACCTGCGGCTTGTCGTCTCCGTTGCTAAGCGCTACATGAACAGAGGTTTGCAGTTCTTGGACCTAATTCAAGAAGGGAACATAGGGTTAATGCGGGCGGTCGAGAAATTCGATTACCATCGAGGCTACAAATTTTCTACCTACGCTACCTGGTGGATCCGCCAGGCGATCACACGAGCTATCGCCGATCAGGGCCGGACGATTCGGGTACCGGTTCACATGGTCGACAATATCAACCGTGTGATGAAAGTTTCACGACGGTTGGTGCAGGAACGAGGCCGGGAACCCAAGTCTGATGAGATAGCCAAAGAAATCGGTTTAACTTCCAGCGAGGTCAGCCAAATTCTTCGTGTTGCCCAGCAACCCGTCTCTTTGGAGACACCAGTTGGTGGAGACAAGGGTTCGAATCTTGCTGACTTTATTGAGGATGCCACGGTTGGCTCACCACTTGACAAGATAGTCGACGTGAATCTCAAGAGACAAACACATCGGGTTCTTGACTCGCTAGCTAGACGAGAGAAAGAAGTTTTACGGCTGCGGTACGGTATAGAGGATGGGGAGGAACATACTCTTGAGAACGTAGGCGGGCGTTTCGCACTGACGCGGGAACGCATTCGGCAGATCGAAGCCAAAGCGTTGCGCAAGTTGCGTTACGCATCACGCGCTAAGCAGCTTACCAAAAAGCCAAAGGAACAGGGCCCTTAGCTCAGTCTGGTTAGAGCCACCGGCTCATAACCGGTTGGTCCCAGGTTCGAATCCTGGAGGGCCCATTATTTTTGTTTGTAGCAATATTGGATGCCTCACAAACAGAGGGGTTTCACTCTAAGAACATTTTTCCATCTTGTCTTTGTGTTTTCCTGGCAAANGAACCTTCCCATGGGCTGCAAGGCGCACTGGACACGTTCTGTGAAAAACAGATCCTTGCGCAATTCTGAACGTAGGTATACAAATGATTGTTCGAGTGTATCGGCTAGCATGCCAGAGCGGTTGCGGTAGATGGTTTCTTGGTTCCCTTGCGACGAGAGCGCAGTGAGATCGCAAATCTTTAGGTCGGAGCGAAACAAAATACTGCCGACCGGTGCGTGCGCCCGCGCTGCCTTACGCGGTACGGGTGGGCTTCGGCCCGCCCGTTTTTTTGTGCCCGAAAGATGTCCTTGATGAGTATCAAAGATGGCTTAGCCATTCTAGTGAGCGTGCAAGCGCGTGAGCTTGAGCTCAAGCGTATCGACTCTGAGATCGCCGACGTCGAACGCGANCGAGCCGGAGCGCGTGCCGAAATTGAGGCATCCGAGGGAGAGGTCGATGCAACCAGAGCGGCTCTCGAAGATGCTCGGTCCGGGGCCAAACGACTCGACATGGATCTTAAATCCGCCGAAGAGAAGGTGGTCAAGTTCAATGACCAAATGTTGGCGGTGAAGACTAACCAGGAGCTGTGGGCGATCCAAGAAGAAATTGGTCATGCAGAAAGAGCAGTTAGTGCCGTTGAAACAAAGATCCTGGAACAGCTCGAAAACGAGGATTCTCTTAAGGTCTCCATTGGGAAGAAGAACAGTGAGCTGGCCCATGTGAGGGAAACTGTGGATGTCGCCATTGCTGAGGCCAACCATAAGGAGGCCGAATTAATCTCTGTAAAGGCCAAAGTTGACGATGCGCTCTCCAGNCTGCAGGAGCGCATGCCGGAAGACCTCATGAAGAAGTACGGAAATATCAAGATGGTACGTGGAGGTCTGGGGGTGGCGGAGATACTTGATGAGATTTGTCTGGTGTGCAATTTCAAGATGCGGCCGCAGCTCTATGCCGACACGTTTAACTTTGCTGACATTATGCAGTGCGAAAACTGCGGTCGGATCCTTTATGTTGCCGAGCGCCTGGGAATTGCTTCGGGTGCAGATCCAGCAAGAGGTGACGTGGCTACATTAAACAGCGACCAACCTACTGACTCCGAGCCTGCTGCTGCGGGGGACATCGCTGGCTGATTGTGGGGAACGTGGACAAGGCGGTTGTTTACGTTGACGGCGGCTCGCGTGGTAACCCCGGAGATTCCGCTTTTGGGGTATACGCCTGCGATGCTGAGGAGAATCCGATAGTGGCTTTCGGAGGTTTCTTGGGGACTATGACGAACAATCAGGCGGAGTACAGTGGACTTTTGGCAGCGCTTGAATGGGCTCAAAGCGAAGGCGTGCAAGAACTCCATGTGTGGGCAGATTCCCAGTTGATGGTGCGGCAGATGAATGGTCAGTACAAGGTTAAGAGCTCCAACCTCCGGTTGCTTTTCGAAGATGCGAGGCGGAGAGCCGATCGGTTTGCACAGTTTACAATCGACCATGTTCACCGGGAGGGTAATGCCGAAGCGGATAGACTAGCGAACCTGGCAATGGACTCGCGCGCATCTGTCAGAGAATTTCCCTAGCAGAATAAGCTAAGAACCCCTGGACACTTCACTCAAAAGTTTCTGCTGATGGCAATGGAGTCGCCATCGAAAAGAAGGCCATCTCCGACATTGCCCGTTTCTGAATTATGGCCGAGACAAACAGGCTCAATAGGTTTATATCGAAGCCTGTGAATAGTTTCGTCCCCGGATACTCAGTTCCTCAGCAACCTCACAGTTCAGTGATGTGTCAGTGAAATACCGCAGAGCATCCGGCCCGCATTGTCTCCATCGCGTCGGTAGGACCATAGCCAGTCGCTATTGCATTTCGTGCAGAGTCCCGCGTTTACAACATTGTGTTGAGGCACACCAAGTTTCTGTGTGATCGCCGATCCGACGGCTCCAAGATTGCAGTGGAGTTGCTCNTTCTTTGAAACGGGTATGCGGGCCTCTGCGCCGTAACCCTGCTCGTTGAACGCGGCCAGGACCTCGGGACCGACTTCATAGCAGCAGGGCCCGATCGAAGGCCCAATGCCAACCACGCAATTGGCGGGTTTGGTGCCGAAGCCCGAAGCCATCATCTCAATCGCATTTTCAANTACGCCGCTAGACAAGCCACGCCAACCGGCGTGCACAGCCGCTACCACACCGGCGACAGGATCGGCGATCAAGACTGGAAGACAGTCGGCGACGGCGACGGCGACCGTGACTTCTGGNCAGTTTGTGATCAACCCATCGGCATGAGGCCAGAGATTTTCGTTTGTTTCCATGAACTGGAAACGATCTTCTAGTTCTTGAGGCAGTATGAGGACGTTCGCCCCGTGTACTTGTTTAAGGCGAGCAATGGAAGGAGGAACCACGTTCTCAAGATGCCCCNAGCGAGTGGCAAACCCATGGCGAATCCCGGGGAGCACCCACAAATTTTCGAGTTGGACAATACCCTCAACGTCGGGCGGGTTACGGATCATCACGTGTCTTAGTGCCTGGCGAGTCGCGCCGTGTTCACACTCCCCCTTGGGCAGGTGAGNGCCGGGTGCTGAGAATTCNNAAAGTTTTCGGGACGTTGTTCACGCCGCCGCATTTACATTCCCGCCTAGGGCTTTGCGCCACTGGTTCCCGAGGGCTGCGCTGGAAGCTCCAGTTCGGAGATGGTCCCAGGGGAGGGGATCGCTAGGTTGCAGGGCACGAAACGCAAAATGGTCGACTGATCCACCGCGCTCTTCCCATGTCCTGACCGCTTGACGCCAGGATCCGGTGTCCGCCCATAACTCGATCAGGTCTGCAACACGGCGATCACCCCGCGACGTTAGAGCCTGAATTTCTGAAGAACGTGGCGACATTGCCTCGATGGCGACGTTGGGAACCTTCGCGAGGCGGCGTCGTAACCAGCGCAGCTTGGAAGCGTATTCTGATGGACGNATCTGTTTAGCCCACTGGAAGGGTGTTGCTGGTTTGGGAATCAGGCAGTTAACTGACAGGGTGATGGTACCTATGCGCCCGCGGTGACGACTTTCCTCGATCATAATTTCACGCATTGCGGTACAGAGATTCACCAGCGCTTGAAGATCCGCTTCGGTTTCGCCGGGCAGACCGATAATGACGTAGTTTTTCAAGTTAAGGACACCGGCTCGAAAGATCATCCGTGTTTTCTCGAGGATTTCCGCGTTGGTAATTTTTTTCATAATTAGCTCCCGCATCCGGTCACTACCCGCCTCAGGAGCGATTGTGATACTGCGCTGGCCCGATTCGACGACACTGCGTAGCAGCGGCTCACGCAGAGTCGAAATGATGAGACTGGGACTGAACACCTGGAGACCTCGTTCTCGCAGGCTAGTAGCGATCGCCTCGATGTCGGGATGGTCGAGCAGCGCAGTGGCCACTAGGCCAACCCTCTGTGTGGTCGGTAGCCAACGCTCGGCTGCCGCGAGCACGTCGTCCACTGTGTGAACTCTGAACGGCAGGATGTTATAGCCGACCCAGCAATAGCGACAGCCTTTGGTGCAACCACGTGCCACCTCGATCATTGCCCGGTCACCGAATTCTGTTTCTGGTGTCAGGATCGCAGTCGANGCGACTGTCTCGGGACCCTCGAATACTGCCCGAACCTTGGTCACGCGAGGTGGGGCACCATCCTGAGGTGTAAGTCCGGTAAACGTCGGGTAGCCGGATGGGCTGGTCTGGTCATAACGTGGCTCGTACAAACTCGGAACATAAAAACCAGGCAAGGTGGCTAGGCTTCGCAGTAATGCAGCTCGGGTTGGCAGATCGCCGTCAGTTAATGATTTACTGGAATCTCCAGTTTTCTTTCCGTCGGCTTCACCGAGAATACTCTCGATTAGCGGACCGACAAGGCCCTCTCCTTCTCCGACACAACATAGATCGAGAAACGGTGCTACGGGTTCCGGGTTTATCGAAACTGCAGCCCCTCCCATAATTANGATNGGGTGCGTNANGTNCCGATGCGCGGCGCGCGTTGGTAGATTGGCGAGNGTAAGCATTCGCACTACGTTGACGTAGTCGTTTTCGAAAGAGGCAGAAAATGCGATCACATCAGCGTCGGAGACCGGACGTTGCGACTCCACCGTCATCAAAGGGGTGCCTCGGCGNCGGTATTCTTCAATCTCGTGGTTGTCGGGCAAAAAAGAACGCTCGCAGCACACATTGGGATGGTCGTTAAANAGNCGGTAGATNGTGTGCATACCAAGATTGCTCATCCCAACCCCATATGTGTTGGGATAGGCAAGTACAACNCGAAGNCGTCCNCCCTGGTTGGGNTCTACCAGNCGAGTTTCTTGTNGGGCTCGACGTCGNAGATAAAGCGCGGAGTCTNACGGCATTGGTACTTTGGAGGGCNGTGGAACGGACAGCGCGAATTGCGTTGCAAGATACTATCAGGATGCCGAAAGACTCCCGAAGGTGTCTTGTGNCCCACGTTCTCCTGAAGGTCCCATCNGGCAGGACGGAGACTTAGTGTTCCTCGCCTAGATTTTGGGTGCGCAGGAATGTTGGGACGTCGAGGTCCTCTTCGGCCGAGGCGTCTAAAGCGTGCGAANCCNCNTCCNNTCCNCTNGNCTCCGCCCGGGCGATAAAAATGGCCGGCGTCTGATGTTGCNGACCGNGAAGCGNCAGCGTAGATCTCAACNCGTGACTGGAGTGGTGCCGTGGGTTCGAANCCGGTAGCGATGACGGTGACCTTAACGTTGNTNCCCATATTCTCGTCGATTACTGCACCAAAAAGAATGTTCGCGTCATCNTCGGCNGNTTCGTAGATGATCGACNCTGCTTCGTTAATNTCATGNAGCGTAATATCAGGGCCGCCNGTGATATTGATCAACACGCCNCGAGCGCCCTCGATTGAAGTGTCCTCNAGTAGTGGGCTCGAAATCGCTGCGATCGCTGCTTGCCTGGCNCGCTCNTCGCCGCANTGCGTGGCCGTGCCCATGATCGCCATGCCCATTCCAGACATGACGGTACGCACGTCGGCGAAATCCAGNTTNACTAGGCCCGGTACTAAGATNAGATCNGCAATGCCTTGCACACCTTGATGGAGCACTGTGTCGGCTACTGAAAATGCCTCCACCAAAGGGGTTTCCGGCCCGACCATGGCTAAGAGACGATCGTTAGGGATTGATATTAGGGTATCTACTGCATCCTCAAGCTCCTGAAGGCCTTGATTGGCTTGCTGCATGCGCCGTTGCCCTTCAAAACGGAAGGGTTGGGTTACGACCGCTACCGTCAAGGCGCCGAGTTCGTTGGCAAGCCGAGCGATAACCGGCGCCGCCCCAGTTGCGGTGCCGCCACCAAGCCCGCCGGTGACAAATACCATGTCGCTGCCTTCAAGGAGGTCGGCTATCTGTTCTGTACTTTCAAGTGCTGCTTGGCGACCGATCTCTGGGTTCGCTCCGGCTCCGAGACCGTGGGTCAAGTTGGCTCCCAGCTGGAGCTTTTCGGGCGCGTCGTTGGATTGTAGCGCCTGCTGATCTGTGTTGGCAGCGACGAAATCAACACCCTGGAGCCCAGAGCGCATCATCCTTTTGATCGCATTTCCTCCTCCACCCCCGACGCCGACCACCTTTATGTGAGCGCCNCGTAGTAAAGATTCAGGTGGTTGCTNGATCGATGTGGNCACCGACTTGGCAACGGCNCCCTGNTTCGNTGCNTTCTTTNNANCTNCGCCCTTTTTGNCCGGTTTCTTGGAGTCTGCGGCTATGACCTCAGGCGTANTGTTGCCTGCCCGCTTCTTGTTTTCGTNATCTTGTGACCCCGTGGAGCCTTTGGGCTCTGATGATTCACGCGAGATCGCTTTGAGCTCTGACTCAGAGCGGGATTTATTAGGTCCACCCTTTGACTCTTGTGCCCCTAGCTGGCGAAGTTCTTCGTGAAGCTCCGGTTGCCAACCCTTTGGTTTTTCTGCCGACATGCTCAAATCTCCTTGCTCAATCCGGGTTGGCCCCAATTTATCCCGGTCGGTTTGAGAGTCAACCCACGGTCCATCAAAAGAGATCTCCTAGCCAGCCAGAGACACGGCCGCCAATGTAGCCGAAGAGACCGGCTCCGTTAGGTTTGAAATGGGTGCCAACATCACGGTTGTAGTGTCCGTATAGCACTAATCCGACAGCAGTGGAATAGATTGGGCTCGACACAATATCGATGAGGCCTTCTATACCAATTGGCTGTCCTGNACGAACCGGTAGTCCGAATCGTTGTTCGGTGAGNTCAGGGAAACCGTCNACCAGTGAGCCNCCACCCGTGAGGACAAGGCCAGCGTTGAGTTGGTCGAGAAATCCNGCCTTATNCAGTTCGTTGGCGACAAGATCNAGAATTTCGATGGCGCGCGGTTGCAATATNTCGCACAAGCGGCCACGGGCCAGCAAGCGTGGGCCACGGCCNCCGATGCCGGGAATTTCGATCGCCTGCTCTGGATCGATGAGGCTGGGTTCGACGCAGCCGTGACTNANTTTGAGAACTTCAGCTTCTGTGATCGGTGTACTAAGGCCGACAGCGATGTCGTTGGTNAGGTGATCTCCACCCGCTGGTAGAACTGCTGTGTGACAGACGCTGCCATCGACTAGGCAAATCAGGTCGGTTGTACCACCTCCGATGTCAACCAGGGCCACGCCGAGCTCGCGTTCGTCATCGGTGAGCACAGCTTCGTTCGATGCGAGCTGTTCAAGTACGATCGCATGAGCTTCGATGCCAGCTCGATTGACACAGGTTACAAGGGTCTGGATNACGGAAAGAGCACCCACCACCAAGTGGACCTCAACCTCAAGCCGGCTACCAGACATGCCCAGNGGAGCAACAATGTCACCCTGTTCGTCAACAGAGAACTCTTGTGGAATTAGGTGTAATAGCTCGCGACCAGGCGGCAAGTCTAGGGCCTGCGCAGCGTCGACGACACGTCGAANATCTTCTTCGGTGATTTGGCGNGCCCGCCCATTAATGGTCACTGNGCCACGGCTGTTGAAGCCGCGGATGTGGGCACCAGANATGCCGACATAGGCACGGTCCACGCTGGTTCCAGCCATCAGTTCGGCCTCTTCGACAGCTGATTTTATGCTCTCTACTGTCGAGTCGACATCAACAATCGATCCCTTCTTCTGCCCATCGGAGTCAGCGACGCCAACGCCGATGATCTCCAGNTNNTTGNCTTCGNTNGGTTCGCCGATNACNGCGCAAACTTTGCTTGTTCCAACNTCTAAACCGACTATNTATGGATCGCGCCGCGCCANGACTCCCCCTAATCCTCTTCNGGTCCGAACGCGCGAACCACAAGCATGTCGGTGTAACGAGCATCTATGACCGCAGGCNCNCCAGGGGGNTTGGCATGAAGGAGGCTGCGCACCGCGGCCATTTTGGCGNCCATACGGCGTTCGTCTCCGAGGACGATCTNAAGTTGTCCGGANNTTGNAACCAGAACGATACCNGAGGCATCGATCCGTATNTGGTCNACTGGCTTGNGGAATTNCCCATCGGCCTGCGCCATCCAGTCGACGATGGCCAGGGCAGAGAGCAATGANCGTCNGTGCTGCGGGTCNTCCGTCAGNTGTTCNCCAGGTGCCGACTTGAGGCTGCCGCCGTCGATCANNCGAATCTTGGGNAACTGTGGNCGTTGCCGGTCATAGGTGTCTAGNACCACCCCTTCNCGGTCAATGATGTACGTGGTTTGGTCGCTGACGACNCGCACCTTGGGATCGCGTGCCTCAACGGATACGATCAGGCCATCCGGTAACACGCNACGNACACCTGCACTGTGCACTGCGGGTANTTCTTCGATTGAGGTNCGGAGTGCCNCGAGATCTAGGGCGAGNAGGTTTTTACCGTAGGCCGGCCTTAGGCGAGCCCNCACCGGCTCGATCAACATATTCGGTACCTGGTGCAATCTNACGCTCTGAATCGANANGGCCGACGATATCAGAGCNCTNTGATATNAAAAGTGAACGCCGTACGCGAGNGNACTGAGAACGCTNACAACAACGATTGGGCGGATCATAGCATGCAGATATCCCCGGCTACGGAGTGCTGGCCGGTTCTTGACCTGACGCATGAACTGAGGCGAGATACTACGGAATCCATTGCCTGTTGAAGTGGCTCCGAGACGGTTCTGCCTTCGTCGAGTGTAATAAGCTCGGCGCGAACGGCGTGGCGTCGAGGTTCCCCGGCGAAATTGTTTGNTCACCATCTGCAAATTTCCTCTTCGAGGGCGATCCCAGACTGTTCTTGGACGGCTGTTTGAACCCGTGTGATCAGTGTCTCGATGTCGGCGAAGGTGGCNCCGCCGCGATTGATTAGGAAGTTGCCATGGAGTGTGGAAACTTGGGCTTTGCCGATTCCGATCCCCTTACACGCGGCCTGCTCGATAAGCCAGCCAGCCGAATGNTTCGGATTAGGGTTCTTGAAGATGCAGCCGGTGTTGCGGACGCCGATGGGTTGATTCGNACGTTTTAGTTGCTGCAACTTATACGATCGGCCGGTCAGTTCTGAAGAGTCTTCTGNGCGCANATTCACCGTGGCGGAGACGATGACGGCAGAGGGGCCGATGGTCGCAGGAAGCTGCAATCGACGATAGCTCCAAGTCANCTNNTTGTTTTCCAGAGTTTGCCACTTTCCATTCGCGTCGATCAGATCTAAGCGTGCCACGANGTCGGCCATTTGGCCNCCCCAGCATCCGGCGTTACCCGCTACAGCGCCACCGATGGTGCCAGGCAGTCCGGTCGACCAAACGAGGCCGGCAAGGCCGGAGCGAATGGTGGTGCGCAGGGCTTGCGCAATGGGCATACCGGCGGGCAACTTTGCCGTCGTGGCCTGAATATTGGCCCCGTCAACCAAGTTCGTCAGGTTGATCACTGGCTCTATGACGCCAGCATCGGAGACCAANATGTTACTGCCTCCGCCTAGGGTGCGCCACGCTAGCCCTCGATCGGCACACCATTCCAACACTTTTGCTACAGCCTCCGGGTGACTAGGCCAGACCATCAGTGGAGTTGAGCCACCGACGCCCATCGAAGTGTGGCGTCCGAGAACTTCATCGCGCACTGTCTCACAGCTCTCGGTGGCACAAATTACTTCCAACTCGGCTACTGTGGCCAAGTTCCAACTTGCCCCGAAGCAAGCCTTATCTCGTGCGTGTGCGTTCATTAACATTACTCAAACACTCTTTACCGAAGCTTTAGCGGGCGATTCTGTCGAATCGGGACCAACACGAATGGCGCCGTCACTGAGACGTTTGGCCAAATCACGGGCCACCTTCCACACGTCACCGGCGCCTAACGTCAATACAAGATCGCCCGGCTTCACAATTTTGGATAGTGCTTCGGTAGCTTGCTCAAGGTCATCGACGGTTTGGACTTCCTTGTGGCCGTGCTTCACGATCGATGTAACAAGAGCGTCACTTGTCACATTTNGGATCGGATCCTCNCCAGCTGCGTAGATTGGCAAAACGAACACGGAGTCAGCTTGATAGAAGGCTTGGCCGAAATCTTCCATCAGCANCTGTGAGCGCGAGTAGCGGTGTGGNTGNAAGCAGACAATGGTTCGACGGTCCCAGGCGTCACGTGNCGTCGAGAGCACAGCCTGAATCTCGGTGGGATGATGCCCATAATCATCAATCACCAGTACGTCGTNAGCAGTGCCTATGCGTTGCATGCGCCTGTCCGTACCGGCGAACTCAGCTAATGTGGCAGCTGCGGAAGTGAAATCAATATCGAGTTCACAGGCAACCGCGATCGTAGCGAGGGCGTTGAGGGCGTTATGACGGCCATGCAGCCGAAGGCATACTTTGCCNGCCAGCTTGCCGTCGATATAGCAAGAAAACGAAGTCCCCCGAGGTTCCACCAGCACNTCGGCGGCGCGTATGTCCGCTTGAGACGAGAATCCATAGGTAATCAACTTGCGCGATATGTGTGGAATTATCTCCTGGATATTGGGGTCATCGAGGCAAACAATGCTGGCACCGTAGAACGGGACNNTATTCANGAAAGTTAGAAAGGAGNGTTGTAGNTCATCGAAATCACGGTAGTGGTCTAAATGTTCAGCGTCGATGTTTGTGACAATCGNAAAGGTAGGCGATAGTCGNAGGAACGATCCGTCAGANTCATCCGCCTCGGCGACGAGGAAGTCGCCATGACCAAGCCTGGCATTGGTCCCCCANGCNTGCAGACGNCCACCTATGACGACGGTAGGGTCCAGNCCGGCACCTTCAAGCACGGTGCCGAGGATTGAAGTAGTNGTNGTTTTACCATGCGAACCTGCAACTGCAATCCCGTGTTTCATGCGCATNAGNTCGGCGAGCATCTCAGCGCGTGGAATGACNGGAANNCCNTTCTGGATGGCTTCNTGNACCTCGAGATTCTCGTTGCTNACGGCCGATGACGTNACTACAACGTGGGCNCCNTTAGTTTGNCCCGCTTNGTGGCCGATATAGATGATGCCNCCGAGCTNCTCAAGNCGTCGGGTGANAGGTGAGGCNNNCAGGTCAGACCCTGACACTTCGTAGCCNAGGTTGATNAGCAGCTCAGCGATGCCGCTCATGCCGATACCGCCAATGCCGACGAAGTGTAGGTGNCGAATCTTNTTGAGCATCAATTNCTCAGGAATGTTGTGANATGTTCAATAGTATGCCNATCGCCCCGCAAGTTATGACCAACGAGGATCCGCCGTGGCTTATCAAAGGCAGTGGAATACCCGTTGTCGGCACTAAGTTCACGACAACACTCATGTTCAACAANGCTTGCATGAACAGCCCCGCGGTCAGGCCGACGCCGAGGTAGAAACCGAACTTATCGGNAACCATCACTGTGGCTCGCACTCCACGCCACAGGATCATNAAGAAGCCCGCGATGACCAATATCGAACCTACNAAGCCNAGTTCNTCNCCAATTACGGCNTAGATGAAGTCGGTATGTGGTTCGGGNAGGAAAGATANCTTTTGNTTGCCTTCCGCTAGGCCNGCGCCAGTNATACCACCGGTCCCCACNGCGATCAGCGATTGAACCGTTTGAAAGCCAACGTCAAGCTNGTCNGCCCATGGNTTCAAGAACGCCANAATACGGCGNGNTTGGTANCCAGTCATCCATATNTGTGTNCCGGCNAACGCCNCCGNGAGGGTGCCAAAGCCGATGATGTAGCGCCATGCCATNCCGGCAACAACNAACATAATGCCGGCAACCATAACTACCGCTGCAGCGGTNCCTAGATCAGGCTCNAGCAAGATGNGCAAACTNANCAANCCGACAACCGCAAGGGCGGGTAAGAGGCCGTTCCACCAGTCATTAATCTTGNCGTCTTTACGACTTAGATANCTGGCCAAAAACAACACTNTNGTCAACTTAGCGATCTCCGAAGGCTGCAGGTTCAAAGGNCCTAGAGATAGCCAGCGCCGCGTTCCTTCACCACTGCCCATGATCAATACCANCACCAGAAGNGCCAGAGTCAAANCTACGGCAAACAGNACNAACGGGCGCTGNNGGTANAAACGATAATCNATACGCATTGCNAGGAGCATNACNGCGATTCCGACCACCGCCGCGATTGCCTGGCGNAANAGGTAGTGGGTACCGNTACCGTAGNTCTCTTGTGATTCGTGATATGACGACGAATAGACCATTAGCAGCCCGAGGCCNATCATCANGACGGTCGTAGCGAACAGCGGTTTGTCTATCGCCAGCCAGCGACTTGCCATTCNTAGATCTCCGTTAGGTTCTGAGAGGGGTCNTCTTCGAGCATGTATGCCGCCACCAANCTTTTGAAGTGACGTCCACGTTCTTCAAAATTGGGATACTGATCNAATGAGGTGCAAGCGGGCGAGAGTAGTAANGTGTCACCNCTGNTTCCTTCATCTAAGGCACGCGNGACTGCGCATTCCATGGTTTCACAACGCNGTAGTTTCNTGTGGTGGCTAAGANCGGCTTCGATTACNNTGCTTGCTTCACCGATCAGTAAAACAGANGCGACNCGCTCGTCNAGGANNGGCAATAGCTCACNGAAATCNGCTCCTTTNTCACGGCCNCCNAGGATCAGCCGAACACCNCGATCGAAGCCCGAGAGGGCTGCAAGTGAAGCATCGATGTTGGTTGCCTTGGAGTCGTTGATGCAACGNACACCGCCCACCTCACCGCAATACTCCATGCGGTGAGCGAGCCCTTCGTAGCTAGATAGCGCGGCGCGGATTGATNCNGGGGCTACGTTGAGCANAGANGCAACAGCGGCNGCGACGCAGGCATTTGTNTGGTTGTGCTGGCCGATGACACGAAGTTCCTCAACATTCATTNCCGNAGCTTCAAGNCCGGNTGTCCACCANCAGANCTTGCCATNACCGACCCANGCGGCGGGAGCCTCTGGNTTAGAAGGCTCNGACATAAAGGGGAGNAAGCGAACATTNTNTTGCGGCAGGNATGACGTCAGCTTGGGATCGTCCNAGTTNTAGATTAGCCAGTNAGNNGCGTCCATGTTNCGGACNAGGCGCAACTTAGCNTTCGNGTANGCATCNAGCGTNCCGTGCCAGTCGAGGTGGTCCGGNTGAATGTTNAGGATAACAGCGANCCGCGGATGGAAGTCNNGAATTGAATGTGCCTGAAACGANGAGACCTCNACGACNTAGGCATCAGGGGAGATTTCNCCATTNAACTCCGCGCGNACTACTTCACTGAGNGCGGTNCCGNNGTTGCCGCANACCGGCGCATCGAGGCCAGCNTGNTCNAGGATNGCACCNACCATNGAAGTNACAGTGCTTTTNCCGTTGGATCCGGTGATGGCAATTANTGGNACNTCAGTNAAATCAGCGGCAACTTCGATCTCTGGTAGAACCGTNACACCNGCCTCACGCGCCTCGATTGTNACGGNGGCATCCGGNCGAATTCCGGGTGAGAACACAGCACNATCAACACTCGGCCACAGNGTGCTGGGATGCTCGCCAGCAACTAGCCTGACTCCGCGCTCTATGAGTTCAACNGGGNNAGGAATTTCACTTTCTGGNCGGGTGTCAGTCAGCGTTACCTNGGCACCACAGTCGAGTAGNAGGTGAGCGGCGGCAACTCCGCTGACACCGGCGCCAACGACGACGACATTGCGATCTTGCCAGATGGTCTTTTTGCTCTTTGTGCTGTGCGCGAGCGCGTTCATCGAAGCTTCAGGGTGGCGAGCGAGAGGAGGGCGAAAATGCTAGCNAGTATCCAGAAGCGTACGACTACCTTNGACTCNGGCCACCCACTCATCTCGAAATGGTGGTGCAGCGGGGCCATGTGGAANACACGTTTGCCAGTAAACCGATACGANCCCACCTGAATAATTACCGATAGGGCTTCAACGACGAATANGCCACCGACGAAGAACAGGTTGAATTCCTGTTTGATTAGNAAAGCCACAGTGCCGACCGCGCCACCTAGTGCGAGTGACCCCGTGTCGCCCATAAAGACTTCCGCAGGGTGGCAGTTGAACCACAGAAACCCGATACAGGCTCCGACGATAGCGCCAACGAAGACGGTAACCTCAGCAGCATCTTGCACGTAGATGATATTGAGATATTCGGCCATGGTGTTGTGTCCAGCTAGGTAGGCGAAAGCCGTAAAAGTTCCAGCCGCTATTAGCGTTGAGCCGGTGGCGAGACCGTCGAGGCCATCTGTGAGATTGACCGCATTTGAGGCGGCGACTAGAACTATCGTTGCGAACGGTAGGTACATCCAGCCAAGAAATGGTGACAGCTCTTTGAAGAACGGGAACGCTAACTGGGTTGAAAACATGTCTTGGTTGGACAACCACCACAAGACTGTGCCAACCGCCAGGCCGATGGTGATCTCGCCCGTAAATTTTGCCCGCACTGAGAGACCACGTCGTCGCGGATGGATTACATGTAGGTAATCGTCAATGAAGCCGAGAATTGCGAAAGCGAGCGTCGATCCGAGAGCAACCCAAACTAGGCGGTTACTCAATTCCATCCACAGTAGCGTGCTAATGGTGATGGAACCCACGATCAGGATGCCACCGATAGTTGGTGTACCGGCCTTGGCGTTGTGATCTGGAGGGCCTTCGGAGCGGATGCGTTGACCAACCTGTTTTGCCTTTAGCCAACGAATCAACGATGGGGCAAACAACAGTGTCAGAGATAGAGCTGTAACGGCGCTCAGTGCTGTTCGGAACGTAATGTAGCGAAACACGTTAAGCGGCGAGAACACGTCCTGCAGGTTAAAGAGCAGCTCATACAACATGTCAGCTTTCCATGACGCCGTTTGAACCCACGGGCGCGGTGGTCACGGCTTGAGCCACCCGCTCCAGATGTATCGCGCGTGACCCCTTCACTAACACCGTGTCGCCGTCTTGCAGGCGAGGTGCGAGCCAGGATGCGGCCTCTTCGGCCGTGTCGAACGCGTGTATTGTTTCTTGGGCCATTCCGTTCTCAGCAGCCCCCTCGGCCATAAGTCCAGCGCAGGCACCGACAGCGAGTAGAAAGTCGGCTTTGATCTCAGCGGCTTTTCCGCCCGCATCGCGGTGGACTTGATCAGTCCAATCACCCATTTCGAGCATGTCACCGAGGACAGCAATGCGGCGGCCAGCGGTAGGCAAGGCGGCAAAGTTTTCGAGAGCCATGTGCATCGCTAAGGGGCTAGCGTTGTAGCTTTCGTCGATCAAGGTAATGCTGCCGGCTCGGTGGATCGCACCACGGTTTGGCAACGGTTCGAGTTTGCTGGCCTCGGCGGCGATCTCATCGATCGGGACATGTAGAGCATGGGCTGTTGCTGTCGCTGCGAGGAAGTTCGAAACGCCGGCGGCGCCCGGGAGCCGCAGTTCGATGTTGCGCGATGCTGAACCGATGTGGAGATCGAACGCCCAACCGTCGGAAATTGAAACTAGGTTCGTTGCTCGCACGTCGGCCGAGGCATCACATCCAAAACGCACCACGTGGACGACATGTGGGGCCATCTTCTCTGGCATAGCATCGGTGTGTGGGTCATCGGCGTTAACGATTAGTGTTCCCGAAGTTGGCAACTGTTGCGCCAGTTCACCTTTGGCAGCTGCGACGGCGGCCAAGTCCGGGAAGTTTTCCATGTGTGCTGGTGCGACGTTGGTAATCACGCCGATACTTGGATTAGCGACAACGGCCAGCGAGCTGATCTCATTTGCTTGACTCATTGCCATTTCAGCCACCATTACCTGGTGATTCGCTTCAAGGCCAAGAAGTGACAACGGCAGGCCCCACTGATTGTTGAGGTTGCCTGGGCTGGCATGGACGTTGTAGCGAATTCTAAGAAGGGCAGCGGTGAGTT
>PBML01000023.1 GCA_002722645.1 Acidobacteriota bacterium
CTGCGCGAACAGGTAGAACTCGTACTCGGACGCACGCAACAGCGCGGAGCCATGATGCCTGGCTCTGATTTCGAAAAGATGGCCGAGAACATGCGTAAGGCGGTAACCGAAATGATCCCAGCGGAGGCTGAACTTGGCAGGCTCGACGCAGCGGCCGCCCTACCTCCCGAGCAACGCGCCCTGCAATTCTTACAGCGCGCTGACGCCCTGATTCGGGAAGCTCAGGTTAGTTTCGGCGGTGGAGGCGGTGGAGGCGGCGGGGGCGGTGGAGGAGACAATGCTCTCAACGAAAGCCTCGCGGATTTGCTCGATCTTGAGATGGAAAAGCTTCGCAACCAATACGAAGCTGTTCAGCGCGACCAACAACAGCAACTCGATGAAGAAATCGATGAGGCACTCCAGCGACTTGAGGAGCTTTCCCGTCGACAACAACAAGAAAACGAGCGCCAGCGGGCTCTTGCTGGCCTGCCTCAAAATCAGCAAGGCGGCGGAGGGGGTAGCCAGCGCCAACTTGCTAACGAGGCTGAAGAGCTTGCGCGCCAGCTCGAACGCCTGGCACGCGCGAACTCTGAGCCCGGGATGCAGGAGCTCTCACGTAGTTTGCAACAAGCAGCCGACGCCATGCGCCGAGCCGCAGCGTCTAACGATGATCGTGCGCTCGCTGAAGGGATTCGGGCCCTCAACGACCTTCGTCAAACCAAGGGCGATCTGCAAAACGAACGCAGCCAACGCTTACAGCGAGATATTGACGACATGCAAACTCGCATAGATCGGTTACAAGAAGAGCAGCGAAAGATTGCTGAAGATGTACAGCAGGTCGGCGCAGACGCAGCTCGGGGCGGTAACCGTCAGCGCCTCATCGAACAAATGGAGCGCGTATTGGAGCGTAAAGACGAACTCACCACAGAGGTCACCGACCTGGAACAGCAAATAGAGACTACTGCCCGCGCTTCACGACGAGACGAGCGCGAAGCGGCTCGCAAGTTACAGGAAACCTCGAACTGGATGCGGGATTCAAAACTCGCTGACAAAATCCGTTACTCCAAGGGCGTTGCCCAACAGCGGCTTGGTCCGTACGCGGAGCAATTCGAGCAACAAATAACTAATGACCTCGATTATCTGAGTGAGATGGTCGATGAAGCTGCTGAACTCATCGAAGGATCTCAACAGGATGGCCTAACGAGTGCCCTCGATGACACCCGTGGTCTAATAAGCGGTCTTGAGTCATTCTCGGACCGTGCCCAGCAAGGCCTTGAACGCCAGCGCGAGGCCGCCCAGCAGAACGAACAACAAGGCCAACAAGGCGAGCAAGGCCAACAAGGCCAACAAGGCGAGCAAGGCCAACAAGGCCAGCAAGGTCGGCAAGGCGGGGCTCGCAACAACGCCGGTCGCTTAGGTGGTCCGCGGGATGGCGTCTTCGGCGGCGATCAGAATTGGGAGGGGACATGGGACGACCAAGCACGCCAGCTGGAGGCCGAATGGGACCGTCGAATCGACCAAGCTGAAGCTCTACGAGAGCGACTTGCCAATGAAGGCCAACAAGTAACTGACCTGGACGAGATCCTCAGCGAAATGCGCAACTGGGAGTTTGATGGTACCCCTCGCGGCATTGACGAACTTCGCGATCAGGTCATCGACGACCTAAAGATCTTCGAGTACACACTCCGACGGCTTGTGGACACTGAGCTTCGTCCACAGCCGGCACTGACCGATTCAGATGAGGTGCCCTCAGGGTATCGGAAGCAGGTCGAGGAGTATTTTCGTGCTCTCAGCCGCAGTTCTGGGCGCCCTGGCCGGCAACGCTAAACAAGCTCTCAACTTGTATGAGCAATCGAGCTGACGTTCTCGAAGAAAACCTGTACACACTCTTCCTTGAGGACGTCGAGTGCCCAAGCGTCGATCTTGCAAAACCCATTGGTGAAAACTCGGCCCTCACCGGCTATCGCTTCCTCGAGTTACTAGAAACACTCTACGTCGTGCGGCACCTCGACCTCGAGGCGCGATCACTTAAGGATCGTGACGAAGGCTATTACACGATTTCGAGTTCTGGTCACGAGGTAAATGCTGCCGTCGCGGCAGCGTTGCGGCCGACCGATCCGGCATTCCTCCATTACCGATCTGGTGGGTTTTTCGTCGAGCGCGCTCGGCAGGTACCAGGGCAGACACCAATTTTCGATATCCTGCTATCTTTAACGGCTTCTTCAGACGATCCTATTTCTGGTGGTCGGCATAAAGTCTTCGGAAGCGTTCCCCTCAGGATCTATCCACAGACCAGCACGATCGCGTCACACTTTCCGAAGGCTGTCGGTCACGCCATTGCCTTGGAGCGAGCTAGACGTCTTGACCTGCCGTTGCCATTTCCCGACGACGCGATCATCGTGTGTAGTGCTGGCGATGCCAGTCTCAACCATTCGACTGCCCTAGGCGCAACCAACGCTGCACTTTGGGAAAGTTACCAAAATCTTCCCGTACCGATTTTGTTCGTGTGCGAGGATAACGGCCTAGGAATATCGGTCACCACGCCAAGTGAGTGGATTGCAAATCGGTGGAGCAAGCAGCCTGGCCTGTCGTATTTCCGTGCCGATGGCCTTGATCTCGCAGCTACTTACGACACCGCAACTCAGGCAATCCAGTACTGTCGAAGCGAAAGAGCGCCGACATTCCTCCACCTCGACGTCGTGCGTCTTCTTGGNCACGCCGGTACCGATGTCGAACTTGCCTACCGGGATATTGGTGATATCAAGGAAAGCGAATCCCGAGATCCTCTATTCNTGAACACACGCCAGGCGATCAAGCTAGGTCTCGCCACGGGAGCTGAACTCGATGCCCTCTATGAAGAGTCTCGCAACCGAGTCCNCCGGGCCTCGCGGCAGGCAGCGAGCCACCCCCGCCTTGCCAGTGCGGAAGAAATCATCGAGCCGTTGGCCCCATACTCCCCAGCCAAGGTACGTGGAGAAGCCGAACGCGATGACTACGAGGATGCCCGCATAGCTCATTTTGGAACCGAGACTAAACTCCCTGAGTCCAGTAAGCCACGCCCCCTTACACAATTACTGAACTGGGGTTTACAAGACCTGCTCTCCAAGTATCCGGAGATGTTGGTATTCGGTGAAGATGTTGGAAAACGCGGCGGCGTCTATGGTGTTACCGCCCAGCTCCANNAAAAAACCAGTGCCGGACGTGTATTTAACACCCTGCTCGACGAGCAAAGCATTCTTGGAATGGCGATTGGCGCAGCTCAACTCGGGTTCCTTCCGGTCCCCGAGATCCAATACTTAGCTTACTATCACAACGCGGAGGACCAGATACGCGGAGAGGCATCGACCCTCCAGTTCTTTTCAAAAGGCCAACTCAGAAACCCAATGGTTATCCGTATCGCCTCCTGGGGATACCAGCGCGGTTTCGGTGGTCATTTTCATAATGACAACAGTATTGCAGCACTGCGCGATGTTCCGGGCGTTATCATCGCATCCCCTTCCCGTGGCGAAGATGCGGTCGGAATGCTNCGCACGGCATTGGCCCTCGCNCGCGTTGATGGNCGAATCGTATTCTTTCTTGANCCGATNGCACTNTATAGAACNCGGGACCTTGTCTCTGAGAAAGACGGCCGGTGGCTTGATTCTTTCCCCGCCCCTGGCAGCGCCGTNGAGCTTGGTCGCGCCCGTGTTTATGAGGAGTTTGCCAACGANAATCCACAGCTGACAATTGTCAGCTGGGCCAATGGCCTGTGGCGTTCTCTTCGAGCGGCCCACGTTTTACGGGAACACCACGGGATCGGCACCCNGGTCATCGATCTCAGATGGNTGCTNCCGCTGGATATCAAAACCATATGNGACGAGGCATCAAAAACCGGCCGTGTTCTGATCGTCGACGAAGGTCGAAANACCGGNGGCGTAAGCGAAGCCTTGGTTACTGNATTGATGGAAGCGTATACGGACAGGTCCGNTGGTCTNCTGCCCCGCATCGTCCGCTANTGCGGTGACGACACATTCATCCCACTCGGACCTTCTTGGGAGCACGTCCTGCCCAACGAAGATGGGATCGTAAAGCGTGCCATTGATCTAGTCAGNAACCCATCGATTCCGTCGGAAAGATAGAGGCACTGTGAGTAAGACTGCCGTTGTTCTGTGCCCAGGACGTGGTAGCTACACCGCGAGCGAGTTGGGCTATTTATCCGGAGCAGCCCCAGCGTGTGTACTTGCNGAACTNAACCCTGCCATTGATCGCCTCGACAACCTTCGAATCGATAGGGGTGATCCAACGGTCCGTGACATGGACGGTGCGCACACCTTTAGTCCGGAGTTGTTCCGCGGNGAGAATGCCTCCTGTCTNACCTTCGCGTGTACCGCANTTGATTTTCTCCGCCTNGACAGAAACAAACTCGATATCGTCGGCATTGGTGGCAACAGTATGGGTTGGTATTCGGCACTTTTCGCCGCTGGCACCTTCAGCCTCGACGACACTTTTAACCTCGTTGANACGATGGGTGGTATGACCCGTAATGGCAAGATCGGCGGCCAAGTTATCTATCCCCTAATTAACGAGAATTGGGGAGTTGATCCTGAGCTTGCTACTACAGTAANGACAGCGCTGGAAGACACCCGTGAGGCAGGGCACCAGGCTGGCTGGTCAATACATTATGGNGGGTACGCCGTNCTTTGGGCGGACCAAGACGGTCTCCCGCTGCTCATCAGCAAGCTGCCCGCGGTTAAAACTCGGGAAAAACAATACCCGCTNGAACTACCCGAACATTCTGCTTTCCACTCTCCCCTGATGCTCCCCATCTCCGAACGCGCACTGGGGCAACTCTCCACTCTCTCTTGGCGTGCGCCCTCGATTCCGCTAATCGATGGCCGTGGTCATCGCTGGAACCCTATCAACACTAATCCTGGAGAGTTGTGTCGTTACAGCCTCCAAACCCAGGTTCTCGAAGTTTACGACTTCAGCAGCTGTGTTCGCGTTCTACTGCGCGAGTACGCACCGGAAGTGTTCATCCTATTAGGCCCGGGTGCTGCCCTTAGTGCTGCTGTTGCCCAAATATTGATCGCTAATCGGTGGCAAGGCATTAACTGCAAGGAAGCCTTCATGGAACGTCAGAANAATGACCCGCTATTGCTTTCGCTCGCGTATCGGCAACACGCAGAATTGGTAACCCTACCAACGACGTAAACCTGGATTCAGTAAGAATATCGAGCGCGGTATGGTACAAAGTTGTAGCAAGCTGCCTGGCAGATCTAATTTGTGAATTTCACGGTGGATGACGAGAAGGGCCGGCGTGATTGATGAAGTCTCGATCACAGCAAAGGCTCAAAGGAACCGGAGGCATGCTGATGGTGAACCGACGAACGTTCTTGGGTGCGGTTGGGTTGCCCGCGGCGACAGCCATGGCGCCGGCCCTGAACCCAATGAAAATGGAGCGTGCACTGGAGATGCTGGACGGTCTTTCAGCCAGCACCGCCACTCCCCAACAGATCGCCACCGACGAAACCGTCTGGCGAGAAGTACAAGCCGCCTACAGCGCTGACCGCTCCCTTGTAAATCTGAATTTTGGCGGCGTGGGATCACCTCCAATCGTCGTTCAGGACGCAATGAAACGCTACCTCGACTACTCCAGTACCGCCCCTGTGTACAGCATGTGGCGCATTCTTGAGCCGCAGGCGGAAGGCGTTCGACAGCGATTGGCTAGGCACTTTGGATCTGATTCGGAAGAAATCGCCATCACCCGTAACTCCTCCGAGGCGTTGCAGATCTGCCAGATGGGCATCGACCTGGAACGTGGCGACGAGATCCTGACTACGAACCAAGATTANGGCCGCATGATCAACACCTTCAAACAGCGTGAGCGGCGTGAAGGGGTGGTGTTAAAGCAGTTNCCAATCCCGGTCCCAGCCGAAGACGATGATGAGATCGTCTCGCTGTTCGAGCAACACATCACACCACGTACTCGTGTAATCCTAATGTGCCACCAAATCAACTTGACCGGTCAAATCCTGCCGGTGAAGGGCGTCGTGCAGATGGCACGTCAGCACGGCATACCAGTGATTGTCGACGGTGCCCACGCCTACGGCCAGTTTGCCTTCAAGCACGAGGATCTCGACTGCGACTACTATGGCACCAGTCTGCACAAATGGCTCAACGCGCCGCACGGTACTGGCATGCTGTACGTTCGGCGCAACAAGATCGACGGCCTGTGGCCCTTNACGGCCGCGCCAGAAAACCAGCAGGACGATATTCGCAAGTTCGAGCAAATCGGCACCCATCCAGAAGCCAATTTTCTTGCCATCGGTGACGCCTTGACCTTCCATGAGGGCCTTGGAGACGACCGAAAAGAAGCCCGGTTACGTTACCTCCGTAACTACTGGGCCGACCGCCTGCTGCAAGATGATCGAGTTCACCTCAACACCAGTCTCAATCCGCGCTTCTCCTGCTGTCTCAGTAATGTGTACATCGACGGAGTTGATGTCGGGGCCCTTGGCAACTATATGTGGGATCGGCACCGTATTATTGTGACTCCGATCAAACACCCAGACTGCACCGGTCTTCGGGTAACCCCGAACGTTTGTACGACGCTAGAGGAGCTCGATCGTTTTTGCGACGCCATGGAGCACGTCATTCAGCATGGCATCCCCGCNTGAGCTTGCGGNCAAAATGACCAAGACGCCCTGCTGACATACNGTCTATCGCCGCAATAAAGCTGTACCCCAAAGAACGGAGATCCTCCGCTATGGCCACCAGAATTCGCCAATTCACCTCNATGCTACTAACCGTCTTGGTCNTCGGCGGATTATCCGTGGCNCCGGCAACCGCGCCCGCAAGCACTCACCAGGANAGGGTCACCACACCTCTTGAAGCGTTCGGGGGGAACATCGGCGACGATTACTTTCTTGTTAACTANCAGCAACTTGTTGCGTACTGGCAGAAGCTCGAACAGGAATCTGACCGAATGGCCCTTGAGGTGATCGGCGAGACGGAGCAAGGCAGGCCCATGTACATGGCGATTATCACGTCGCCTGCAAACCACCAAAACCTCGATCGCTACAAAGACATATCTGCTCATCTCGCGCTCTCCGAAGGTGTCGACGAAGCTACGGCTCGTGCACTCGCGGCGGAAGGCAAGTCAGTGGTTTGGATCGATGGTGGTCTNCACGCTACCGAAGTCCTCGGCGCCCAGCAGNTGGTCGAGTTGGTTTATCAGATGAATGCTCGNGAAGATGCCGAGACGCTACGCTTCCTCGACGATGTGATCTTACTAGCCACCTGCGTAAATCCTGACGGGATGGATCTGGTCTCCGATTGGTACATGCGCAACCCCGTTCCCGAGGAGCGCAGTACGCGCGGCATCCCGGTTCTATATCAAGAGTACAGCGGTCACGANAACAACCGCGATTTCTACATGTCGACCCAGAAGGAAACCATTGCAATCAATAACATCTTGTATCGTGAATGGTTTCCTCAAATCATCTATAACCATCACCAAAGCGGGCCAGCAGGAACTGTTCTATTTGCACCACCGTTTCGTGGCCCGTTCAACTACAACATCGATCCATTATTGATACTCGGGATCGACACTGTTGGCACTGCAATGCACAGCCGGTTTGTACGGGAAAACAAACCGGGCGCCACGATGCGGTCAGGTGCTAGCTACTCCACATGGTGGAACGGAGGCTTACGAACCACACCTTATTGGCACAACCAAATCGGCCTCCTGACGGAGACCGTTGGTAGCCCCAATCCATCAAATATTCCGTTCAACCTCCGCCGCCAATTGCCAAGCAACGATCTCCCCTATCCAATCGCTCCTCAGCAGTGGCACTTTCGGCAATCCATCGAGTATTCGATTACAGCTAATCGGGCCGTCCTTGATATAGCCAGCAAGCTCCGTGAAGATTTTCTCTTCAACATCTGGCGGATGGGGATGAACTCGATCGAACGTGGCAGTCGCGACCATTGGACACTCTCACCGGCGCGAATTGAAGCGGTCGAAGAAGCAATGGCTGCTGTTGCAACAACCGGCGGCACCGGTGGACGCGGCGGCTCCAGTGGTGGTGCAAATCCAATGGATTTCTATGACAGCGACTTCCAGAATCCAGAGGCACGTGACCCACGAGGCTATATCTTGCCAGCCGATCAGCCCGATTTTCCGACCGCTGCGAAGTTCGTCAACACATTAATCAAAAATGGGGTGACGGTGCATCGTGCGACTGCTGATTTTGTGGTTATGGATCGCACGTACCCACTCGGGTCCTATGTTGTTTTGTCAGCGCAAGCTTTTCGACCCTTCGTCATGGATATGTTCGAGCCACAGGTTCATCCCGACGACTTCGCCTATCCAGGTGCTCCACCAACCCGCCCATATGACGTCGCCGGGTGGACTGTCGCTTACCAGATGGGCATCCAATTTGACAGCATTCTTGAGGGTCTCGATGGCCCGTTCGAGCGTATTTCGGACCTGGTCGACCCTCCAATCGGCACACTCACAAACCTATCTAACGCGTCCGGATACCTGTTTAGCCCGGAGGTTAACGACTCCTTCAATGCAGTCAATAAGCTGCTGGCGGCTGGCGATGCCGTATTTCGCTACGGTGATTCAGTGAGCGGTGGCAGCATCGAGTTCCCCGCTGGCGCATTCTATGTCGCTTCTGGAAATGGAACCGTCGAGCGTTTAACCGAAATAGCCACGAACAGCGGCGTTTCCTTTGCCGGAGTTTCATCCCAACCCGACGGGGACATACAAGCGCTCAAACCGATGCGCATCGGCCTCTGGGACCGTTTTGGGGGAGATATGTCCTCCGGATGGACCCGCTGGATGTTCGAGCAATTCGATTTCGACTTCGAGATCGTGTTTGCGCCGGAACTCGATTCCAAGGATCTAAACAGCGAGTATGATGTCTTGGTCTTCATGAGCTCTGCGATCCCGGCAGCTGCAAGTGGTAGCGGCCGAGCGGGCCGTGGCGGCGGGCGCGGTGGCGGGCGCGGTGGGATCGATGACGCGGAGTTGCCAGTCGAGTNCCGCGGCCGCCAGGGCGCGGTCAGCGCTGACAAGACGNTCCCGCTGCTACGCCAGTTCGTTGAGAACGGCGGTACGATAATCGCTGTCGGAAACAGCGCATCGAATCTCGCGGGGCACTTCGATCTCCCAGTCGAGAACCATCTNGTCGAGCGCAGCCCCACCGGCGGTGTCCAGAACCTCAGCAGTGACAACTTCTACGTCCCTGGATCGATCCTCCAGGTTACAGTTGATAACAAACACCCACTCGCCTGGGGCATGGGTGAAACGGCCGACCTGTTCTTTCGCAACAGCCCTGTATTTCGACTTCGTCCAAATGCCGCGGCCGAAGGCGTTCAGCCAGTCGCCTGGTTTGGCCCCAACGCACTCCGCAGCGGCTGGGCCTGGGGTGAGACTTTTCTAGAGGACGGTGTCGCCGCCGTGGCAGCAAAAGTGGGCAACGGGAACGTCTTACTGTTCGGTCCGGAAATCAACTTTCGGGCCCAACCACACGGAACCTTCAAACTGCTCTTCAACGGCATCTACGCTGATACCGAATCGGGAGGGGGACGCTAGCATCGCCTGCGCCGAGCGCTTGTGTCCGCCCTATTCGTACAGAGACTGTGCAATAGGTCATTGTCCATAAGTTTTTTGAATCCACGCACGCATCTCACGCGCTGCTTTTGAGATACCGGATACGATTTCGGCCTGGTCATCAAGATCATCAATCTCCAGCTTCTCCTCCCGTATAGCCTGTCTCCAGTCTCTGTCTCTAATAACTAACTTGCCCTCAAGCTTACGTGGTCGCCCACTAACAACCTGCGTTTCAAGGATCAGGGCTGCAGTAGCGTCCGACGACTTTGAAACAAGAGCAATATCAGTGGCCACCGACATCTCGCTACGTAGTACGCGTAGCAATTCAAGCAACGTCGCCTGATCGATCTCAACTGCCGGCGGTCCAACATCAACGAAGATACGTACCGCGCTTAGCTGTTCTGCCAGATCGGGCGGTCCTTCGGACACGCGCATTAGCTCGCTTACCAGCGGCAGCATGTCAACGCCATCCTGCGCTGCCCTTATTGCGTGGTACCAGGCAAGCTTGAAATTACCGAGCCTGAACACAGTATCCGCGAGCAGTTCGTGCGCCAAGCCAAGTTCCGGTCGGAGTTCAAGCGTCGCTAGAAGATCGTCGCGAGCGTCTTCAAGCCGGTCAGTACGCAGCAAAGAGCGTGCTCGATGCAGATAAATCGGCCAGTAGCCTGGGTCGAGACGGGCGGCGAGATCAAGTTGTTTCACCGCCTCAGAATGACGCTCTGCAGCAATCAATTCCAGTGACTCGCGAACAATCTGCTCGGCACCCCCCCTGTCGTACAACTCACGGTAGTAGCCAGGACGAACAAAGAAACTGGCGTCTTCGTCTAGGATTGCGACATCTACTTGATGCCACGATAACCCGGAAATTTCAGGGGAAACATTCCCCGTCGGTTGGTTGTAACCAACCAGATACGAAGAACGCAGCATCTTGACTACTTCGTCAAAGGCATCCCGTACAGTCGCAGGCCCATTACCAAGGACCAGTCGCCCTCCCGTTATCTCGCTCAGGAAGCGAAGCCTTTTCTGGAGTTCCCTACTATAGGCACGTAGCCACCAAAGTAACCGGGTGCTACGGAAGGAATCATCCATCATATTGAAACGTTTATCAGTATTTCGAAAACGGCGCGCAACAGGTTCGAGTGCGTCACCGACACCTATCGAAAAAATCGGCACAGTGTTCGACCACGCGTTTACCAACGTGTCGGCATAGGTCGCCTCACTGTGTTCATCACCACCGTCACTAAGCACGACGACTGCGGTACGGCGCACACTTCCGGGAATCCCCAGAGATGCCGGCGGCAAAGGGCTGCCGCAATTGTCACCATCAACCCGAAGGTAGTCATTCGACCCTTGNTCTNCCGGAANGTTCGGGTAANGCGCNCGNTTCACGTTTGCTAAGCCTCGTGCCAACGCGTCGTATAAAGCNGTACCGCCCTGTAGAGGAATTCGATTCANNAGANAAATAAGGGCCGCAGCGTCTGGAGCCGACCAGGTACCAGCGTGCACCNNCTCCTGAAATGGAACAAAGTAAACGCAATCGCTCGGNCCAAGTGCGTCCAGAAAGGCTTTCGCATCNCGTTTGATGGCTGGCGCGCTGGCCGCAACGCTGCCGCTCATATCAAGAACAAGNGCAATGTCGAGCGGTGTGTTGCTCGAAGAGGCAAAGAGAGCAANCTCCTGGGGNACCCCATCCTCCGATATCTTGAAGTCTTCGGCAGTCAACCCAGTGACGGGTTCGCCATCATCGTCGAGCACAGCAACATTGAGGACNACGAGGTCAACNCCGGCACGATACACCGGCATTTGCTGTCNTTGGCTCCGCNCCTGNCCAGCGTATCCGCTTNCGTCANCCGCTCCCCACAGCNACAAAGCGACAATNGACAGNCNGAGGACACTTGCCTTGAATCGCNGGATCATGCNCNGATACTAACGCTTNCAAGGAGCTTCCCCTAGGGAGNANAAACCAGCACGAGCAGTGCTTAAGTTCTTAGCCGACTAGNGCTTCGATCGAAGCTGGCAATGCAAANGTCGATGNNTCNACANTGTCANACTGGATGGACTCTANNGTNANTTGCACNGTCTGTCCCGGCCCGATCTCCTGGATAATCTTAGTCGGCNCCATTAANNGGCCAAACTGCCTATATTCGCTGATGAATGTACGTACGTTAACCGCCCCCATCAGNGAGTATTGNAGGCCCTCGGCNCCTACCAGCCGTCCATTATCCACATCAAAGTATTCGAACGTTTCGCGGCCTGAGACGTAGACCAGTTTGACCTTGTAGGTCAAGCGCCCAGCATACTCGGTCACTTCAAGCGTCTCCATCGATTGAAATCTAGAAGAATCGTGGAGGTCCGAATAATAGTCAGACTCGTCGACNATCTGCTGAAGCTCGTCACCNTGGAGGANACGCTCACCCGTCATCGGATCNGCCGCCCAAGCNACCTCGCCGTTGTANCCNTNCCTNCTTTCAATANCCAAATCCGGAAAGCTNNCAATCATAAGNNCNNTGTTGGGAGCCGCNGCGTACATCCNCANTTCACCNTNNATCCCTTGNCCNANNAGCTCCATGGTCCCCTGANCCTGNGTCGACGAATGAGCCCGGACAGCATCAGCTCCACCNATCGNGTCAACGTANCGCGCAATGATCTCCTCTGCCGGAAGCAACTCCTGTGGCATAAACGATACNGCGCTCGCAGCCCCNNCCCCGATACACACTGCGACGGCCGAAGCGACTATGACCCTGCGGNCCCGGTGANGCATGTAAAGCCTCCTACTATGTAGTTGAAGATGTTTGCTTCTTCGTACGCAACGAACACAATCTGACCCTTAGCGGTACTTCTCTATCCATTCTATAGCAGCCTCAAGGACCAGATCATAGCCATCAAGAAGGTCCGANCGGGTCACATCCACAACCTCATCGGGAATAACACCGCGCCCTTCGAGTCGAACTCCAGTTTCCGAAATCACGAAGTCGGCAAANGCATGCTGCANTACGTCACCATTCGGCAATTCGTCNATCAGCGATGGCAACACAGCGCCCATTGAACGTTGGCCGAAAATACGNGCACGGCCAATCGCCTGCAGCCCTCCAGCGAAAACCTCCGACGTACTGGCGCTGGTATTGTCCATTAATATCGCCAGCGGCCCCGCGTATGGCTCAACGAGAGAGCCAGAGGTATCGATACGACGNGGATTNGTGATGAATTGCANCGNGCTTTCGCGGGTCCGCATNGTNCCGAGGGAAANNTTCTCATCNACNAAATGCCCGCCNATNCCCATNACCATTCCACCGAGNCCCCCCGGATTACCGCGCAGATCTAAAACGATTCCNTCNGCATNACGCATCTGGTCGATAGCTTCGTCAAATAGCCTGCTAATAACNGGAAGCCAGANATTNAANGTAATGACGCCNANNTCAATGTTGCTATCGGANTGNAGGACCTCGCTCTCCAGGGCGGCAAANNTTGGCGGCAAGTTNCCAAATTGGCTGAGTTCACCGGCGGGTCGGGCAACTTCGATTTCAACAAGCCGAGATTTATCGNTCTCGTCCAGAAAACCGAATCTAATGGTGCTGCCCGGNGAGCCTGACAACCGGCGCCGCATTGCCANCTGTGCCTCCACCCTCAACATATGCTCGTCAACATCCTCTACTTCAGGAACGGCACTGNCCTCAATTTCGTAGCTGCCGGCACGTTGGAGCATCCAACCNGTAGCAACACCGACTTCTGCAGCCGGACCTTTTGGATCCACTACCGAAACCACAAACTGATCGCCCACAAGCACCACCTCGAACCCAGGATCACCACCNCTACCCCCAGCCACATCGCCATCANTGGCTCNAATGTTTCCAANGGNGTCGCCTGGCCAGAGAGCGAAATGTGACTGTCCGAGACGACTGAGCATTTCGCGAATAACGCCACGCAGATCGACAACCGACGCGGCTTCGGCAGCGCGCGGCCTCAGTTCCTGACGCACAGCCTCCCAGTCGACNCCCATAAACTCAGGGTCCCAGTGAGTTTCGGCAATAATTCTCCATGCCTCATCGAACGTCTCAAGGTGGATATTCTCTTGAACCGCTGTCGCNCCCGTCGCACAGATGACGAGCACGCTACANGCCGCCCGTAGAAGGCTACGACCACGATGCAATCGCCGGCCCAGTTTCGACATCACGTTAGGGTAATGGGTCCGGTAAGGAAGCAGTGTTTCCACCGCAGATAATCACACCCACGCGCTCGCCCCTATCCGGAACATAGGCAGCAGAAAGTAACGCTGCAAGCGAAGCAACTCCGCCAGGCTCGGCAACAATCCGCAGACTTTCCCAGAGTCGTTGCCGNGCCTCAAGGATCGCTTCGTCAGATACTAGGACAGCTTCTGCAACGTGTTNCCGAGCGATACTGAAGGGAATNTCACCGATCTTTCGTGCTCCGAGCGCATCCGAGGCAATTCCACCCACACTGACATCCACAGGCTGCCCGGCTGCTAGCGCACTGGCTAGAGTCGTGCANCTTTCNGGNTCGACTGTGACCACNTTTCGTTCACTCTGGTACCAGGCGGCAACNCCAGCTGCCAAACCACCCCCTCCAACNGCCACCAGTATCGNGTCAACATCTGGNAGCTGGTCTTCCATCTCTCGCCCCACCNACCCCTGCCCAGCAACAACATCNGGATGNTCATANGGNTGGACCAACAANGCCCCNGTCTCCANGGCNCGTGCNCGACATGCATCCATCGCATCATCGTAATACTGCCCNGTCACGGTCAAGGCTGCACCGTNTCTGCGAATGCGTTCCGCCTTGAGTGATGGTGACCCTTCTGGGACAAAGATCTCCGCATCAANCCCCAAAACCTTTGACGCATAGGCAACCGCTTGCCCATGATTGCCACCGGAAGCAGTAATCACACCCGCCCGCGGAACATCGGCCGAAAGGATTCTGTTGAACGCACCACGCGGCTTGAACGAGCCCGTGTGCTGAAAAAGTTCCAGCTTAAGGAAGATCTCCGCATCAATGCCGAACGCGGCCTCTTCGAGTTGAATTACAGGGGTGCGACGAACGCGGCCGTTAATCCGCGAAGCCGCAGCCTCAATGTCCTTGCGGGAAACAACATCCACCTCAGACCCCCATTAGACAAACGGCTTGCTCAAGCCAGATAACAGAGCTTTCGANAATCATCTTGCCCCNAGAATAGCGCANCACNCTTGCCATCNAGCGTGCCTTGGACNCACCGTGTACGTAANGAAAAAACGGCGNAGCGGATATGGNGCCCACATCTNGGNAGCCCNCGATCCCTGCANGACATCTCNCGACCTACCACGGNNACGANACTGTACCGGCACGCAGCGGNCGCCTANAACCAACGCTAGCCGCTGCGAACCGGCGCGTCGAGNCCCTNCTTGATCATCCGCGCCGGCAGCTCGGGCTTGCGNAACAANATCTGCTTGCGGAACGGACTCCACAGCAGCTTGGCAATGTCCGACTTCTTCATGTACCGGGCGAAGTTGCGCAGCAGCCGAAAGCTCGATATCGGCCGCCAGAAGATACGGTAGAGGAAGAGGTGCAGGTAGCCCTTCTTGCGGGCGTTGTTGACGATCTCGGANGGCAGCACGGTNGGGTCGATGTCCGAGCACTTGAACCACTTGTTCCAGTCCCGTGCGTCGTCGATGATGCCGCGTTTGACGTATTCGGCCCACAGCGGCGTACCGCGGTAGGCGCACAGACGATTGAAACCGAAGGTGTCCAGTCGCANCCGCGCCGCGAAGCGGAAGCTCTGTAAGATCTCCTNCTCGGTCTCGTCCGGACTCCCGACCAGGAAGAAGCCGTGCGCGGTGGTGATGCCGTGGCGCTTGGCCTCGGTAACCGCGTGCTCGATCTGNTCGAGGCTCTGCCCCTTCTTGAGCCGGTCCAGTACCTTCTGGCTGCCCGATTCCACGCCGAAGGCCAGCATGGCGCAGTTGGCCTCGCCCATGATCGGNAACTGGTCGACTGCTACCGAGTCGACGCGGCCTTCGCAGCCCCAGCGGAACTCGAACCGACGATCGATGATGCCCTGGCAGATCGCCTCGATACGCTTGCGCTTGAGNAGNAAGTGGTCATCGGTGAGGTAGATCGACCGGTAGCCCTCGTCGTTGAGCTGCTGCATCTCGGCCANAACGTGCTCCGGCGAGCGACAACGCCACTTNCCNTCGGCAAGCGCCGGNATGTCGCAGTAGATGCACGGATAGGGGCAACCGCGCGAGGTCTGCATGGTGCAGAAGCGNTCGAGCGACAGCACCGCCGGCACGTCGAGCGGCATCGATTCGATGTAGTCGATCGGCAGGCTNCCACGGTCGGGAAACGGGAACTGGTCGAGGTCCTGCACAAGCGGNCTCGGCGGGTTGACCACGACCTCGCCGTCGCGTCGCCACACCAAGCCGATCACCGATCGGGGATCGTTAAGGTTGTCCAGGTAGTCGGGTAGCAGTTCCTCGCCCTCGCCGGGGCCAACGGAGTCGAACCAGGGGCAATCGTTGAGCACGTTCACCGAGTTCATGGTGGCGAACACTCCGCCCGCGATGATCGGTGTGTCAGGGGAGGCGAGCTTGATTGCCTCGGCCATGCTCTTGGCCTCCGGATACGAGGTCGTCGACAGGAACGAGATGGCAACCGCGTCGGGCGACTCCTCGACAACCCGTTCCGCGATCCGCGGCTTCTTCATNTCCGGATGGCAGGTGTCGAACATCACGACCTCGTGGCCGTGCTGGCGCACGACCGGNGCGAGCACCTCGATGCCGATGGGNGGGAACGCCATCACCTTGATGCGGTCGGCACCCGGCTCGCANCCGCCTAGCTCGCGCGGCAGGAGGTTGTAGAAGTCCTCGTCGCGGACGTATATGAGGAATAGCTTCATCCGGCAGCGCGTCTGGTGAAGCCTCGACGCGAGCGCCCACGCTCGTGGGAGCACTCGCGACCCGGCGAGTGGGCAGTCGGACCGGATCGNGGGAGAGCAACCCGGAACTTTCGGAGCGTACCACGCGCGCGTGGAGACTCCGCAGCGAAGCGAACCTGCAACGGTTACCATGCTGGCCTTGTCCACTGNCGAAAGCGAGGAGCNGAACGACATGATTGCCGGCCTACCGTTGACGGCGTGGTTGCTCTTGGGAGCGGCGATTGGCCTGGGCCTAGGGGTGGAGCTGCTCTTCTTTTTCGCCCATCGCCGCTCGGCTAGCGGCGAGGAGTAGGCGCATGGTCTCCACAACGATCGTCGCCGTCCTGGCCGTGTACCTNNTCATCCTTCTCGCGATCGGGGTGTGGGGCGGCCGCGAGTCGCACAGCGTCGCGGGCTACTACGTCGCCAACAAGAAGCTCCCCGCCTGGGTCATCGCGTTCAGCTCGAACGCCACCGGCGAGAGCGCCTGGCTGCTNCTCGGGCTTACGGGCATGGGCTACGCGGTGGGCATCCACGCGCTGTGGATTGTCCTTGGAGAGGTCCTGGGTGTGGCCCTGGGTTGGGTGCTGGTGGCTCTCCCGTTTAAGGAACTCACCGATCGCTACGACTCGATCACCGTCGCNGATTACCTCGAATCCCGCTTCGATGACAGACAGCATGTGCTGCGAATCCTGAGCGCCATCGTGATCCTCACCATGGTAACCGCCTACACCGCCGCCCAACTGACCGCTTCGGGAAAGGCTTTCAGCTCGTTTCTNGGCACCAGCTACGCCGCCGGGGTGCTCATCGGCGCCGCCGTCATCCTNTACTACACCACAGTAGGCGGGTTCAAAGCGGTCGCGTACAGCGACGTACTGCAGGGGGTTCTGATGTTCTCGGGCCTCCTGATGCTACCGATCGTCGGGGTCAGCGCCGCCGGCGGTTTNTCTCAGCTCATAGAACAGCTGCACAGTGTCGATCCGAACCTGCTAGAGCCAATGGGCGAGCTCGGTTTCTCGGTNGCCGGCGTNCTGAGCGCGGTGAGCTTCATGGGAATCGGACTCGCGTTTCTCGGAGCCCCGCAGCTGCTAACCCGTTTCATCTCGGCAAGCNGCCGCACNCAGATCGTCAACGGTAGCCTCCTAGCGGTGATCTGCATCATCGTGTTTGACGTCGGGGCGGTCTTCGCGGGCATGGCTGGTCGTTCCCTGTTCCCGGGCCTCGACGATCCGGAGACGATCCTACCGACTATGGCTTCGGAGCTGCTGCCACCGGTCATCACGGGTTTGTTCCTGGTGGTTGTGCTGGCGGCGATAATGTCGACGGTGGACTCGCTGCTNATCCTGGTCTCGTCAGCAGTCGTTCGCGACGTTGTTCAGAAGACCTTGAGGTCGAACCTGTCCGATAGCCGNCTGTCGCTGTACGGCAAGCTGACGACTGTCGTGATCGGGGCGGGGGCGCTGGTGCTCGCGCTGGGCGAGGTCCGGGTCGTGTTCTGGTTCGTGCTCTTCGCATGGTCGGGGCTGGCNTGCGCCTTCACGCCGATCGTNCTCTGCTCGCTCTTCTGGAAGCGGACCACCCGGGCCGGCGCCATCGTAGGCATGGTGTCGGGGTTCCTGACAACCGTGATCTGGGTGCTCGTGTTCAAGGCCGGCTTCTACGATCTGTACGAAATGTTGCCCGGTTTCTTGGTCGGCTTTGTCACCACGATTGGAGTGAGCCTGTTGACGGAGCCGCCGGCCGCTGCAGCCNAAGAGCTCGAGNCAATGCGAGCGGCCGTGGGGCATCCTTTCAAGGGCNTCCCGTGATAAGCCGTGAATCCCCGTAACTAGAAGGGTACTGAAAAACNAGGGGNCCTNCCTCACAGACGTCGGCATCGAGGGCTTCGAGCCGACCAGGGTGCTGAGTCAGCGAAAGGAATTGTCATGCTGAAGGCCCTCGCTCTCGTCGTCCTGGTGCAGGTGCTTGCGCCCACGCAGGAACTCGCCCCCGGCACCTGGTACGACACGTCGATCCCGACACTCGAGCAAGTTCCCGGCTACAATTTCAGTATCNAGATCNCGGCGGCGGACCAGATGANCGCCTACATGTAGGCGCTCGCCGATGCGGCAAAGGTTTCTACTTCTCGGTCTTGCCCTTCTCCCAGGCCTTGATTCCCTCGACCATCCACAGTGGCGGAGTCTGGTCTTTCAGGTAGTAATCGAAGAACTCTTGCATGCGCACGGTGAAGTCTTTCTGGTTCACTCGTTGACGCAGACCGTGTGCTTCGCCGTTGTANTTGAACATCCAGGACGGTTTCTCCAGCCGGCGAAGCGCCATAATGAATTCGATCCCTTGGTACCAAGGAACGGCGCCGTCTTCGTCGTTATGCAAGATGAGTAGCGGAGTCTCGATCTTGTCGGCCCAGAAAATCGGGGAGTTTTCGACGTACCGGAGCGGCACCTCCCANAGACTGTCGCCCAGGCGACTTTGTGTCTGCTCGTACTGAAACTGCCTGACCATGCCACTCGCCCAGCGAATACCACCGTAAGCACTGGTCATGTTCGATACCGGAGCCCCGGCTTCCGCGGCAGCGAAAATNTTGGTCTGGGTCACCATGTACGAGATTTGGTAGCCACCCCAGGAGTGACCTTGGATACCGATGCGATCTTCGGCNATGAAACCTTCGGCGATTAGCATATTGATACCGGGTAGCACACACTTCAGCGCGTCCTTGCCCGGGTACCCGGTACCGTACTCGATATCCGGCATCCACACGACGTAGTCGTTGCTCACGTAGTAGGACGCGTTNACCGAGGTTCCCGGTGACGGGTGACGAAAGCTGTGTAAACCTTGATGCAGTGTCTCGTAGATGTAGACCAGGAGTGGATATTGTCGATCGGGATCGAAATCCTCGGGCTTAATTAAAATCCCCTTCAGCGGCACGCCGTCCGAGCTACGGAAATTTCGAAGCTCGGCCTCGCCCCACAGGAACCTGTCNGTCTGGGCACCCAAATGCGACACCTGCTTGCCTATGAAGTCCATACCGCTGACCCAAATGTCGGGATATTCTGAGAAAGTTGATTGAGTAAACATCAACACGTCGGCGGCCCGCGCCTTGGTCGGNTTACCGATGGACTTATCGACCATGATGATCTCGCGCGGAGATTCAGTGCTNTTGACTGAATCGGTGTAGAAACCAGTCGCCCTAGTCTCTTCGTTGGTGGTACTGAGAAGCAATTCGCCCTCGGGATCGATGAAATCCTCNTCAGGATCTAGACGGACGCGTCGGAACGATAGGTCGTTCGCCCGGCCGTACCCATCGGTAATTATGCGCGCTTCGGATCCATCCGGGCGCAGCATCCAAATGTCNTAGCGGTCGTAAATCAACACACCTTCGTCGCCAGTTAACCAGCCACCGATTCCGTACGAACTGGCCGCCTGNGGTGTGTCCCAATCTTCACGATCGAACNGCACGTCGAGGGTCTCNGTGAGATTTCGGGTGGTCCCGTCNACGATGTCGTAGACGTACCAATCATAGTCATCCATACCGAACCAACTGATGTACCGGCCCCCAGGTGAAAGGGTCGCACCNCGAAAGAGCCCCTCTGCCACCATGGTGCGCTCGCCTGTCATGGGGTCGATGACATAAGCGTCGTTAAACGTCCCGTAGTACGAGACGCGNTTCGTATAGGGNACGTTGGTGATGGCGAACGCAACACTGCCATCGGTGCTCAGCCGGACGTCGGGAATATCTTCGTCCGCAAGCTTTACGAAACGACCGCTGCCGACATGGTAGACAGACTCCCATGTCTGNTTTTCAACTCTCTGGCGCATCTGTAGCTGTTGCGGCTGTGGATACGGATCATCCCAAGACCATAAGTCGAAAACAGCTTTTTCCTCGTCTTCCTCTTCTCCCTCGTCGTCAGNTTTAGGTTCAGGGATTTCCTTGATACCGAACAACACGATGNTCCCATCATCGTTGAACGACACCGCTGACAAGTTCGAAACAGCCATCCCGCTAGGGAATTCCTGNGTCGAGGTGTGCGAGGCCCATAGTTCCGCTTCCGGAGACCCNACGTCCCACCCATAAAGATTGAAGGTCGGCTCNTCGGCGGCATAGTCGTCACGGTCGGTGACGAATGCTAAACGATTATGATCTTCGTCCAATGCCAGCCGCTCGTAGTTTCCCTCACCACTGATCACGGCAGCGGTGGAACCTTGTGCGGTGTTGTATGCGTAGACACCGTCGCCTTCCGGANTCTCTTCGCTTGAAACTGTGTACAACACGATCTCGCCATCGTCGGTAAACTGGTAGCTCAACACCGACGCCGCGTTCCACTCACTACCGTCGGCCAGCGAGCGGACGGTGAGAGTGGTACCAAAGTCTTTGTCTTTCTNATCNCCCTCCTCTTCTTCAGCTTCGCCNTCCTCTTCTCCAGCTTCGCCCTCCTCAGCGGNCGCTGCGTCAGCCGCATCTTCTTCCGAGGTCGGGGCTTCATGCAGATAGGCGATATAGCCNCCGGCGTCCTGCGGAACACGGAAGCTCCGAANGCGCTGGATTTCAACGACGTCCCCGTTCGCGAGGCTCATGATGCCAAAGGCATTCTTCGGCATATCATCAGGCTTTGTTTTCGCCTCGCTCGCCGCCTTGGTCTCCTCTTCCGACGGAGCGATGGTGAAAACGAGATAGGCCGAATCTGGGCCGAAACGCGACCCCGTTCCCCGCGGATGACGATACTCGCTGCCGGACTCGACGTGGCTCACGATCAGTTCACCATCGCCCTCCTGGGGNACAGCGGTGAACGCAACCCACTCACCGTTTGGGGAAATTTGCTGCCCCTGGATCCGCTTCCATGAATCNTAGTCTTCATGTGTCAATGGCCCCTTCCCCGCATCCACCTGGGCCCTGACCGGCACGGCCGACAACGAGACCGTCGCCACAAATGTCANCAATACGACGAGCATCCAACGTCTAAACATCATGCCTCCCGCGAATTTCAAGAAAAATTCNAGTAATACACTCAGCTAACCAGCCTTGTTCCGTTGAGAAAGTTCCCCAAGACGCTACTAGAGATCAGTCTCCCGCTCCAGCGCCAGGACTCCCANCCTCCTGCCAACATCTTGAGGGCATCACGAAGTTCTTCAATTGANGGCCTCTCCCGGTAATCCTCGTCTATCCTCACGTACCGAACTAGGCCATTCTTNTCAATAATCAGTGCAGTCGGATGCGGGATTCCGCGNTCACTATCCACGTTGTACAGGCCATAAGCTTTGATCGTGTTAGCAGCCGGATCAAGGAGGACCGGGAATGTGAGGCCCTCGGTGTCCCGCAACTCNAGAAGCTTTGTCGGATCGTCCGTGCTAATAGCCCAGAGTGAAGTTTCGGCCCCAACCAGGCTTTCAATGTTTTCTTGCAACTCACCGAGTTGCCGGCGACACNATGGTCACCAAGCACCGCGGAAAAAGACCAAAACGACAGCTTGCTCTCCGCGCATGTCCGTGAGGTTAAAGGTGTCTCCGTCAATGGACTGCATAGTGAAATCGATAGCTTCGTCACCAACCACGACGCGAGAAGTTTGTTGCATCGCCCCAACTAGGACCGGGGTGAGCACAAGCAAAAGTATCGAGAAAACCTGGAAGTGCCCTGCCTGGTAATCCTTTGATGTCCTGCGTTGCGCTGGCAAGCAGCCTGCCGCGGCCGAGACGAAGNCGCGGGCCCCATCTTGAACCATGTTCCCTCCTCAGATAGCTTCCGGCGTCGACAGTCGGAAGCGAATTTCTTCATGAATGTGCCCGTTGCTAGCAACAATNTTCCGACCTTCGAGAATCGCATCAAGGTCTTCGGCGCCAGAAAAGTCACTCACCCGGCCGCCAGCCTCACGCACCATCAGCGTACCAGCGGCTACATCCCAGGGTGAAAGATGNAACTCCCAAAACCCATCGAGACNCCCGCACGCGGTATAGGCTAAATCGAGCGCCGCTGCACCCATGCGCCTCACCCCGGCGGCCGCTAGTGCGATTCTGNCCCAATTGTCTAGATTGTTATCTGGGATCTCGTTTCGGTTATAGGCAAAGCCCGTGGCCATTATCGCCTCCCCGATCGAAGCTGCTGCCGATACACCGACAGTGTCTCCATTGAGGCNGCAGCCATCTCCTCTCAACGCTGTGAACGTTTGATTAAGTTNCGGCGCATGGACTATTCCGGCTAGCAGCTCGTCCCCTTCAATAATAGCGATCGAAACNGCCCAAAACGGGATCCCATGAAGATAGTTAACAGTGCCGTCTAGCGGATCGATAACCCAAAGACGATCAGCTCCTGTCAAGCGCNGGCTTCCTTCTTCCCCCAGGACGTCGTCCGAACCAGGGATTCGGTCAACTAGGAGTTTCTCAGCCTCACGGTCTGCCTTGGTCACCAGATCGCGCTGTCGACCACCTTTTCGCTCCGCGTGTTCTCGACGCAACTGGCCATAGTACGAAAGTAGCAAATCGCCAGCCACCTCAGCGTGACCAACAGCNAGCTGGAGCAAGGAACGGTGGGAGTCGGTTGGGGTGAAGCTCATGGAAGGTTTCCGTCCTAAAGCATTGAAGACAACAACGCAGAGGAGAGTATAGAGGTCACGTCGCGCGGGCACTCNGATATTCTCCGAGGTAANAANACACTATGGTGCCCTAAGTAAGCGNCCCGNGGTTCTCTACNTCTGGGTTGGACGAACCACGCCTGCCTAAGTTCCCGCGAACTACCTACGACACGCTGCCGACTAACTCCTGATAGCGCTTAGGATCGTTTGCCCCTTCGGTGCCAAACAGAAGGATTCGGGAATCCTTATCAAGNCCGAGTTGTTCCCTTGCTAACTCGTCGGTCCCTACTGCCAGGAGCCCTGCAANTCCAGCAATGCCTGACTCCCCCAACACAACTTCTTGCTGGCCATATCCTCCGGACGATAGCGCCTTCATCGCGGTGACAGCCTGGGTATCGCTAATGGTCATATAGGCTGTTGCACCGTCCCTGAGAATGCTCCATCCCAAGGTCGAGGCCTCACCGCAAGACAAGCAACCCATTACGGTGTCGAGGTCTCCGGGCACAGTTACTAACCGGCCAGCGGCTGCGCTCTGATAAAGGCAATTCGCTATCGATGGTTCCACGCAAATAAATGCTGGCCGGTCGACACCGANCTTCTCCCACAGATAGCCGCAGATCGAGGCAGCAAATCCCCCCACCCCTGCTTGGACGAAAACGTGCGTCGGCAAGGGTTCTCCAGAGATTGCCTCTATTAACTCAGCGGCNACAATTGTGTAGCCCTGCATTATCGCTCGCGGGATCGTTTCATATCCGGGAAANGAGTGATCAGACACTACTAGCCCNCCGCNATTTGCAGCAGCATCACTAGCATTACGGACAGCCTGATCATANGTGCCATCGATCCGGATTACTGTGGCTCCCTCTGCTTCGATTGCAACACGCCGAGGCTCGCTCANAATGCTGGGGACGTAAACCACGCAGGGGCAACCTAAGTTGCGCGCTGCCCACGCCACCGCCCGCCCATGGTTNCCATCGGTAGCACAGATCAGAACAATNTTNGCGGTTTCCTNCTGATATCGTCCGCTTCGTAAGCCAGCCGNATCANCCTCAATTCCTCGATCGTGCAACTCTCTCTGNACCGCGCGCAGGCAACCGTAAGTGCCACCNATGGCCTTGAAACTTCCGAGCCCGAAACGGTCCGATTCATCCTTTAGTANAACTTGTGCAACATCNAGATCCGTTGCCATCTTGGGCANGTCATGGATTGGCGTCTGGGCATACTCTGGCCATTTCCGAGCCTCGTCCCACGCCAATTCAAGCGCATCAAGGCTAACCGTCTCTCGGGCAACGTCAGTGTATGGAGNGCTAATCGAGAACCGTGGATTTANGAACAGCTGGAACGAGCCTTCCATNGCCTTCTGGTCTCCATGACACGTCGGATGCTACCTTCTCTACGGCTCATCTCCCGAAGCAAGNAAGAGGATATTCNGATGCCANGTCAATTCCTACGCATTTTCCCTTTGGTCTTACTTTCGATAATTATCTCCACCAGTTCGGCCGTTGCACAGAACAGTTCTCAAGACGGCCGGATAACTTCCATGGAGTCCAAACTTACGGAGCTCGAGGCGACACAAACAAATATTTTGAGCCGACTTGACCAGCTGTGGCTCGACCTTNATAACACGCTTGAGCCACTGCGCGTGCGCCTTGCCGAATATGGTGCCAACACAGGGAGTCTAGAGTCCCGCCTAGTTGCCCTGGAAGAACAGCTCGCTCTACTGAACGAGAATCTTCTCAACATTACCGGAGGAATCCGTGAACCTGGTGATGCTTCAGCACGCCCGGTCTCCGGATCACCGATGCCCCCGCCCCAGCAACCCACGGGGGTTCCCGGCCCGTCGGTTGCCCGCCCGNCGGCATCCNCCCAACCGGTTCCAANGTCNACAAGATCGGAGGCCGATTCACTCTACTCAGCCGCATATACAGACTACTTATCGGCGAACTACACACTCGCCATCGGCAGTTTTCAGGAGTATCTGCGGCTTTTCTCGGATGATCAGCTTGCCGACAGCGCCCAGTACTGGATCGGCGAAAGCCACTACTCGCTGAANCAGTANCAGCTAGCCCGCACGGCGTTTATGGAAGTCGAGCGGCGGTATCCTCTCTCCGAAATGGTTCCGGATGCAGCGTTTAAGGCCGCCCGGTGCCTCATTGAACTTGGTGAAGGTGCCCGAGCCATCGGCGAACTCATCCGCCTGGTAACTGACCACCCACGCTCAAACACTACCCCCATAGCTTGCATGCAAATCGANCGGCTCGGTGGCGAAAAGCCCATCGGCTGTCCCGGGAATTAGAAGATAATTGCAGGAGATCCGCGAAATGNACGCNACTCAGCCCGCTCTTNAACCTTTGGCACACTCGGCGCCAACGTGCAGAATGATCGCCTTCCTCACGCTTCTACTATCGATAGGCTGCGCCCAAGAGATCGAGCGAGTGCCCGAAATATTTCGACCCACTAACGCGCATGAGGCCTACCGCCTCTCGCTCCTGGAAGCCAACCTTAGCAATTCAGCTCTGGGGCACGANTGGATTGCGGCCTCAGAGGCAGCCTTGCGAAAGCCTGCCNATATTACTTCCCCTTTTCGTGAGTCTGGTTACTTCGACAANTCAGTAGCCNNTGCCATCGGTTATGTCTTTCCTGTTNCCGGTGGGCAGAGGGTCGACGCCNANGTTGTTCTCCAATCACNCGAACCTNTCCGTGTATTTATGGATCTGTTCCGCCTTGTCGACAATGANCCGCAGGCCCCTATCCATATTGCTAGCGGCACCATGCTTATCGAACCTCCAATCGATATGGATTCAATTCCCGACGGTGCCCCGGAATCCTCGCGAAGGCTTCGTTTCGAGCCTGTGCGCGACGGAACCTACATCCTCCGCATCCAGCCTGAATTGCTCCGGAGTGCTCACTATACTGTTGGGCTAACAATCGATGCTTCTCTCAGTTTTCCAGTTGCCGGGCACACCGGTCGCTCAATCTGGAGCGCGTTTGGTGCTGAGCGTGATGGAGGCCGGCGTTCACACCGCGGTATCGATATCTTTGCTGACCGTGGCACCCCGGTACTCGCCGCAGCTGACGGAGTCGTGAGCCGCGCCACCACAACCTCCGTCGGCGGCAACGTCGTCTGGATTAACCTGGATCGGCGGCGGAATACTAGGCTGTATTACGCTCACCTTGATAGCCATAGCGTTGAATCGGGCCAGCGGGTTAAGGTCGGTGACCAACTAGGCACCGTGGGAAACACGGGGAACGCACGAACAACACCGCCACACCTCCACTTCGGTGTATACGCTCGTGGTGCTGTTGATCCATTGCCTTTTCTCGAACGAATGCGCACAGAGCCACAATCTTTCACTGTCGACCTGAATCGCGTCGGTAGTTGGTCCCGCACGACCGATAGTAACGTTGTTGTCCGTACTGGCCCGAACAGCGGTGCGCGCGTGGTTACCACTCTTGATCGACATACTCCTGTTTTGGTTTGGGGGGCAAGTGCCCATTGGTATCGGGTTGAGCTACCCAATGGGGCTCACGGCTATATCATCGGTGCCACCACTGAGCTCGCGACCCCGTTACGCAAGGAATCGGTGGTTAGTATTTCCAACGTTTTGGACCATCCAGCGCCGCAGGGCGCAACAATTCAGCAATTGGCCCCGGGTTCAGAGTTCCCTGTTTTGGGCTCTTGGGGCGAGTTTCTCTACGTGCAGACACCGACGGGTCTGAACGGATGGTTGTCTTTCGAATAGCATCCATGGGCACACTGTCTTTCTCGGTCATCATCCCAACACACAATCGGGAGCATCTTCTGCCCCGAGCCCTCAACTCCATCGCCGCTCAAACCCAGACGCCGCTTGAGGTGATCGTTGTCGACGATGGATCAACTGATGACACCATCGCCACTCTCCGGCGCGAGTATCCCGATGTCGTCCTCTTCGAGGAACCACATCGCGGAGTCAGCGCGGCTCGGAATCATGGTATTCACGCCAGCCGCGGAGATTGGATCGCTTTCTTGGATTCTGACGACGAATGGCGACCGGAGAAACTGGCTCGCCAAGATGCCGCTCTGGTGTCCACACCGACGGTACTTCTCTGTCATACAGAGGAAGTTTGGGTCCGTAATGGTGTCCGGGTAAACCCAAAGAAAAAACATGCAAAACGAGGCGGGACCATTTTCGAGGACTGTTTACCGCTGTGCTGCATGTCCCCTTCTAGTGTGGTTGTTCATAGGGAGGTACTTGAGGATGTCGGTGTCTTCGATGAGACGTTGCCAGCTTGCGAGGATTACGACCTATGGCTCCGGATCACCAGCCGATATCCCGTCCTCTTCATTGATGAACCCCTGGTAGTCAAACACGGCGGACATAGCGACCAGCTTTCTCGGCGCTACTGGGGCATGGACCGGTTCCGTATCACAGCCCTTGAGAAGTTACTCGGAAGTGATTCGTTGAACGATGCGCAGCGGGCTGAAGCGGAGCGAGTTTGCGCCGAAAAAATCGATATCTATCGAACCGGGGCAAAGAAACGTGGGCGGCACGATGAAGCACGCCGATACACCGCGAAACTACGAAGACTGCAACAAGGCATACCGAATGATTACAACTCACTGAACACCTGAGAGATCGATAATGCCCACTGGACAGGTCAATTTCGTCGTTGCATTAAGGGCCGAAGCGGAACCGGTTATTGAGTATTTCGGTATGTCGCCCGTAGATTCCGAGGAAGGTTTTTGTCGCTTCGGGAATATCCAGAGAGGTATTGGGCTCATCCTCTCCGGTATCGGACGAAACAACGCCGCTACTGCAGTTTGTCACCAGGCCTGTGAGACCAAATACGCAGCGTGGATAAACCTTGGTACGGTCGTACACTACGGCTTGCCTTTAGGGGCGCCTCGAATTGCGCACAAGGTCCACTGCGTCCCTACGAGACGAAGCTGGTATCCACAATTTGTCTTCGAGACTCCTTGCCCCTCTGCCACAGTTCGCACCATCGACCGTATTTCCGAAAACTTCCCCACTGATGACCTGTACGATACGGAAGCCTCTGGATTCTATGAGGCTGCGGCCCAATTCTCCCCGCATGAGATGATCCACTCCTTCAAAGTCGTTCACGACATCCAAGCCAAGGCTGGAGAAGCGCTGCCGCCAGGTGCCATCAGTAGCCTCGTCGAGGATAACCTCAAAACCTTCAACTCCTTGATTGAACCGTTACAGCGACTTTCCGCTGAGTTGAGCCAACGAAGAGTTGATCCGGAAGAACTCCGCGAACTTCTGCATAAGTTGCACTTCACCACAACGCAGCGAAGGCAACTACGAAGACTGTTGCGGCGATGGCCGATAATTTGTCCGCAGGTGAAAGTTACCGATTGGGTGATATCCAATGGTCTTACAGATGCCAACAGTGTGATCACATCGATCACCGAGCATCTTGAAAGCATTCCTCCAACTTTCGGGCGCTAGCCGTGATCGAAACCATCTATATTGAAGAAGATCTTCAGGTTCATCCACGCGCAAGCCAGTTACTCAAACGCTTCCCTGGCGCGCGTGTTATCCCCTGTCAGCATTACACTGAAGTCTTCAACCCTGCGGCTCAGAGCTTCGACCTTCAGAAGCAAAACCCAGCCCTTATCCTTGCACGGAAAAAAGGCAGTCTCGTGCTCCCAGCACCCAACGGGTTCGACACTAGCAATGGCCCAAACTTCTACTTTTCGCACATGCTCAACTGTCTATATGACTGTCGCTATTGCTTCCTGCAAGGGATGTTTCGATCCGCTCATTACGTATTATTCGTGAACTTCGAGGATTTTGAAGCAGAAATCGATAGCACCATCGCTAACAGGCACGAGCAGGCACCATACTTTCATTCCGGTTACGATTGCGATTCGCTCGCCCTGGAATCACTCACAGGCTTCGTCAAACACTTCGTACCGTTCTTTGCCAAAAGACCGGACGCTTTCTTAGAGCTACGCACGAAGAGCATCGCGATCGGTAATCTTCTCAAG
>PBML01000024.1 GCA_002722645.1 Acidobacteriota bacterium
GAAAAACAGCTCGTGCGCGGTGAAAAGAAATGGTACGTCGACTTCGATAAGTGCATTCCCTATTTTGTAAAAACAGACGGCTGTGCTATTTGCATCGAGGTTTGCCCATTCAGTGAACCCGGTCGTGGGCCATGGTTGGTTGAAAGGGTCATGGCAACTCGCAAAAAAAGAACCTCTATGCACAATAACGGCTCGACACAAGGTAACGACCCCTGATGCCAGAACGAAGTGGCCACGTCTGTCAATCTTGACTAGAATCGCTTGAATCCGGTCATGTGGCCCAACCCCTCTCGGCCGGCCGGCAAGGAGGAATCTCATGCGCAACGATAATCATCCCACCACCCGTTTAAGGCGCCACCACATCCTTTTGTGTGCCGTCATCCTGCTAGCGGGGGTGATTACGACCACCGCTCCCGTGGTCGCCCAACTCCCTGCGGATCCAAATCCAAAGCGAGAATTGGAGATGACTGTTGCCGAAGGCTTTACTGTGACCGCTGTTGGCGACGTAATCATCGCACGGCCAATCTCACAGGGCATAAATCCCGAACTTACTGAGATTGTCGAGATACTTCAGAGACCCGATGTCACTTTCGGTAATTTCGAAACCTCGGCCATTGATTTGCAAGACTTCGATGGCTACCAGGCAGCGGAGCACGGTGGAGCTTGGCTCATCGGACCCCCCGCGATCGCATATGACCTCAAAGCCATGGGGTTCGACATGATGGCGCGTGCCAACAACCACACCACAGATTGGGGCGTGGAAGGCATGCGGTCGACCACCAAGATTCTCGATGAGGCCGGTATCGTGCACGCTGGAGCGGGGGAAACGTTGGCATTAGCGCGAGCCGGCCGCTATTTCGAGACACCAAAAGGGCGGGTGGCGGTGGTGTCGATGGCATCGAGCTTTACACCGCTCTCGCGTGCCATGAATTCGCTCGGTGAAGCTCCAGGACGACCCGGCCTCAGCCCAGTGCGCACAACACGCCACACCTTGATAACCCAACAAGAAATGGATGTGCTCGTTGGCATTCGCGATTCGATAGCGGCGTACCGCAGTGGCGAAACTGAGTCCGGAGGAGAATCAGATGAGGAACCAGTAACCGAATTATCTTCGTTCGGCACGAACTTCCGCGTCGCGGACCATCGCGGCTATGAGCATGATCTCAACGATATCGATCTGGCAGAAATTCTGGCGGCCATCAAACAGGCGAAACGCAACTCAGATTTTGTGATTGCCACGATCCACGCGCATGATCCCGGCAATTGGAGTGATCGGCCTCCCGACTTCCTCGAGGAACTAGCACGCAAAGCTATCGACGCAGGCGCCGACCAGTTCGTGGGACACGGACCGCACCAACTGCGTGGTCTCGAGATTTACAAAGGCAAACCAATCTTCTACAGCCTGGCTAACTTCATCTTTCAGGTCGAGTTGCAGGAGCCGGTTGGACAGGACCTGTACGATCGCTATGGCATCGACCCAAAGGAAGTGACCGACTCCGAGTTTAATCGGCGCTTTCTTGAGAGAGGCTTCGGCGACTCAATCTGGTATGAGAGCGTCATTGCTGAAAGCCGATATGAAGGTGGCACGGTGGCCGAGATTCGACTCTACCCAGTTGAACTAGGCTACGAAGAACGTGGTGCCCACAGAGGGGTCCCCGGTACAGCACGGCCTGAAGTCGGCCAGCAGATCCTCGAAACGATGCAACGGCTTTCGGAGCCCTATGGCACTACGATTACCATCGAGGACGGCGTTGGCGTAATCCGGATAAGTGCTACGACCGATGCCGGCCGCAGGTAGCGTCGAGAAGTACTTTCTGCGCCCCTAGGCATTGGCGACCAAAAACAAGCCTTGCCGCAGCCCTCTGACTTATAAGTCAGAGGGTTTTTTCTGCGGAAGGGAAAACGCAATGTACAACGCGCCGGAAGGTTGAGGTGCTGAAAAAAGTCCTTTGCCCCCTCCAGCAGCAACAACAATGAATTGCCGCCCATCAACTTCGTAGATGGCGGGTGTAGCATTTGCGGCATAAGGGAGTGTTGTTTCCCAGAGCAATTCGCCAGTTAATTTGTCAAAGGCTCGGAATTTATTGTCAAAAACGGTTGCCCCTATAAAAAGTAAGCCTCCTGAGGTGACAACAGGGCCACCGTAATTTTCCGAACCAGTATTTGTGATTCCCTGCGCAACTAACTCCGGATACTCCCCAAAGGGAATTTGCCACCGATATTCTCCCGTATCGAGGTCAAGCGCGTTGAGCGTTCCCCATGGGGGTTTCATGGCGGGGTAACCATCCGGATCGAGGAATTTTTCATAGCCGGTAAAGAGGTATCCCAACTCATAAGGAGAACGAAGGTTCCTTCCGCGGTCCACTTCCTTTTCTTCAGCGTAAAGGACATAACGAGCGATCCCTTCGAGTTCCGTTTTCGATAAATAGGAAAAAGCGGGCATTCGTCCTGCACCAGCGACGGTGAACTCGATGAAGCCTTCCTGGTCGTAAGCTTCGGACATATTAAGGAGCGAGGGGAAACCAGGCGGAGAGCCTGTCATATCTGTTTTATGACAGCTTCCACACTGAGTTTCGTACAGTTCTCGACTATTTGTCCTTTCATTCCATACTGTGTTTTCCACAAGCTTAAGTATCCAAGCCATTTCATTGGAATTGATGTAAAGAAGTCTGGACTCAGGGTCAAATGCTGGGCCACCCCACTCGGCGCCACCGTCGAAACCCGGGAAAATAACGGTTCCCTTTGTTGACGGCGGTGTGAATTGTGGCCCACTCACCAGCGCACGAAGCCGGGTTAATACATCACTATTCGCCACTTGAGTACGATCGGTAACCATGTCTTCCGTAAAGATCTGTCTAGCAAATGGCGGAGGTTCCAACGGCACAATTTGCGTCTCTGCGAGGATTTCACCTTCTACGTCCGAAGGAGGTACGGGTACTTCTTTTAGGGGGAAGAGAGACTCCCCTGTCTCACGTTCGAATACAAAAACTTTCCCGTCTTTAGATGTTTGTGCAACTGCATCGATCATTTGACCTTCACGTCGCACTGTGACGAGTGCCGGAGGGGTCGGGAAATCACGGTCCCAGACATCATGTTTTACCAACTGGAAATACCAGACAAGTTCGCCGGTATCAGCTTTGAGCGCCAGGAGGCAATCGGCGTAGAGATTGTCGCCAATGCGGTTTGCACCATAAAAATCGGATGCTGCAGAGCCCGTGGGAACAAAGACTAGCCCCCGCTCTTGATCGAGGCTCATTCCGCTCCAGCTGTTGGCTCCACCTGTATAGAGCCAAGCATCTTCAGGCCAGGTCTCATGCCCGGGTTCTCCCGGATGGGGAATCGTGTGGAACGACCAGCGCAGTTCCCCCGTGCGGACATCGTACGCACGCACATCACCCGGCGCTGCGGGAAGGCTTTCACTGACCCGGCTCCCCATAATAATTAAATCTTTATAGATTGCTCCCGGGGTCGAAGTTGTAATGGAGATTTCTTCTATGGGCCGTCCCAGGTTTTCACGCATGTCCACGCGACCTTCATTACCGAAGTTGCGTATTGGTTGACCTGTAGTGGCATCGAGCGCATAAAGATATTGTGTAAAAACCGTGAAAATTCGTTCGTCCGCGCCATCTGTCCAATAGCTGACACCCCTACTTCCGTTTACGCGTCCTCCGGCTCCGTGCGCAGGATCGAAGCTCCAGATCGGTTCACCTGTGGCGGCATTTAAGGCGAAAGTTTTCAGCTGAGGTGTGACCGCGTACAACTTGCCCCCGATAATGATGGGGTTGGCTTGCAGCTCCGAGTCTGGGTAGGCGTCGCCCGAATCATAGGTCCAAGCCACTTCAAGTTGCTCTACGTTATTCCGATTTATCTGGTCAAGTCGCGAATAGTGGCTAAAACCGGGATCTCCGCCGTATACGGTCCAGGTCTTGTACCCAGTTCCAGATGCCCCCCGATCCTGGCTTCCGCAACTCACGACAGCGATCAGCGAGATAATTGCCCAACTTTGTATTCGCAGAAGAGTCACAGGGGTGTAGTTCCTTGTTGCACGATGCTTCAAACGGCTCGTAAAGTGCTACCTACAATGACCTTACTCCTAGCACACACCGACAGCTACTTGCGTGAATTCGACAGTGTGGTCACCCGTGTCGATAACGAAGCCTGCGCCCTAGTACTTAACCGGACAGCTTTCTACCCGGGCGGGGGCGGCCAACCCTACGATACCGGGATCATTCAATGGATGGACGGCGACACACAAAATAAAGTCGGGATCACCAAAATAAACCAGGGGGGCGCTGACGTTGCTCACCACCTCGCTCCAACGTCAACAGCCATAGCACTTCCGAGCGTGGGTACCGCTGTCACCGGTCTCATTGACTGGGGCCGACGCTATCAGCTCATGCGCACTCACACCGCGATGCATATCCTGTGTGGTGTTGTCTGGCGCGACTACGGTGCCCAGGTAACCGGCGGCAATATGCAGCCACTTAATGGCCGGATGGATTTCGAATTCGAGAACCTAAAACGTGAGCTCGTCGACGAGATCGAGGAGAAAGTCAACACCGAGGTCCTGGCGGCGCGCGAAGTTCGCGTCGCGCTCCTACCGCGCAATGACGCCGAGCAAATCCCCGATCTGGTCCGCACCAAGATTAACTTGGTGCCGACCTCGATCACCGAGATTCGCACCGTTGAGATCGTCGGCCTTGATCTGCAGGCCGACGGCGGCACCCACGTCGCCAACACCCGTGAAGTAGGCCGACTCCGTGTCGTTGACTACAAGAGCAAGGGTCGCATAAACAAACGAATCCGCATCGCTCTGGAAGATTCCTGAAGAATTTCCAACTTCAACGGTTCCCCTCGATTTTCTCAAGCCACGGCTGGCGTTCGAAGTAGCTCTTCGTTTCCTTAACCAGCTGAGGCGTCAACATGATCAACGCGATCAGGTTCGGAACAATAACGATTGCCAGGAAAATATCGCCGAAATTCCAGATCACGGTCAGCGGCAGCACGGCGCCGACGAAGTGCATCCCGACAAAAGCGACTTTGTAGGGCAACACAGCTTTCGTGCCGAACAGGTAATTGGCACAGCGGTCACCGTAGTAACTCCAGGAGATCGCGGTCGATATGGCAAACAGCAGGATACAGACCACTACGATCATGTGCCCCCAATCACCGAGACCCGACAGGCCCCGCCGATAGGCTTCCACGGTCAGTGGAGCACCACTTTCGACCGCACGGCTATAAAGCGACGTATAAGTCTGATCGTTATCGCCAACGGCGTTGCCGACGCCGGGGAAAACCATGCCTGTGAATGGTTGCGTCATCTCCTGATCAACGTAGAGCTCTTCGAGCGCAACATCGTGCCAGCCGATACGAGGAGCTTCGGATGTGTCGAGGGCGTGCTGGCCATTTTCAATGCGAATCTCACCCGGGGGGTCGACGCTACTGTGGCTACCATTGCTATCTACGGCGACCCAGACCAAATCACCACCACCGAGAGTAATCTCGGTCGGCACTCTGTCGTTCCACACACCCGTCGTCAAAAGCACGAGCCCGGTCATCGAGCAAATCACGATCGTATCGATAAACGGTTCAAGAAGTGCGACAACACCCTCTGAGACCGGCTCGTCGGTCCTGGCAGCCGCGTGTGCAATAGGTGCCGACCCTTGGCCCGCCTCGTTGGAGAACAAGCCACGTCGAACGCCCCACATCATCGTCATGAGAAAGGCTCCGACCCCAGTTCCAGCAACGCCAGCCGTGGGGTTAAAGGCTTCACGGAACACAAGCATGAACGCGGGTATGACCTCACCGGCGTTGAACAACAGGATGACGAGCGCGCCCAGTACGTAGATCGCCGCCATGGCAGGAGCCAGGGTGGCGGTAACTTTGCCGATACGCGTGATCCCACCGAGAATAACCGCGGCAACGATTGCCGAGGTGATCAACCCGGTGATCCACGTAGACACACCGAATGTCGTCTGCATCGTGTCGGCAACGGTGTTGGCCTGTATAGCATTGCCCGTCAGGAAAGCTGTCACACCCAGAATTCCCGCGAACGACACAGCCATCCACTTCCACTTCGGCCCCAAGCCTTTTTCGATGTAATACATCGGGCCGCCTGAGACTGTGCCCTCCCAAGCCTTCTTGTCACGGCCTTCCTCTATGTGGCGGTATTTCTGAGCCAGCGTTACCTCGGCGTACTTGGTCGACATCCCAAGCCCGGCGGTCACCCACATCCAGAAAAGAGCTCCCGGCCCTCCCCAGTGGATGGCGATTGCCACGCCGGCGATGTTACCGATCCCAACTGTGGCTGACAGCGCCGTGGTCAGCGCCTGAAAATGCGAAACGTCACCCGGCTCGTTGGGATCATCATACTTACCCATGGTTACAGCTAAGCCGTGTCCTAAACGACGCAGCTGAATAAACCCGAGTCTCAGCGTCAGAAATACTCCGGTACCGAGCAGCAGCAAGACCATGAACGGGATAGTTTCCCCGCCGATATTGAACCCAAATCCAACGATGTACCGATTGCCAAGATTGGAAAGTGTCTGAATAAACTCCATGAGGCTTCCTTTTTACGAAGGTCTGTAGGTGGCGGACGATAGGCACGAACATCAACAAGGCTAAAGCTGGTCGCCAACTATGCCTTGTCCGACGTTACCCCGACAAGCATGGCACGCTGCTGTTCGCGATCACTCCTGCTACGATTTCATCATGCTAGAGCAAATCTTCTTTTTCAGTTAACTCGTTACCGCGCCTTCCGAGGCCGACGACACGAGCCTTGCATACTTGGCGAGCGCCCCTTTCACATAACGAGGCTCAGGCGGGCGCCATTCTGAACGGCGTGGCCCCATATCCTCCTCTACATCGAGTGTCCGTGCGTCGACATCGAGCGTCACAGTGTCACCATCACGAACTAAGGCGATTGGTCCACCTTTGGCAGCCTCTGGAGCGACATGGCCGACCATGAAACCGTGCGTTGCCCCACTGAAGCGACCATCTGTCACCAGGGCGACCGAATCGCCAAGGCCCTGACCCATCAGTGCAGCGGTGACAGCCAGCATTTCGCGCATCCCCGGACCGCCTTTTGGCCCCTCGTAACGAATGATGATGACATCACCAGCTTCGATATCCCCGTTCTGAACAGCAGCAAATGCCAGTTCTTCTGAATCGAAAACACGTGCAGGGCCACTGTGGTGCGTGCGTTCGTGCCCAGCGAGTTTGACGACGCAACCCTCGGGCGCCAGGCTGCCGTGTAGGATGGCGATGCCACCCCTAGACTTAATCGGCATTTCGAGGCTACGGATAACTTCTTGGCCAGCGGTCTCTTCGGCCTCCTCGGCCTCCTCGGCTAACGTTTTCCCGCTGACGGTCGGCTGGTCCTTCAAGAACCCACCATCCAGGAGTCGCTTGATCAGCAACCGTAGGCCACCAGCGCGGTCAACATCAGGCGCGGTGAACCTACCGGCAGGTTTTAGGTCGGCGATCACTGGAGTCGCTGCCGATATACCGTCGAAGTCGTCGATTGAAAGATCGACACTAGCCTCACGGGCGATAGCCAGCAGATGGAGCACCGCGTTGGTCGATCCAGCCGTCGCGGCTACTGATGCAATAGCGTTTTCGAGCGCGGTGCGGGTGATAATCTGCCGCGCCGTAATGCCCTGCTCGATCAATTGCATAACTATCTCTCCCGAGTAGAACGCAACCCCTTTTTTGCGCGAGTCCAACGCCGGGATGTCGTTGACACCCATTGGCGAGATACCGAGCACGGTCATCGCCGTAGACATGGTGTTGGCGGTGAACTGACCGCCGCAGGCGCCGGCGCCAGGGCAGGCTACGTCTTCGAGATCACGGAGATCTTGTTCAGTAATCACACCGGCGGCACAGGCCCCGACAGCCTCGAAAACATCTTGGATGGTGACGTCCTTGTCCTGGTAGCGGCCAGGATAGATCGAGCCACCATAGATCATTAAAGACGGTAGATCTAAGCGGGCAAGAGCCATCACTGTTCCTGGGATCGTCTTGTCACAGCCGGAGATTGCAACCACGCCGTCTAGTAAGTGGCCACGTACAACCAGTTCGATGGTGTCAGCGACCGCTTCACGCGATACTAAAGAAGCGCGCATTCCCGAGGTGCCCATTGAAATCCCGTCAGAAACTGCGATGGTGTTGAACTCAAAGGGAGTTCCCCCGGCGGCGCGGATCCCTTCCTTTACTGACTTGCCGAGCTCATGCAGATGCACGTTACAGGGTGTCAACTCAGTCCAGGTATTGGCGACACCAACCAGCGGACGGTCGAGGTCGTTGTCGGTTAAACCCATAGCCTTGAACATCGCGCGCGCCGGGGCGCGGGCAATTCCCTTCTTGATGGCGTCGCTTCGCATGGTTAGCCTGCTTTCGAAGTATGCGGTACCGATTCGGGTCGGTATTGCTCGCTTCTACCATAATTCCAGGGAACACGAGCCGAGTAACGGTCTGGACCTGCGCAGGGGATCCGCTCGCCCAGTGGATCAATAGCATCAAAGGAGTGTACAAATTGCGGTTTCTCATCTTCGGTGCCGGCGCCCTCGGAAGTCTCGTTGCAGCTCGCCTCGCCGATATCCATGAGGTGAGTCTCATCGGCCGAAAAAAACACGTTGACGCGATCAACGAACGCGGCTTGCGGGTTACCGGTCACACTAAAGTCTTGCAGAAAAAGATTAGCGCCGCTGCGAATCTCGCAACAATAGATGGTGCGCCCCCAGACGCAATTCTTGTCACGGTGAAAGCCTACGACACGAGATCAGCGGTACGCGCTCTTGCTAGTTACTGGAACAAATCGATCTTNGTTTCNCTGCAAAATGGGCTGGGCAATGAAGAAGCAATTGCTGAGNACGCTANCAAGGTGCTAGGTGCCGTCATTAATCAGGGCGCCACNTTCATCGGCCCGGGTGAAGTGTTCCACGCTGGTTCAGCTGAAATCGACTTTGGCCCGNTCGCTGGCACCACCAATGAGGATGCGGAGACNNTTGCAGCAGCNTTCCGAGAAGTTGGGTTTCCAGCNNAAGCAAAACGAGATATCCGAGAAAAGATTTGGGCCAAGGTGATCCTCAACGCCGCAGTCAATCCACTAACGGCGCTGCTGCGTAAACGAACCGGGGAGCTGGTTGAGAACAAAGCGCTTGAGCCTGTGCTTGAGCTCATTGTCAAAGAATCGGTANCGATCGCAGCAGCTAGCGGAGTAAAGCTTGATGAGACCAAAATACTCGACAAAATCGTTGCTGTTGCCAAGGCCACAAGCGACAACAAGTCGAGCATGCTCCAAGACCTGGAAAAGGGCCGCCGTACCGAAATTGANGCCATCAACGGCGAGTTAATTGCCCGCGCTCATGAGCACGGCATCACCTGCCCAGTCAATGAGTTGTTCGCCAACATGATCCACGCCGCAGAGGCCTAACCAAGCGCCACCAGGATGTATGGTGGAGCATTCACTCACCCGGAAGCTAGCAAATTGGAAACTTCGCATCCGCAAGCAATCGCGTTCAATGAGCTGCAGGATGATAGATTCAATCAATCCTAATTTCCCTGGATTNAGAANATCTATGAACCGTCTCCTGTGACTAGTTTGCTACGCGCTTGCCTGGCCCTTCTATTCATCGTCCCGCTAGCTACATGCGTACTCTTGGACGTTGGTACCGNNGACGNAACCGCCGATGGNATGGAGAAACCCGCGCTGCTGTTGTTAATCGCGGTCGATCAAATGNGNGCCGACTATCTTGATCGTTTTAGGCCACAACTNANCGGCGGNCTCCGAACCCTCCTNGAAGACAGCGCAGTTTTCATCAACGCCCGCCAAGATCATGCGATTACTTCTACCGCGCCCGGGCACGCCGCCATGCTGTCTGGTCTTTACCCTCGTGACAATGGGATGGTTGACAACACCTGGTTCGATCGCACCCTAGGAAGGAGGGAACGCGCAGCAATCGACCCAGAAAAACAACTGGTCGGCGTCAGTGCTACCAACAACAGCCCCGGGGTATCTCCCCGGCAATTCCTCGGCACATCTCTGGTTGGCTGGCTCAAAGATCTCGACCCACTATCTCAAGCAGTGTCGATCTCCCGTAAGGATCGTGCGGCCGTNCTAATGGCGCCNGAGGCCGAGCATGTTTATTGGTGGCATGCCNCGAGCGGNCGATTCATCAGCAGNACGTATTACCGAGACGAGCTGCCCGATTGGGTCAATGTGTTCAACGNCNACGATTGGCTTTCNNGCTATCTCGGCGGATCCTGGGAGCAACTCGAAGCCGAACCCGCCTATATCCTCTCTCGGCCAGACGCCTACGCAGGCGAACGCGGCCCACGTGGCTTCGGCACCGTGTTTCCCCACCCTTTTCCAACAAGTCGCCCGGCACTTGGCAGAACAATCGAATTAACACCCTTTATGGACAAAGCAACGCTGGACCTCGGCCGCGCCGCGATCACGGCTCTCAACCTCGGCCAAGATGGAGTCACTGACGTGCTTGCTTTAGGCCTCTCGTCAACCGACTCGGTAGGGCACTACTTCGGCCCCTATAGCCGTGAACTTCAGGACCAGATACTTCGTTTGGATCGCATGCTCGGCGATTTTCTGGAGTTTGTGGACCGAACGGCTGGTCTCCACCGCACGTTAGTCATCCTAACCGCCGATCACGGGGTAGCCCCCCTTCCCGAGTACAGCCGCGAGTTGGGTGATGCTGCTGAGCGGCTCCGCCTAGGCGAAATCTATCGTGGCATCAGCGAATATCTTGGTGACGAATTTGGCGGTGAGAATTGGTTCACCAGTAGTTCACACGGCTGGATACAGGTCGATCGCGCGAAGGCAACTAAACTCGGCGTTGATGCCAACTACATCGTCCACAAAGCGCGGGAATATATCGAAACGCTTGACACAGTGGTAGCTGTTTTTTCGCACGATGACTTGCTTGAGGATCGCAAACCTCAAAGCCAGATCGAAGAACTGTTGCGACGTAGTTTCTACGCCGAACGATTGGGTGACCTGTACCTCTTGCATTCACCGCTGTCCCTCTGGCAAACCGGCCTAGCCACCAATCATCAGTCACCCTACGATTACGATCGGCGCGTGCCCCTGATTTTGCGCGGCCCGGGGATTCGTCCTGGCGTATATGCAGAGCCAGTGGCGATTGTCGACATCGCCCCGACATTAGCGCACATGCTTGGCCTCACGGCACCCAATGCACTGGAAGGCATCATTCTTGAACATGTCATCGTGCGCTAGGCTCGCCGAGGTCGAAAAACCGAGCGCGCGGAGCAACTATCTCCCCGATATCCCGGAGTAAATACCACCGATGAACCAAAGTATTGAAACCAACGTTGCCTGGTGGGCACGCGGATTAATCTTTGAGAATTGCAGTTGCCAAGCAGTTTGCCCTGGTCATGTCCACTTTGACCAACTTTGCTACAACGACCGCTGCATCGGGTATTGGGCAATCCGCTTCGATGAAGGCACTTTCGCGGACACCGACATCGCTGGTGTCAACGCGATCATTGCCTACGACAGCCCTCCCCACATGATCGAAGGCAACTGGCTGGAGGCCATCATGATCGACGAGAAGACAACCGGCCCACAGCGGGCGGCGGTGGAGAGCATTCTCACTGGTCGTGCAGGAGGGCCATGGGCAATTCTCGCTGGCTTCGTCAGTGAATTTCTCGAGACTCGCTACGTGCCAATCCTTATCGAAGAAGGAGAGAAGACCAAGCGCGTTGTCATCGATGGCATCCTTGATTCGACAATCACCGAACTAAAGGGCCGTGATCGTTCCAAGCCGGTGACGTTTAACAACATGTACAACCAAATTCACCCTCCCGAACAAGCGCTCGGCACTGGAACCTCACATTACGATGATGGCTCGATCCGCTTCGACAACACCGGAACCCACGGCCTCTACTCTTATTTTGAGTGGACAGTAACCCCCGAATGAACCTATTAGCGCCGCACGCTCATTCGAGCTATGCCGCAAGTGTGTTGTTGTACTTCATGATGATGGTGGTGATGATGATGCCGGCGTTGATGCCCTGGCTGCGTCTGTTCGGCAGAATGGCCGGCGATGCCTACCCAGGCAGGAGAACGGGTCTCGTAGTTGGCCAGTTCACCGCCGGATACCTAGTGGTCTGGTTCGGGTACAGCGCCGCAGCTGCCACGATGCAAGATGGCCTCCAGTATTTCGCTCTACTACGGCTCAATCTGAGCGTTGGAATGACCGTCGGAGGAATCCTGTTGATCACTGCCGGCTTATTCCAGCTCACCTCACTGAAGGAAGCTTGCCTGGCACATTGCCGTAGTCCACTCAGCTTTTTCTTGACACGCTGGGACGGCGGCCCCAGGGGTCCGTTCAAGATGGGCGCCCACCACGGAGTCTGGTGCGTCGGCTGTTGCTGGGCACTGATGGTGCTTTCTTTCGTACTCGGTGCCATGAACCTTTTGTGGATGGCAATCCTTACGACGATGATTGTTGCCGAACAGCGAGCACCACGACGTTGGCACCTCAGTCGCTGCTTCGGCATNGCCTTCATCGCCTGGGGCGTAGCATTAATNGTGATCAGATAGACACTGGCAAAGTATGCCGTCTGCTTCCCCTGGGGAACCTTGGCTCGGGAAGCCCTGACCTTCCGTGGCGCGGAAATTAACGGTTGTCAGCAACCCCAACGATCGTTAGAGTCCGGCGACAACCAAAGTCGAGTGAACCGCGAAAAACCCAGATGGCCGACAAGCTCGAAAACGGAACTCTTGAGCCACAATCACCACCGTCCGAGGCTACCTCTAAGGATCCAGTAGGACCTATATTGGGCGACGATGCCAGCTCCGATCCGGTGCTTGAGCAAGCAGCCGCTGACCTGGAAGAACTTGAGCTCCCCAATATGTTTTGGGGAAGCCTGATCATGTATTTCGGTCCGGGGATTATCTTGATGATGACTGGGATCGGCACCAGCCATCTGGTAACGGCGCCAACAGCCGGCGGTCGTTTCGAGTACGAACTGCTTTGGTGTATCCCCATCGCCTATGTCTTCAAATACTACGGTTTTGAGATGGCGTTTCGCTTTACCAACGCCACCGGAAGCAGCATCGTCGAAGCATACGCAACCTCTTGGAANAAATGGCCNCTNTGGTACGTGATGGNCACAACGCTGTTGCAGTGTGCCATTGGGCAGGCCGGCCGATTGATCGCCGCGGCAGCTGTGCTCTACTACTTGTTCACGGTTTGGGCTGGGTTTGCTATCCCCACATGGGTGTATGGACTGGTCCTGGCAGTCGTTTCTGTCGCCATCATCCTCCGGGGCAGTTACCGTGCTGTGGAAACCTCTGCCAAAGCCGCAGCAGGTATCCTTGTCATCTCGACGCTAGCGGTTTACCTCGTAAGGCCAGCGCCACCATCGGAGTTTGTCCACTTCTTTATCATCGAGACGCCGGCCGGCTCATGGCTAATTATTGCTGCGTTCCTAGGCCTCCTACCTACGGGGATGGACGTATCGCTGCAGGCATCGGAGTGGGGCAAGGCCAAGCGCGTCGGCATGAGCAGGATACGAGGGCAGCTTGAAATCCTTGGCCTAGCAAAGCAATTTGACCCGTTTGCTCCGCGCAAGGAAGACCTGNCTGTCAACACAGCCGCGATTCCGGAACACGCTCGCCGCTACGCTAGCCACTGGTTCCGTATCGGGCTGTGGGACTTCCGCTTCGGGCATGTCGTGTCCGGTATTCTGGCCGTAATTTTCCTGGTCCTGTCCGCAATGTGGCTTTATCCAAATGAAGTCCAAGGCGTTAACGTAATGGGCGAGATTGCGCAGATCTTTACTCGCAGCGTTGGTCCTTGGATGATGGTCGTTTTCTTGGTCGGTGGCTTCGCAGCGACCTTCTCGACCGCTTTCAACTACTTCGATGGCTGGCCACGGATCGTGGGAGCTTGCTCGCGCAACCTATTTCGTGGCACAGCATCATTGCCGGGTACAGCGCAATCTCAGCTGACTGCTGCTCACCGCAAAACCTGGTATTCCGAATACAACATCTATCGGATGACGATGGTGTATTCGCTAATCGCCTCGGTGCTTATCATCTACGGATACGAGCGCCCAGTGGAGCTCGTCTTGCTAGCCTCGGCGCTGGCCTTCTTCGTTGCGCCAGTGATTTTCTTTCTGAATCTNTACTATTGCCTGACGATCATTCCNAAGGAAGACAAACTCTTCTACCCCTCGGCTTTCGCCCGCTGGTTCAGCTACCTCAGCCTGACGATCTTCACGGGGTTGAGCGGCATTTTGATCTGGTATCGAGTAATCAACCCGTTCTTGCAGTTAATCACTCAAGGATGACTTGCCTGNGTTATCCGGTGGGATTGCCTTTGCGCTTGATAACACCACCTCCCAAGAAACCACCGTCAACTGGCATCACCACGCCGCTGATATAACNAGCTTCCTCGCTTACCAAAAAAACCGCCGTCGCNGCGACCTCCTCTGGGGTGCCATATCGNNTGATCGGNATGCGTGAGCAGTAAGCCTCCCGAGTCTCCGCATCGTGCATCTTCGATACNAGTTCAGTCTCGATCGCACCGGGCGCTAGCGCATTAACCGTGACCCCGAGCTCCGCAAGTTCTACTGCCAATACCCGGGTAATCGCGCTCACTCCTCCCTTTGAAGCACCGTAAGCGGTACGGCCAGTACCCCCACGTTCCCCAGCAGCGGAGCTCATCAACACGATTCGACCATAACGCTGCCTGGCCATGATCTTTGCCGCCCCTTGCGCACAAAGGAAGGTGCCGGTCAGGTTGACCGAAATGATCCGGTTCCATTCCTCGATGGTTGTCTCCATGATGGTTCGTTCAATACCAATGCCTGCACAGTGCACAATGCCATCGAGGGTTTCAAAATTCTTCAGGGTTTCAGCATACATCCGGTCCACAGCTTCTAGATCCGAGATGTCCGCCCAAATAGCCTTTGCTTTTGCGCCGATTTGCTCCAGCTGCTCAACGGTTCGATCTGCTGTTTCCTGATTCTGGTCCACCACGATAACGCCCCCACCTTGTTGGCCGAGGGCAAGTGCCGTCGCTTTGCCAATACCACTACCCGCGCCGGTAACCAAAATGTTTCTGTCCGTAAAAGAGAACATGTGCTATCTCTCCTTCCTTACGACTACTTACAGCAGCATCGGACACAATTTATAGACACTCCATGCTCCAGCAATATCCGGAATTCAATTGAGTGTCAGCACAATTTTGCCGAAGTGATCGCTTCGTTCCATGATCTCGTGCGCTTCCGCAACCCTGTCGAGGGGGAAAACTTCATGGACCAATGGCACGATCGTACGATCCGTCAATAGAGGCAACACAGCTGTCGCAAACGCACCTGTGATTCGACTCTTCTCTTCGACAGACCGCGCCCGGAGCACCGACCCTATAATGCGCTGGCGCTTAACCATCATCACTGCGAGGTTAAGCTCGGCCTTGGAACCACCCATGAGTCCAATGATCACGAGGCTACCCTCGATCGCCAAGGATTTCATGTTGGATGCGAGGTAGTCGCCACCTATGTGATCAAGAATGAGGTCGGCACCCTTTTGGTCGGTAAATTCCCGAACAACTTCCCCAAAGTCTCCACTGGTGTAGTCAATTACGAAATCGGCTCCGAGTTCTTTGACCCGCGTTAGTTTGCCCGGCGACGCTGTGACAAGGATCTTTGCGTTCGGTGTCAGGGAGGTACAAAGCTGAATCGCTGCAGTGTTTACNCCCCCACCGCCACCGTGCAGCAGCCCTGTTTGGCCGTCCTCGAAGNCACCGATCATGAAGATGTTGAGAAACGCCGTGATGTANGTTTCACAAACACAAGCAGCCTTTTCGAAGTTCATGTTCTCCGGAACCGGAATCAGGTGGCCAGCATAGGCCGCAGCGTATTCCGAGTAGCCACCTCCGCCCACCAGGCTCATCACTCGATCGCCAACGTGCCAACCCTCGACCTGTGGGCCAAGTTCNTCGATTGTCCCGGCGACTTCAAGCCCAAGTATTTCTGATTCGCCCGGTGGCGGCGGGTAATTACCTTGCCGCTGGTTGATGTCGGCTCGATTAACGGAACTGGCGGCGACCTTGATGAGAACCTGCCCGGAGTGAATGACCGGTCGTTCCGCTTCGCCNATACGTAAGACTTCGGCNCCACCGNTTCCATCTAGTAATACCGCCCTCACGATGAAACCTCCGACGGGGAAGTAACGACATAATCCCGTCCCCAACAGCAAGCCTCACAGAGACCTTCTGTAAGANCCACTATGGTACGCGGTTAGAAGCCAAACGCTGATCAACNNGCATCACGATTTCGTCAACGACACTTGACTNGCNNCCCTGCTGCTGCGCGATCTGCTGAACAAGGCAGTCGACCCGCTCGATGTGCTTGGCACCGCCGAACAAAGCTCTCGCCGCTGAAGATGGTTTGCTGAGTCCCTCAGCAGCGCGGGCGTACTTCTCGAAGGGGACCTTGTCTTCATCGGCAGCACCAAGCTGTGCACACAACTGCCAGGTCCAGTTGTAGATCTCCTCAGAAGCCTCAACATTTCCGTGCACCGCTTCACGAATCGAGATCATGTCCGTGCTACCGATACAACGGTAGTTTCCGGCAACCAACATAGGCCACTTTGCTAACGGCACGAAAATGGACTCGTGCACCCGGAGCTTGACCGGTATCTCTATCTCACCGTCTCCCGGATCGAATCGTGCACCCTGAATGTCAGCCTCAAGATTCGAAAGCATCATCGTGTGCGTGTCAGCTTCGAAACGTGCAGTCTTAAAGTTGGTCGGCAAACCCACCTGCAGAACATTTTTCGGTTCGTCCGGCAGACGGTACGCCTGAGGATCAGGGCTCGCCAGCGTTACCAGCCCGGGATCGAAACCCTCCCATACTGTGGGATCGGTGAAGCACCGTGCTAACGGGCTGGTCGAAAGCCCCACGATCCGCTCAAGGTAAGACAGCGGTGGCATGTTCATGATCGCCAGGCTTGGCACACACGCCGCCGCCACGCGATCCATTAGTTCACGAACACCGCCGGCACCATACTGGGCTTCCTGCATTCCTAGTACAACTAGATCGAAAGCGGCTGGATCGACGGTCTCCGGTATGCTGGCCGAAAGCTCGCCAGCGAGTCCCTGAGAGCGTATTTCAACCGAAGTGTCCCGGCCTCGAATCGGGAAGCGGACAACCGTACCTTCACGGCTAATCAACTCTGCCGTGGGAGGAGTGCATACCAGTGTCACCGAATGGCCGGCCAGCAGGAGCTTCGTACCGAACAACGAGCCATAGGAGGCTCCCAAAATGAGAACGTTATACTTCACGTTTCATCCTTGAGAACATCCACCACCGTCGGGTCGTGCACATATTAGATTGCACCCTGTTCACGTGCAGCGTCGATTTCCTGGTCATCAAGACCAATAATTGTTTTGAGAATTTCTTCAGTGTGCTCACCCAGGAGCGGCGCGCGGTCAACGTCAGCTGGTGAATCCGACAGCTTGATGGGATTGCCAACCGTCAAATACTTGCCGCGTTCCGGATGGTCGACTTCAACGACCGTCTCGGTAGCACGCAACCCCTGTTCCTCTGCCAGTTCCTTCATCGACAAAATCGGGCCACACGGGACGTTCAAAGGATTGAGAGTGTCCATGACCTCCATTTTGTCTTTGGTCATAGTCCATTTCTCGATCTCACCGTACACTTCCATCAGCCGCGGTAGGCGTGCATCAGGCGTATTGAAATCAGGGTCTTCCAGCCAATCTTCGTGGCCGATGACTATGGCGAGCGCTTCGAACGCCATCGCCTGGAGGATGACGTAAATGTAGGCGTCTGGATCGGTCTCCCAACCTTTACACTTCACGATCCAGCCCGGGTGACCACCCCCCGAAGCGTTGCCAGCCCGCGGCACAGCTTCCCCAAACTCTCCGTTAGGATACTGCGGGTATTCCTTTAATGGGCCATGGGCGAGTCGTTGCTGATCACGCAACTTTACCCGGCAGAGGTTTAACACCGCGTCCTGCATAGCGCATACGACACGCTGACCCTTTCCGCTTTTTTCACGGTGGAATAAGGCTGCCAAGATACCAGCCACCAGGTGCATTCCGGTTCCCGAGTCACCAATCTGGGCACCAGTCACCATAGGGAAGCCCTCCAGTTCCCCCGTTGTCGATGCAGCCCCACCGGTACACTGGGCAACATTCTCGTACACCTTGCAGTCCTCATAGGGGCCGGGACCGAAACCTTTGATAGACGCATAGATCATACGCGGGTTGATTTCCTGGATTTTCTCCCATGGAAAACCCATCCGGTCTATGGCGCCAGGAGCAAAGTTTTCCACCATCACGTCACATTCCTCGATCAACTTGGCAAAGATCTTGTTACCCACCTCAGTCTTAGGATTGAGCGTAATGCTGCGCTTGTTGGCATTCAGCATTGTGAAATACAGGCTGTCCACATCCGGAATGTCGCGTAACTGGCTGCGCGTCGCGTCGCCGGCGCCAGGCCGCTCGATTTTGATGACATCGGCACCGAACCACGCGAGAATTTGCGTGCACGTCGGTCCCGACTGGACATGCGTCATGTCGAGAATGCGGACACCTTCCAGGGCTTTTCCCATCTTCCCTCTCGTATTTGACAGATATCGAGGATCTTATTGAAATGAAATCGAAGCGTGACGTCCGGCGGCGTCACCGTCAACCCAGGCGATGAATGCCGGTTCGTGCCACACCGTATTCCAGTAAATAAACGAGTATCATCTCATCCGAGCAAACCAATGGTGATGTTGTGGCAGACACCAAACTCAGCGAATCCTTGAAAATCTCGCCCGTAACAGTGGAGCACGATTCGGGCCCGGTTGTACTTGGAAATCGATGCCAAAAANGCACTCTAGCCAATTTGCTCGACAACCTTACTCCANTCCACACCCCACAGGAGAATTAACCATGNATCGAACTCAANTGNTCTCGACGTTTCTCATCGTCGCAGNNGTTCTNAGCATCGCTTCATTCGCCCCGGCGTTNGGGATGGCNCAANTCCAGGAGGCCCCGAATCGGCCTGCTGGAGANGGAGAAGGTCCATTCGAACGGTTGATCCTGCGCGGCGCAACTCTCATCGACGGCACGGGGGCCCCACCGTTCGGGCCAGTCGATATCGTTGTTGAAGGGGACCGNATTGTGAATATCGTCAGCGTAGGTGCCCCCGATGTAGCAATCAATCCNAACCGGCGCCCGGAAGTACTCCCTGGTGATCGTGTTCTCGACCTAGAGGGACATTTTGTCCTGCCNGGATTCATCGACCTGCATGGCCACCTCGGGGGCAGGGAGCAAGGCACACCGGCGGAGTATGTGTTGAAGCTGTGGATGGGTCACGGCATAACGACCAGCGCGGATCCGGGCAGTGGCAACGGTATTGGCTGGATGCTCGAGCACAGGCGGCGCTCGGAAGCCAATGAGATCACATCGCCACGCCTGCTACCTTCGGCAACATTCGGCCAGGGATGGGACGAGCCCATTTTTACGCCACAGCAAGCACGCGACTGGGTCAACGAGATTGCGGACATCAACGCCCATGGCATCAAGTTCTTCGGCCTTCGCCCCGACATCATGAAAGCAGCACTTGAGCAAGCCGAAGAGCGTGATCTTTACACCACGATGCACCATGCGCAGTTGAACGTTGCCTGGATGGACGTTCTCGATTCAGCGCGGCTCGGGCTGACTTCTATGCAGCACTGGTACGGATTGCCAGAGGCTTTGTTCACTGATAGACAGTTACAAAACTACCCGCTCGACTATAACTACAATGATGAGCAAGATCGTTTTTCCGAGGCTGGCCGCCTGTGGAAACAAGCAGCGGCGCCATACTCGGACCATTGGAACGCGGTGATGGAAGAACTCCTTGAGATCGACTTCACCATGGTGCCGACATTCCACGCTTACGAGACGACACGTGACTTCATGCGTATGGCGCGCGCCGAGTGGCATGAAGAGCACACGCTTCCCTCTTTGTGGCGTTTCTACGAGCCTAACCGCATTGCTCACGCTTCATATTGGTTTTACTGGGGTACTGAAGAAGAGGTCGCCTGGAAGGAAAATTATCGCCTCTGGATGACCTTCATCAACGAGTACAAAAANCGTGGGGGCCGTGTGGCGGTGGGCACCGATTCAGGCTATTCATACAATCTCTATGGATTTTCTTTTGTCCGTGAAATGGAACTTCTACGGGAGTCTGGATTCCACCCGCTTGAGGTGATTCAGTCGGCCACGCTCAAAGGCGCCGAGGCGCTTGGGGTCGCNGATCAAGTTGGNACAGTCGAGGTTGGGAAGATGGCTGANTTCGTCGTCGTCGACGAGAATCCTCTCGAGAANCTTAAAGTACTTTATGGCATCGGTGCGGTGAAGCTAACTCTTGATAACGAGGTNGTCCGGGTCGGCGGTNTTAAGTACACCATCAAGGACGGCATCATCTTCGACGCACAGAGTCTGCTCGCCGACGTTCGTGCGATCGTGCGCGCAGCCAAAGATCGTGAAGGTTTCGAGATNACACAGCCAGGACGGGGACCGTTCCGCTGACCTGAAGCCTCTTNCATGGCCTGTAAATACCCATTCAAGATGCTGCTGGCTTTAGGATGACGCCACGGTTACGAGCACCGTCCATTCTCACAATTGATGGTTCGTCGAGGTGCAGGTGGCGTGTGTAGATTTTCTCACTGACGGCCGATTGTTGGGCAAGCCAATTCCAGTCCGCGAATCCGTCGGCGATCTCGGGGTTGGCGGTAAAATAACCAACGTTGTTGGCGACTAGGTTCTGGAAGAAGTGAGTGCCTTGCGATGGCTCTACCTTGAAATCACGGAAGCCCGCCTCAACGATGACCTTGGCCCCTGAGATCTGTTCCCAGGTTACCGGGATGCCAAGCAACGGATCAGCGGAACCCCAGCGACCAACACCGATAAGAAGGTACGGTGTTCCTTCTTTGACAAGTTGCGCGTTGAATTGCGCCACTTCTTGCGCCACAACGTGCGATTGGTCCCGCTTATAGCGATTGAAATCCACAACCACGATGTCGCACAGATCGTCGACCACACCGTTCCCTAGCACGCTGGAACTGCGGCAAAGAGTGTCGGCCAAAGCGACCTCTCCAATTTTCACTCCACCCCTGCCGAGCGGCACGGCCACCGGTCGCAATTGTAGAAATCCGAACTCCTTAGGTTTGCCTGATGGAGTCGAGAGATTGGCAGCAAATTCGATCTCCACCTCCCCGCCAGCTGCATCAACGCTTACATCAAGAAGCTTGGAAAGAATCTCTGCTAACGGAAACACATCTTGCTTGAGAACCGGCGCAAAGCTGACTAAACGCACACCGGGGCGCGAGACGCCATCGTAAATGGCATCGTTCTCAGGTGAATACGTAGAGCCAACAGCTGCTAGCGTGCCGTCTTTTTCCGCCACCGAGAGATCATAGCGGCCGAGTTGTGCCTCTTCGCCGAACACCTCGGCGCTCACCGTATCCTCTTCTGATTTAAGGTTGATCGCATAGAACTGGCGTTGTGAATTGTTCAAGGTGTCCTTTACCGAAGACATCTGAACGAGCCTTTCAGGGTGACGCGGAGAGAACCGCAAGCAATCCTCGCCCTCGACCACCGCGGGGCCCAACCCGAGCGCAACTGCTACGAGCCCATCTTCGACCTTGACCGGATCGACTGGGTAATAGTTCTGTGACAGCGCCACACCGGCCATTTCAGGGTAGAAACGCTTCTCGTGTTCGGCACCCACGACACGCTGCAAGACAACTCCCATCTTCTCTTCCTCAAGTCGATACGAAGTTGCCCTCAGGTGCCGCTTGGTCACCTGCGAGAAAGTCGATGCGTAGACTCGTTTAATGGCACGCAACAACTCATTGAGCCTCACCGTAAGGTCGGGGTTGTTGTTCGGGACCATAAGCGTTTCATAAATGCCCGCGAACGGTTGATAACGAGAATCTTCTAATAAGCTCGAAGAGCGAACAGCAAGTGGGTAGTAGCAGAGGTCGAGGAACTCCCACAGCGAAGAACGAATATCTGTCCGAAGATTAGCGGCGAGGAAACGTTCAGCGATCTGTTCATCGTCGTTAGAGGTAATCGCGAACTCGCGCAGGTCATTATCGTCGAGGAAGTCGTCGAAAACCTGGGTGCCAATCACCAACGTGGGTGGCACCGCGATATGGACGCTTGGGAAGCACGTCGACAGATCGAGTTCGGTCAGTAGGAGGTTGGCAAAGGCAAGACCGCGAGCCTTGCCACCTAGAGAGCCACCACCGAGCCGAGCGAAGCCTCGGTTGGGGTCAAAACGCTCCGGGTTGAAGTCTGTAACGACCGCACGTCGTCGTGCCTCACGGTGCGTACGGATCGCTTCTATCAAGTTTTCGCGGAGATCTTTATCACTTTCGAAGTCGGAAAGTTTTTTCGGCCGCAGCTGATGGGCAATAGCAAATTCGGTGNGCGCCTTAAGCCACACTGAGAAGTGGTTGTGGGCGGCATGGTACGCAACACTCTCAGCTGGTACGAGGCGCAGCTCTTTTTCGAGCGACTTGAGGTCACTAGCACGCCCAACTTCTTCCCCGTTCGGCATACGAAAGATGAAGTCGCCAAAGCCAAAATTCTCGAGCATGAATGCTCTTAATTCAGTCAATAGCGTAGGCGATCCCTTACGCAAAAAAGCGCGCCCAGCTTCGCGTGCCAGTTCTTCGTTTTCTTGTTTACCCGACTGGAGCACAACAGGCACATCAGGCATTAACTCCCGCACCTGCGTCGCAAACTGGATACCGGCATCCAGACACTTCTGGCCATCTTTGGGGAACTCAACGTCTGAGACGATGCCGAGGACGTTCTGTTGGTAGGTCGAGAAGTAGTTCCATGCCTCTTCATAGTTGTCACACAACAAGATCTTGGGGCGAGCTTTGATACGCAGCAGCTTATGTGCCAAGTTGACGCCCTCTGGAACAAGACTGCGAGTGTGTTGCATTACATCTGTGTACATCGAGGGCAGAAACGATGAGTAGTAGCGAATGTTGTCCTCAATGACAATGATTGTCTGTACGCCCAACACATCTACATCGTGTGCCACGTTCATGCGGTCTTCGATGTATTTGACGATGGCAAAAAGTATGTGTATGTCACCCTGGAATAAGAATGTACGCTCGATGTAGGTGAGGTCTTGGTGGCGGATNAAACCGTGGAGCTCACGGGGATGATAGGCAAGCACGATTACCGGGATCTTGAGCCCGGCTTCGTGGACCCGCCGGGCAAGTTCTCCGGCGCTCATGTCCCCAACCTGGGTGGCACTGATGATGAGATCGTAGCCACCGAGTTTCTCGCCCAGTTTCAATGCCTCCCTACCTGTGGATACCCTCGTCAGGTCGGGAACGTTGTACAAGTCAGGGCCAGGGAAATTGCCGAGAACAAGCTCGTTGACCAGCCGATCTTCCGACAGAGTGAACGAATCGTAAAGACTTGAGACCAACAGGACCTTGTTGACCCGCCACAACATTAGGTCCTGGAAGCTNCCTGGNTAACTACGACNCTGCGTGTTTTCCATCACCCCGCTACTGTCCGCCGGGGGCTCAGGCGAGCGCAAGCGGATCAGTNTTNACTACTACAATTTCTCGATTCTGCAGCCAAGGAAACTTNGCGAACANAAACCAAGAAAAACAAGAAAATGGGGCGGTCCAAGGACCNCCCCGAAAGCGTTGTACTTACTAGCAGAGNCGAATAAATCTTGGGATGTCTAAATCGCTAAACGATACCCTGATCCATCATNGAATCGGCTATTTTTATGAAGCCAGCGATGTTTGCGCCGTTGACATAATTGCCTGGGGAACCATACTCCTCAGCGGTTTCCTTGGCCGCGGTATGGATCGATTTCATAATGCCATGGAGCTTGGCGTCAACTTCCTCGCGAGTCCAGCTCATGCGCAGGCTGTTCTGCGACATCTCAAGCCCAGAAGTCGCAACGCCACCTGCGTTCGCTGCCTTACCGGGACCATAAAGAATGCCAGCATCAATAAATAAATTGACGCCCTCGATGACAGTCGGCATGTTGGCNCCCTCGGAAACGACGTAGANACCATTCTCAAGCAAGTTCGCAGCGTCCTTCGCGNTGATCTCATTCTGNGTCGCGCTCGGGAACGCACAGTCAGCATTATGGTCCCAGATACCATTGTGGNCAGCACTAGGATCAATCTCCGTGTACACGGCACTGCTGTATTTTTCCGCATACTCTTTGATTCGGCCACGGCGCACGTTCTTCAGATCCATAACGAAGGCTAGCTTGTCACGATCGATACCTTCTTCGTCGTAGATGTAACCNCCAGAATCTGACAAAGTGACTGGCTTGCCTCCCAAGTCGAGGAGTTTTTCGCACGTGTACTGCGCCACATTGCCACTGCCTGACACAAGACAGGTCTTGCCCTCAAGGTTCTCGCTGCGGGTAGCNAGCATCTCGGCAGCAAAATATACGGCACCGTAGCCTGTCGCCTCNGGACGAATCAGTGAGCCTCCCCAGTTGAGGGCCTTGCCCGTGAGTACGCCGGTAAACTCGTTTCGTAGCCTCTTATACTGGCCAAAGAGGAAACCGATCTCGCGGCCACCAACACCGATATCACCGGCTGGAACNTCTGTGTTCGGGCCGATATGGCGACACAGTTCGCTCATAAAACTCTGGCAGAAGCGCATAACCTCGTTATCGCTCTTGCCCTTCGGGTCAAAGTCTGAGCCNCCCTTGCCACCACCTAGCGGCAATGTCGTGAGCGAGTTCTTGAAGACTTGTTCGAANGCGAGGAACTTNAGGATGCCGAGATTGACTGACGGATGGAAACGTAGCCCACCCTTGTAAGGGCCGATTGCACTNTTCATCTCAATCCGGAAGCCGCGGTTGACATGAATATCGCCGTTGTCATCANCCCAGGGNACACGAAACATAATGACGCGCTCAGGCTCGATGACACGCTCGACGATTTTGGCCTTNCTGTATTCGGGCCGACGCTCGAGTACGAGCTCAAGTGANTCNACTACCTCTTCTACTGCCTGATGAAATTCAGGCTCAGCAGCGTTCTTAGCCTTTACGTTGGCCATGATGTCATCGACAAATGACATTGGGGGTCCTCCTCATCACCCTACCTTGAGAGGTNGGCGAGCAAGCATGGTTGGATCGACAAATAATCCGATTCGCATTCACTAGTTTGCGAGTTCTNCGCATTGCCNGCCGGCAGTCGATCTGCAACTGATCACGCGACANAACCAACCGCTATGAACCCGAGAAAAGGGCCATAACCGCTGAACGGCTACAGCCAACCTTATGGTGCCCCACAAACGGCGCTTTGGCGAGCCCATTCAGCCACCAGATGTCAGCTTAAGGATGGTGCTNCCCTNGCCGTCTCATATGGTTCACATTGCCGTCGTGTTGAAGCCCGCATCAACATAATGGACTTCTCCAGTAACACCCTTCGATAGTGCTGACAACAAATACAANCCGGCAGCACCAACGTCATCGATGTCGACGTTGCGGCGCAACGGCGAACGCTCAGCAAGCTGCGAAAGCATCGANCGCANACCCGAAACGCCGGAGGCAGCGAGTGTCTTGATCGGNCCGGCAGAGATAGCGTTGATGCGNATGTTTTTCTTGCCCAAGTCACCGGCAAGGTAACGAACACTTGCCTCCAGGGAAGCTTTTGCAATTCCCATTACGTTGTAGTTCGGCACCGCTTTCATAGAACCATAGTAGGTCATGGTGACGATGCTGCCNCCCTCATTCATCATCGGCTCTNCCTTCCGAACAAGATGCAGCAACGAGTAAACGCTAATCTCCATCGCCATCAAAAAACCGTCGCGCGACGTATCTAGGGTGCGACCCTTGAGATCTTCACGGTCGGCAAACGCAATCGAGTGANCCAGGAAATCGAGCGAGCCAAATTCTTTNCTCACAGCATCGAAGGCAGCATCTACNTGTGCCTCGTCAGTTACGTCCATCGGCACAAGCAGGTTGCTACCAACCGACTNGGCGAGNGGTTGAACACGCTTCAGGAGAGCTTCCCCCTGATACGTGAAAGCCAGNTCCGCCCCAGCTGACGCTGCTCTNCGAGCCAGGCCCCAGGCGATCGATCGTTCGTTGGCCACCCCTACGACTAAACCCTTCTTCCCTGCCAGAATAGGTGGAGTACTNAGTGTCGGGTCGTCTTNCTCTGTCATCTNTCCCCTCATTCAAACGGCGAGATCATTTCCATCAGTATATTCTCGCGCAACCATGAGGAACGCCAACCAGCATGATCAGACACCGCGTCTGNCACGCNTTTTTTATCACCGGAATGTCATTTCGGTCGCCCGTNGCCTGCTTGGTCAACGACTTGTCAGCCAGGTCGATGATTCCCGTGTCTCTGGCATCATTGTCGANACCGAGGCCTATCTCGGAACGATCGACAAAGCAGCTCACACCTACCGCGGATGTCGCACGGCCCGTAACGAAACAATGTGGGGTCCCGGGGGGAACGCNTANGTGTACTTCGTTTACGGGATGCACCATTGTGTCAACGTGGTAGCCGGAGATCCAGAGGAGCCTGTGGCAGTTTTGCTGCGTGCTCTGGAACCGGATGGTGGGACTGATGTGATGTTCGCGCGCCGCGACGCGGCTCGACGTTCGATTGACCTCTGCTCCGGACCCGGAAAACTGTGTCAAGCACTTGGTATTACCCTCGCCATCGACGGAGAGGACCTCGTGGGTGGCAAGATGCTGTTCATCGAAGCGCTCCGCAAGCGGTCCTTGCCAACCNCAGCGATCNGTTGCGGGCCCCGCGTCGGTGTCAACTACGCTGAAGAGTGGCAACACAAGCCGTTACGATTCTGGGTTCAAGGAAATCGCAACGTCAGCCGTCAAANGGGTACAANAANCTAAGTGTNNCTAGCTGTCATCTTCTGGNGGAAANTNCTCAAGGATCTCGCCAATGGCGTCATNGNTTTTCCCAGAATTCTGTGCGGANGGCAGGAGTTCAGCCCGGGCAATACCGCGCCAAATCAGACCGACGGCGGGNTCGGGAGATAGCANNTCGATGGTAATCGTGCCCGTGTCGTACTGCGAAACGTTGAGGCCAGCAGGACCATACCAGCCCCAGCCCCAGTAACCGCTCCACCCCNGCCCATAGTAGCTTTCCTGAAGCCGCGCGACCTCTTCGTCACCGACGTAGTAGGTGAGAAGAAATGAAGGGTTGTTGCTTGAGCGACGAAAACCAACCGCGCGCATGTGGCTATCGACAACCGNCTTGATGGCCGTGTCAAGCGNCCCATACGGCAAAGCAGCNCCTGTCTCAGGTTCCTTCACCGCCCAATCGAAAGTGTTGAGCCCNGCAAAGTCAAATTGAGTATCCCANACTGTNTCNATGTGACCTCCCGAACANGCAGGAGATNCAAGCAATACNAAAAGGNNTCCGATCCAAAGTGNCTTNCGCATGTGCACGAGAATATNCCATNCGCNGCCGACAAGCACGCCATCNAAAAGNNCNGGGGNNCTTGAAAAGGACCAGAATTNCGCTGCGNCANANCCCCAACTAACGCAGTGGCAANCGGCGGATTTCTTTCTTTTGGGACAGCCTCGTNGCAGCAATCCAAAGNCCATCGGGAGAAANCTGCGCATGCAAAACATTAACTGGCTCCGNAGTTANCTGNTGCGNCTCACCGCCGAATCGNGAGACCAANAATAANTGCATNTTCTCGCCCGCCAACGCCGAATANACGATGCTCTNNCCATNNGGTGTCCANGCAGCGCCACCGCGAGTGTAAGACGTGAACTCAATGACTTTCTCGACTTNNCCCGNAGNCAGCATGATCCAAAGTCTTTGNGNTTCGGGGTTTAGNCGCTCGATNAANAGCACGTCATCCGAGACAGGAGAGTAAACGGCCGAGACTGAGCCGGAAATCTCGTCGGGCAACTTCAAGGGCACGACGTCGATTAAATCACCATGTTCCGGATCGATGGTCGCGACCCAAGGCTTTGAAACACCAGGGACACGNTCCCAGCTATCGAACAATAGCCGGCTGCCATCGGTCGACCAATTGGGGTCACCGACCTCCCAACCAAAATCAGTGAGNCGAATTTCATCNGCNTCTGGATCATCGGCCCGNCGCAAGAAGATGTCGTCGGTAACATCGGGCCCCGCATAGTAAGGCACCGGCCGTGGTGAACGACGCGACCGGTAAGCCAGCCAGCGACCATCGGGCGACCATGAGGGCGTGTAGTCGGCATGATACCCGGTGACCAGAGCNGCCGCCGATCCTCTGTCNCCATCCGGCNCGATGGCAACAACTTCCGTGTCNAGGTTGAGCCCCCAGTCCGCAAGCCTCCAGCTACCAACCGTGTAGGCAAGNAATTCACCGGTGGGNTTCCAGCGCGGTAGCTGGGTAGAAAATCTGCCATCTCTCTGCCCAACAACATCAAAGAGTAGCTTGGCGCCAGGATTGCCAAGCGGTATCAGCATCACAGAAGCATCGTAATCATTNTGCGTCCAGTACAGATAATCACCCGCGACCCAAGGCCAAAAATCATCTCCCTCAATATCACTTACTAAGCGGAGGTCCCCCGANTTGATCTCGAGTTCGTAAATATCGAGATCTCGGTTCACGCGCGTCTCGTGCCGCGCATCAGCATCCGGTTCGTCTTCCGTGGCAAGCGAGATAAAGAGTGACCGCCCATCGGGGGCAACTGCTAGGCCATTTGGCAGTGCCGAGGCGTCTAGCCCGTCACGGATGATCTCTACCTCGCCACCCAAGGGCCGTACGCGAAGAACCGACGCTGATCCGTTCACCGACATGGCCAGCCCGTAGGCNGCAGCGCCCGTGGGGTCCCANGCCAATCCNAATACACGATCGCCGATGTTATGCCACCGGTCATCGGGAGGCTCNCCCAGTACNATCCTGTTACCAGGAGGCCGGATCCAGACAACATCGCGGTTGCCTGGTGCCCACGCCGGAACTGCATCCAACGGAATTGCCGTCGAGCGCAAATTCTCGCCACTCTCAAGAAACCAACCCATATCACGACGCCGGTTAGCAAACCGAGCAATCCGGCCATTTCCATCGAAAGTCGCNGCCATCACCTGATCGAAATCGAGNAGAAGTTCAGCACGAAGACCTTCGCCACTCGACAAGTCGACCAAGCTCACNCCGAGGCTGTCNACGCGCAACATTTTGGAGCCATCCGGCGACACCATGGCGTGTGTGAAGGCGTCTTCGAACCAGGTNCNNGGTTCCTCAGCGTAGATCGTCTCAGACAAGTCAGGAGNAGATTTTGGACCGATCCCAAACGGNCCGGAGCGCGAAGTATCTTCCAAGAACCANTACGNGGCNAGAATTGCGCCGGCGATGAAAAGAGCNAGGGTCGCTGCTGGCATCCAGTTCCGCTTGTTTACTGCCCGGCGCTCTCCAACAATCGNCTGCGACCNNACCGTCTCAAGGAGTTTGTCGGNNCACTCNCGACATTCCCTGCAATGATCGAGGATGCGCTGCGTCTCCTTTAGGCTCAGCCGTTCCTTGGCCAGATTGGCAAGGTCTTTAGAATCCGGATGCCAGCTATCCAATGTACTCATCGAGTNCTCTTGACAAGATTCTTCNNTNAAATGATCGACATATTAACGNCACCTAAAGCCNCNNTGCTNACGACCAGGTTTNCANCTCCGATGTAAACACTAGTCAAACATGTCAACNGTGAAACCAAATTGTCCATAAATTTCGAAAGTTNAAGAGTTCATATTGTTGGNCCGCNACANNGACAANAATGAGGCTNGCCGCTTCANANNCACCTTGACCCACAGCCCCCTTGCATCGATGATGGACTAATTGCGANGGGGTGCTCCTTAAGGGGGCTGAGACACCACTGNTATCGGCAANTCCTGCCGNAACGTGGGAACCCTTAATCAGGCAGCAACGCNCGGTTCGTACAGGCTGCCTGTCACACCTGATCNGGGTAATGCCNGCGGAGGGAACAATGAAAGCCGCANNNNAACACCTCGAAATTGACNTAACCACAGGNCCTCTTCCNGCATCACGCAANATCTTTGTTCAGGGGNACCTTCANAAAGATGTNTACGTACCGCTNCGTGAAATCTCGCTGAGTNCCCAGTCACAGGANCAACCACTGCACGTTTACGATAGCTCCGGGCCATACACCGACACTGAAGAAGTGGTGCNAGATCTCAATATCGAGGANGGGNTACCTCGCCTTCGTGAAGCTTGGATCCGTGCTCGTGGNGANGTCGANGAATACACAGGACGNGAGGTAAGACCGGAAGACAACGGATTTGCCNCCAATNAACGTCTNGTTCCAGAGTTTCCNGCCAAACGNACNCCGNTNCGTGCTNNAGACGGGCTNGCGGTNACCCANCTCGAGTACGCACGNTCTGGAATNNTNACCCCTGAGATGGAGTTTGTNGCTATTCGTGAGAANCTTGGCCGNGAACGCATCCGCGCCACNAGTGAGCGCGATGGNGANAGTTTCGGNGCCGAAATTCCTGACTACGTCACCCCTGAGTTCGTGCGCGACGAGGTGGCCGCGGGCCGCGCCATCATCCCCGCGAANATCAACCATCCAGAAAGCGAGCCGATGATTATCGGCCGTAACTTCTTGGTAAAAGTCAACGCCAATATCGGCAACTCGGCGGTGACTTCGTCGGTCGCCAATGAGGTTGACAAAATGGTGTGGGCGATTCGTTGGGGTACCGACACAGTTATGGACCTCTCGACAGGTCGCAATATCCATAACATCCGTGAATGGATTGTCCGTAATTCGCCNGTACCNATTGGCACTGTGCCCATCTACCAGGCCCTGGAAAAAGTTGACAAGGTGGAGGANCTGACTTGGGAAATTTATCGAGACACGCTCGTCGAGCAGTGCGAGCAGGGAACTGACTACTTCACAGTCCATGCTGGCGTACTTCTGCGTTACGTGCCGTTAACCGCTAAACGTGTCACCGGCATCGTGTCACGCGGCGGAGCGATCATGGCGCAATGGTGCCTAGCACACCATAAGGAAAACTTTCTTTACACCCATTTTGAGGAGATGTGCGACATCATGCGCGCATACGACGTCAGCTTCTCCCTTGGCGACGGACTGCGACCGGGAGCGATCGCCGACGCCAATGACGCCGCTCAGTTCGCTGAACTTGAAACCCTTGGGGAGCTCACCAAAATCGCCTGGGACAAAGGCTGCCAGGTGATGGTAGAAGGACCTGGTCACGTACCAATGCACAAGATTAAGGTCAACATGGACAAACAGCTTGAGGTTTGTGGCGAAGCACCTTTTTACACGCTTGGTCCTTTGACCACGGACATTGCACCGGGGTACGACCACATTACATCGGGTATTGGCGCCGCCATGATCGGCTGGTTCGGTACAGCTATGCTGTGTTACGTGACGCCCAGGGAACACCTTGGCCTGCCAGACCGCGATGACGTTAAGGAAGGGGTAATTACTTACAAAATCGCTGCCCACGCCGCTGACCTGGCGAAGGGACATCCAGCTGCACAGGTGCGTGACGACGCATTATCACGGGCGCGCTTCGAGTTTCGCTGGGACGACCAGTTCAACATTTCGCTCGATCCGGATACAGCGCGCGAACTGCATGACGAAACCCTTCCAAAGGATGCCCACAAGTCGGCCCACTTCTGCTCGATGTGCGGCCCCAAGTTCTGCTCGATGGAGATAACCCAGAAGCTCCGGGATTTCGCTAAGCAGGAAGGGTTCGTCTCAACAAAAGAAGCAGCCGCCGCGGGAATGGTCGAAATGTCCGAAGTTTTCCGAAAGAGCGATGGCGAGCTTTACCAAAGAACCAATGATTAAAAACGGCTGTGGTGGCACCAAACCATTATGTGGTTTGAACTCGCTTGGTAGCTGCATATGAGCACTATGTGGGACGGAACATACACCGCGCTGGTCACACCCTTTACCGCGGACGGCGCGATCAATAACGATTTGCTTTGCGACCTGGTTGATTGGCAGCTGCAAAGCGGAGTCGACGGCATCGTCCCCTGCGGGACAACCGGCGAGGCCTCAACCATAACCAACGATGAGCACGCAAGCGTCATCGAAGCAGTGGTTACAAGGGTCAACGGCCAGGCCAAGGTTTTAGCCGGCGTAGGTGGCAACGACACTCGGAACGTAACAATACTCGCTTCGCGTGCCCTCGAGATCGGTGCTGACGGGGTGCTCGCTGTGGCCCCTTACTACAACAAGCCAACCCAAGCTGGGATGGTTGCGCACTTCACTGCGATCGCCGACACCGTAGACATCCCCCTGGTCCTGTATAACGTTCCCGGGCGCACGAGTTCGAACATTCTTCCCGCCACGGTACTGCGGCTCGCTGAGCACCCAAATATCGTCGGCATTAAGGAAGCCTCGGGTGATCTAGGCCAGGTTATGACGATTCTCGCAGGGCGGACGAAAGGCTTCTCAGTTCTGTCGGGTGAAGACGATCTCACGCTAGCAATGATCAGCCTTGGTGCCGAAGGGGTCATTTCAGTCGTTTCCAATGAGGCGCCAAATGAGATGAGCAAAATGGTGCGCTATGCGCTCAACGGCAAACTCGATCTAGCTCGCGAGATCCACTACCGCCTACTCGGTTTGATGAACGCCAACTTCATCGAAACCAACCCGATCCCAGTCAAAGCAGCTTTGGCGATGATGGGACGCATCGGAGAAAACTACCGACTACCGCTCGTGCCAATGGCACCGGTGAACAGAGCCAAGCTCGCCGACGAACTTAAGGAGCTTGGCCTCATTGATAAAAATTAGACGGCAAGTCAGCCGTCGACTTCTGTAAGAAGTGCGGTGCTGGAGAATTCCGTAAATTCTACAAATAAAAGAAGCCCCGGCCCCTTACAGATGGGGCCGGGGCCAAGCTTTGTGGTCGGTGGCGTTGGGTTCCCCCGCTACGGGGTATCACCCAGCGAGCGCCACGGACGCTCCGGAGCTTTCCCCTAGGGGAACGCCACCTCCACTAAGTCCGTACAGTCAGATATCACTGGATCACCCCCTCTCTGGGCGAGTCTGCATTCGGCAGGTCCCCACCCACCCAGTCCAGGGAGCCGCCCAAAGCTCTAGCCCGGACCGCCACGCCGCCCCATCGGGCGACACGGTGTCGATNCCGGGAAGATACACGCANGATGACGCGAGACGCTAGTAGGGAAATGGCGTGGAAAGANCCAGGNTAGGTAGNAAGGNCCGAATNCTTGNCACAGCTCANTAATCAATCTCTACNATTTCAAGTAGCTGCTNACCACGNGGCAGTTGNAGGGNCACTTCNTCGCCGANCTTGTGGCCAAGNAGCACCTTTGCGATCGGNGAAATCCAGCTCACNGCCCCTGTTNCAGGTTCCGACTCGTCGACGCCACAGATCAAGTAGGTACGCTCATCGCCCTCTGTATCCATCACNGTTACACGCGCACCGAATCGGACCGTATCGGNTCTTTGCNGTCGCCCATCGACAATNTGGAATCGACCAATGTGACTCTCAAGNAACTGGATNCGGGCTGTGACCTCGGCGAGTTTCTTACGAGCTTTCGTCTTTGACTCGTTGGCCAGTGCTCCGTCACCNCCCTGNCTGNCGCTCGCCTGCACTTCAAGAGCCGGTTTTTCNTCATCGATCANCCTACGAAGCTNCTCACGTANACNACGNGCNCCCTCCGGCGTGACATAGTTGGGTACGTTCGGCGGTAATGGGTCGACCGGCTGCACAACTGCTTCAGTGAACTCATCGTTGTCCGATTCTTTAGTAAATGCTTTGTTCATTTATTTTTCAGGCAAGCAATAAATTCTTTGTTTNCAGAATAGTTAAACAAAATTAATGGCCCCAACCGGAGATGTGAAGGTGACCGGAATCAAATACACGTGCCCCAAATGTAACCAAGACCAATACGAAACCGGTGAGATTCGCGTTGCCGGTGGCTTCTGGTCGAAAATTTTCGACGTCCAAAGCAGNAAGTTCACCACAGTGATCTGCGCACGCTGTCGCTACACCGAGTTCTTCCAAGCCGACTCCGGTATGATCGGTAACATCTTCGACCTCTTCACCGGCTAGCCCCAGGCGCGATGGCGGCGCTGATCTACTTAGAAGCTCTACCCAGCGCAGCTCCAAGCGCAACGCCGACGGCAACACCAAGAAGGATGTTGTCCAGCGCAACGGCGAGGACCACGCCGACACCAGATTGACGTGAACAGCAACTGGCCATGTTCAATCCTCCGAAGACCCGCACTTATCGACGCGTCTAGTATCGGTAGTGTTCAGGCTTGTACGGCCCTTCGATCGGTACGCCGATGTAGTCGGCTTGTTCCTGTGTCAGCTCGGTAAGCTCAACACTAAGGTGGTCGAGGTGTAGGCGCGCGACCTCTTCATCGAGCTTCTTTGGAAGCACATAGACCTTGTTCTCGTACTGGTCCTGGTTCTTCTGTAGCTCAATCTGGGCAAGCACTTGATTAGTAAAAGACGCCGACATAACGAAGCTCGGGTGCCCCGTGGCACAGCCGAGGTTCATGAGGCGACCTTCCGCCAACACCAAGATACTGTGGCCGTCTTCGAACACCCACTCATCGTATTGCGGCTTGATGTTGATCTTCCGGATGCCAGGCATCTTGGCCAACCCCGCCATGTCAATCTCGTTGTCGAAGTGGCCGATGTTAGCAACGATCGCCTTATCCTTCATGCGACCCATGTGCTCAGCCGTGAGGATGTCAAAATTGCCGGTTGTGGTGATGAAGATGTCTGCGCTCTGGACAACGGACTCGAGTTTCCGAACCGCATATCCCTCCATTGCCGCCTGCAGCGCACAAATAGGATCGATCTCGGTAACCACCACACGGGCACCCTGTCCGCGCAGCGCCTGCGCGCAGCCCTTGCCAACTTCACCGAAACCGCAAACAACGGCAACCTTTCCGCCAATCATGACATCGGAAGCACGGTTGAGGCCATCAACCACCGAGTGCCGGCAACCATAGATATTGTCGAATTTTGACTTGGTGACAGAGTCATTAACGTTGATTGCCGGAAAAAGGAGGGTCCCCGTCTTCTCCATCTGCATCAAACGGTTGACACCGGTCGTGGTTTCCTCGGAAACGCCCTTTAGTCCGAGGGCTGTCTTGTGCCATCGCTGTGGGTTTTGGGCAAACTCCACGCGCAGCAGATCGAGGATCACTCCCCATTCCTCGGGATCGTTCTCGGCATCAAACTCCGGAACCTCTCCGGCTTCTTCAAACTCGTAACCCTTGTGGATGACCAGCGTCGCGTCACCACCATCGTCGACGATCAGTTCCGGGCCACTACCGTCAGGCCACAAAAGTGCCTCATTCGTGCACCACCAGTATTCTTCGAGCGTCTCGCCCTTCCACGCAAACACGGGCACGCCACGGGGATTCTGGACGGTGCCACCGATCTCCTCTCGTCCAACAACAACTGCCGCAGCCGCGTGGTCCTGCGTTGAGAAGATGTTGCAGGAGACCCAACGCACGTCGGCACCCAAATCTACCAGCGTCTCGATGAGCACCGCAGTCTGAATCGTCATGTGCAGGCTGCCCATAACCTTGGTACCGGCAAGCGGCTTGTTTTCGCTGTAGCGGCGTCGCGTCTCCATCAACCCCGGCATCTCGTGCTCAGCAAGGTCGATTTCCTTGCGGCCATGTTCGGCAAGGGACAGGTCCGCGACCTTGTAGGGGACGCGCTCGGCTTCTGCCGCGACGTCGAAGGCGTGCAGTTCGGTGCTGACAGCTTCCATGACGATGCTCCTGGGTGATGCGTATCTGGAAAGGCGGTTTCGATAGCTACGGAATCGTGGGACCAGGACCGGTTACAAGAGCGTGGATAGATGACCTGGTCACGCCGATCCCAGGTGGTAATGATATTTCAAAACAGCACCTGATTCGACCTTGGTCACGACTGAAGACGTTAGGTGGTGGACCAGTCAAACTGCAGGCTTCCCGACCTCTCGAGAATAGCCGCCCACCAGGCCTGGTTGTCCAAATACCAACGCACGGTCTGTTCCAAGCCAGTTTCAAAGTCAACCTTGGGTTCCCACCCGAGTTCGGTCTCGATCCGGGCCGGGTTGATTAAGTAGCGACGATCGTGGTTCGGGCGGTCTGCCACGTGTTCAATCCACTCGCTAGGTTCTTTTCCGAGCAGGCGAATTATCTGCGAAACAATGTCAAGGTTGGTGAGTTCATTACGGGCGCTAATGTCATAGATAGGTAGTTTCGATGGGTCCGTTGCCGCCTCCGCCGGAATGTCCCCACAAGTAGCTTCGATCATGGCAAGAATCGCACGGCAATGGTCACGCACATGAAGCCAATCACGCTTCTGTAGTCCGTCACCATAAACCGGAGCTTTGAGTCCCCTCAAAACATTCGTGATCACCAGCGGAATCAACTTCTCGGGGAATTGATAGGCGCCATAATTGTTCGCACAATGCGTCAACATAATGTCCATCTCCGGATACGTCTGCATATAGGCGCGCACGAACATGTCCCCCGCCGCCTTGGCCGCACTATAGGGCGTCTTAGCGTTCAGGGGGCTGGCTTCGTTGAACCATTCCTGAGACTCGCCCAGTTCACCGTAGACTTCGATCGTTGAAATGTGAACATGGCGTCGAACAGGGTTGCGGCGCGAGACCTCAAGTAAATTCTGGCATCCGAGAGCATTGGACCGCGCGAAGTCTGACGGTGTGGCAACGGCGCGATCGTTGTGACTCTCAGCGGCGAAGTTGACCACGACCTCAGGCTGATGGCGTTGATAAACCCGCGTCATCGCCTCAAAATCACAAATATCCTCGACCTCGAGAGTGATACTGTCGACAACTCCATCTAGGTTGGCACGATTGCCTGCAAAACCAAGGTTGTCGACAACGATGATCTTCGTTTCCGGCTGGCGTTTGAGCAAAAAATGCACGAAGTTCGACCCAATGAAGCCGCAGCCGCCGGCAATTAGATAGGTAGTCATATTTAAGTTGTTGGAAATGACTCGGGAGAAAACATAACGGGACAATAACGGTCGAGGCGGCTAGTGTAACGTATCGGCGGTGACAAGAAATGAACCGTGTTCGATACGTCGGTAGCTTCGCCGTTGTCACTTCCTAGGGCCGAAGGTAGAGTTTTGCATGGCTTTCAATTCACTCCGGATGGGAGGAAATATGCGTAATTGCCGGATCATCCCTGCGGTTTTTGTTCTCGGCCTAGTCGTTGCCTTGAGCCTGGCTTCGCTCTCTTACGCTACATCGACGGCACAGGGGCGTGGCGGCCGACGCGGCCCGATGCCCACTCCGGAGCGCACCGCCAACCAGGGGGTGGGCCCCTTCGGCACCATGGCCATCCGCGGCGTGATGCTCATCGACGGCACAGGCGGGCCACCGCGCGGGCCAACCAACATCATTGTCGAAGACAACCGTATCGCTCGTGTCGGTGGGAGTATTCCATCGGACGCGGACTACGTAGTCGAGGCTGATGGAATGTACCTGATGCCTGGCTTCGTCGACATGCACGTACATGCTGGCGACACCCGCACCAAGAACCCNCCCGAGTACGCTTACAAGTTGTGGCTGGCACACGGAGTTACCACAGTGCGTGGCGTAGGGCTCGGCCCGCGGGGCTGGACACAGCGCGAGAAGGAGCGCAGTGACCGCAACGAAATTATGGCGCCGCGTATCTTCGACTATCAACGGCCTAACGCCAATACCGTCGAGCAGGCCCGCGCCTGGGTGCAAGAAGCTGCCATCGAGGGCATTGACGGCATGAAGATGGGGTCCTTTCGACCCGAAATCATGGGAGCCTTGCTCGACGAGGCTGCAAAAGTGGGCCTCGGCTCTACTGCTCACCTAGCCCAGACGGGTGTGGCACAAATGAACGCCATCGATGCGGCTCGTCTAGGGCTCGGCACGGTAACCCACTACTACGGGCACTTTGAGTCGTTGCTGAAAGACTACGTGGTGCAACCATGGCCAGTAGACATGAATTACAACAACGAGCAGCATCGCTTCGGTCAGGTCGCTCGACTGTGGGACAAGATCTACGAGCCTGGTAGCGACCAGTGGTGGGCATACCTGAAGGAACACGAAAAACTAAATACGGTGTTCGACCCCACCATGACCATCTACTCCTCGGGGCGTGATGTCATGCGCTTCCGCGAGGCAGAGTGGCACGACCAATATACGCTGCCGACGTTGTGGGATTTTTATCAACCGAGCCGCACCAGCCACGGTTCTTACTGGTTCGACTGGACCACGTCGGATGAGATCGCCTGGCGTAATTTTTACCGAGTGTGGATGCAGATGATTAACGACTACAAGAAAATCGGTGGCCGTGTCACAACTGGTTCGGATTCCGGATTCATTTACCAGACTTACGGTTTTGGCTACGTCAATGAACTCGAGATGCTTCAAGAGGCCGGTTTTCATCCGCTTGAAGTGATCATGGCTGCCACTATGAACGGCGCTCTGACGCTACACGAGCCCAAGGGAGTTCCGATCGAATTTGGCATAGTACGCAACGGGCTGCTCGCCGACATGGTGATCGTGGANGCCAACCCGCTGCACAACCTCAAGGTTCTTTACGGCACGGGTGCCATCAAGCTTGACGACGAGACCGGCGCTGTAAACCGCGTTGGTGGTGTACGGTGGACCATTAAGGACGGCATCGTGTACGACGCCAAGGCGATAATGGACGAAGTTGCCGAGATGGTCGAAGAACAGAAAGCCTCAAGGAATACTGCTGGCCAATAGAATAACTAGACTCGTTAGATTCAGGATTCTTCCGGGCTACGCGGAGCGCAACAAGAAGCGAGTCGTCACGCTCGGCCCCTGTCCGGGAAATCCCATCGGGACGGGAATCTACCGGATGTAACGGTTCGGCTCGTAGCGATTGTAAGGCTGTACCAGCACGCTGGCGAAACTCGTCTTGTTCATTACTCTGTAGATTGGCACCCGCTGGCCACCACCACGGCGGCCGCCGCGACCCTGAAACCGCTGGCGCTGCTGCGGCGTCACCTGCGCTCGGTTTTGGGCTGCTTGTTCAACAGGGCTCGGCGTCACCCGCAGAATGTTGTCAAGGTAACCCCAGGTCACCAGGTTGTCGTTGGTCTCGGGCTCCAGAAGGTAGCTAATGAAGTTCGACAACGGCTGGCCACTTGGAATAAAAAAACTGCCCACCGGGAAGTCAACTGTTTCCATGACTACATCGGCGGTCACCGCCTTCAAATAGTGGGCCTGGAAGTACTGGGTGTCCTCAACAGCGGTGGCGTCATAGGCCTCGACTTCGATGGACACCGGCTCGATGAGTCGCTTCACGGTAATATCGTGTTCAAGTAGGATCGGAATCAGCTTGGTCATACCGGGTGGGATCATGTAGCCGTAGGGCCTTGTGGTCGTGCGGGTAGGTTCGAACTTCGTGAAAACTGGGCCGGTAATCAGCTCGTAGGCGACTTCATCGCCGCTACCACGCCCACCGCGCCCACCGATGCGACGCCAGAAGTCCTCTTCGTGCTTGGCAACCTGCTCGTACTCAAGGACGATTTGGTCATTGTCGGAATCGTCATTGCCCAACCGTATGGCCTTCTCACGTGCTTCGCTGACAACCGTCTTCAAGTCTCCAGTCTCCTCCGCAGCAAACCGGATGAGCTCACGCTGGCCGATATATTGGCCGCGCACTTGGTGCCGATAGCGCTCGCCTTGTGGAACCGAAACCACCTCCGTGCCGTTATTGATTACTCGGTGCGAGCTGCTCGGCGTTTCAAAGAGAAATCCAACGGTGTTAGACAACGTCGCAAAAACATGTTGCTTACGTGGCTCAACTGAGGTCGGCACCCAACCTTCCACTCCGTTGACCGTTCCAACCCCCGTGTACCAGAAACCATCATAGTCCTCGGCCCGTAACGCTTCGCGCACCCGGGTCAAAATGCGGTCGTTGCCAAAACCTACTAGCGCCTGGTCNCCGGCCGGATTCATATTGGTCTGGTAGGTCAGTGTGTACGGCGCAGAACCACCGTGATGAGTATCGACCCAGATGTCTGGCTGCCAGCCATTGATGACCTTTGTCACCAAGGCGTGAATTTCTTGCGACTCCAACTTAATGTAGTCGCGGTTCATGTCGAAGCCTTCTTCGTTGGTGCGCCTGCGCACTTCAGCCCCATCAGGGTTGATCGTCGGAACTACGAGCACCACGACTTCGTCAAGCAATGGACGAAGAGAACCCTGTACGAGGTCGCGAATAATTTCCATCGCTGCGTCTTTACCTGCGACCTCGCCACCGTGAACATTGTTNACAATCAGCACCACTGGTTTNTCAGACTTCGCCAAATCCGAAGGCCTGAAAACAGGNGGGTTCGAAAGNGTCGCNAGCACAACGTCGCGCCCCATGAGCGTTTCAGTGAGCTNGATGACATTCATCAGGTCAGTNTGCGCCTCNAGTTCATAGACAAACTCCATTAANGGCCCATAAAGGGTGCCGCCCTGCGAGTAGTTGACCCTCTCNGCGGGCGTCTGTAGCTGCTNAGGTGANGCTTGAGCTGATACTGAGCCAAANCCNGGAANAGACATAGNCNCGGAAGNTANAAANNGGACGNTTAGCAANCAGGTTGTGGCAATGAAAATTCGTGATGTNAGACGTGTCATCNNTGTCTCCTGTCGGTCNTGAAGNGCTTTNAAAACAGGCATGTCAAAATCGATTTNNNCAGCACTTTTNCNGTCGCAANCCGGNGCATGCTAGCGNGNGTTGAGACTAGGATATTCGCGTGGGTGNTCNATACCNACGATGTCGANACCGCCGGCACCNTTANCGCGAACAGTCACGATCACTGGCTCCTTCCACCACTGAAAATCAGCGTGATGAGTAAAGATATGGGCACGCAAGTAACGATAACCAAACGCATCGGGCGAACCCCAGGCGTTTACCGGGACGCCTATTCGAGTTGTGCCTACCTCTTGGTCCGATATCTGGAACTCGGAGCNGGTTCGGTTGTCAAAAGTGGACCAGCGCACACCATAGCTCCCCGCGTCAGTGGCGACACCGACCCTAACGGCCGCATTCTCCCACTCGAGTACCACAGATCCACCCCGGCCAATGAGTGCGAATTCATCGAGGGGGTTAGTCTGCGTGATCCAGTGGTTCACTGCCTTGTTGCTTCGTTTGCGAAGCACCTCATTGACATAAACAACTGCTCTTGGGTCTGAGAACTGTGCCTCGTCAACCACGGCTGCGATGAGCTTCTCGGAGAACTTGTCTATAATGCGCGCCGCCCAAAAGGCGTCAGCCGCATCCATGTGATCCATAGCGACGTTTGGATACTCAGGCTTCCAATTCTGCGGCAAAAAGTGTTCAGCCTCGAAGTTCCCGATTGAGGGAATGGCAGGAATGTCAGCAGTTAGCCATGGACGGTGCCAAATACCCAGGGTTAGCGCCGACTTCCACACCAGCCCGCCTTCGAAGAGATACTCATTGCCTCCCCGCGGCTCGTTGGGACCAATTGAGGCGCTTCCCAACGCAGAGCCGAAATCGAGCAAGTAATGCTTGATGAAACGACGTCCATCTTCCTTGACGAAGGAATCATAGGTATTGAGCGCGCGCGAATCATCGTGGTTGAGCCAAGCTGAAATTACACGGTAACCGCGCAACTCTCGTCGATGCTCATGGGGGAAAATATCGTTAGGGTCGTCGGGCCGCGTACCAAAAAAACGGAACCCGCCTACGGCCTCACCGGGGATAATCTTGCTTGCCAAGGCTCGGTATACACCACCGGGGCCTACTGGAGCATTTGACATCCAATGGTCNANATCGACCTGGTCGATTTCTAGCGTCACACCAGTATCAGTGGTGAACGTTGCTCCTGAAGCGATCTCGAGCCGATCTTTAGTGAAGCTCACGATGTAAGTCTCGGCAACGTTATAGCCAAACGCGTGGAAGAACTTTGAGCTGATTATTTCAGCGCCCGAAGCAATNTCCGGATACTCCATCGGGTCGAACTTAAAAATGAAACGGCTGCCTTTTCTATCCTCGATCATGAACTTGGGCGTTACGCCAGCCCCCGGCCTTCCGATCACTTTCCATTGTCCATCCGCAGGCGGGCCGGAAAGGTTCGGCCCTGTAGCGATTTCTTCAACGCTCATCTCGCGCGCACCGATCCGGTTAGTGAACCAGCTCGAGTCGGGAACCTCGCCAATTGTGTTGATGTTGACAGCCCGTTTCTGGTCCGGATCGCCCCGATCCTGGAACAGGTTCTCGAAAAGATCATAAAGCTCGTAAACCGGCCAGTCGGCCGGGGCATCGATGCCCAGGTTGTCCTCATCGACAGCGATAGGATCGTCGCGGTTGAAAACCGCGCTGGAACCAAACAGTGGACTGGCACCCAATTGCGCTGCGGAAAGATTGCTTGCCGAAAATGACCCTGCCAGCAAAAACACTAGCAACAGAGTTGAGGTTGCCATGCGGCTTGTCATGGCTACTGCATCACTTGAAGAAGACGACCGAACAACGACGGCGAATCGAAACTACTGCCGGCGCGAATTGCTGTATGGAAACCCTCGTCTCCGAATGCGAAGTCGGCGCGCAAGAAGGTAGCCAAGGTCGACTTAAGTCGCAGGCCAATGCCATAGTCTGTCGAAAGATCCATCAAATTAATATCGCTGTGTTCCCTAAACACCTTTCCTGTATCGACAAACAGCGCAAGGTCCATCGCGGCCCAAATCTCTGTTCGATACTCGACGTTCAGCAAAATCATGTTCCTGTCTCTGAAACGATCATGGTTGAAGCCCCGTAAATCACGGGTCCCCCCCAGCGTCGGCATCAAATAGAAGGGCACTTCCTGGCCCGGCTCGGTATCGGTAAGAATCGCCCGTGCACGAAATGCAATCACTCGCTTGTTCATTAGAAAAGGGAGGTACTGCTGAACCTCGATGTCGAGTTTCTTGAAGTTAAACGCTCCCAGCTTCCGGTCGCGCCAGTCGCTCCAGCGAATAGCGTAGAGGCCACCTCGGTAGTGATATCCCTTGTTGCGCCAATCAACCTGAGCGAAACCGTCGTATGCGATGTGTTCGGCCTGTTCGACGTCCCCGGGCAGTTGACCCAAATTGACATCACGGAGTGACCGATAAGCATTATTGCCTTCGCCAAGTTTGGTATCTCGATAACCGATGCCACCTCCGACGTAAAACCACGAGGGTGATTGCCACAACAAAACCACTCCTCCTGTACGCATGGTTTCTGAGAAGCCGGCTCGATCCTCAAGCGCGCTCTCCTTCCCTAGTCCGTAGAAACTNTCGTTGGCATTGTGCTGATACCCCACGTGAAAGTTCATGTGGACGGGTGTTCCTCCGATACGTTGCCAGCCTCCCTCGAACAAACCGAGGTAGTACCCTCGCAAACTGAGTCCCACTGAGCCCTGTAGGTCGACCCGGTTCGGAGTCAACTCGTCCGGATACCGAACACCAATGCCCTCCTTGTTCCAGATAATGCGGAACGAGGGCCCCGCGCCACTAGGAAAGCCCCCGCCAGCCGGCACAAATCCGTGCCAACCGCCTCGTCGCCGTCGTGTGGTGTCAATCCAAACTACACCCGCCTCAACGTCAGTTTTCTCGGGAACCGCGAGATTTGTCCGTTTCGCTTGACGCGCTGTACGCCATTGGCCGGCTGTGCTGCCATTCTCTGTCTGCTGAAGGAAAGCTGTCTTCCCAAAAACTACGTTTGATCTCAAAAGGTCATCGACCTTTAACGGGAAGCCCGCCACGCGTGGCGGCAGAGCAATGGCGAATTCCCGTGCGGTACCAAGTGGCTCCGCGTTCAGCCCTGTCACGGATGTAAACAACGCAAGGAGAGAGACAATTGCCGGCCGAGCAAATTTAAGCCGGGCAGACGGGAGCCACTGCGGATCTGCAAAGTGCAATCTCCGGATCACTTGCCGATCGCGATCAGCTCTCTGTCGGTCCTGAAATACCAAATCCCGTCGACCAACGCCGGGGAAGCCAACGTCTGCGCGTTGAGTTCGTTAGTGTGCAGTACGGCAAACTCGGGACCCGCCTCCACGACAAACGTCTGACCCATGTCATTAGTGAAAAAAACCTTGCCCTCGACCGCTACCGGCGAGGCGGAAAACCCCTCGCGGCTCGAACGTCCGAGGCGGCCCTGGTAAACAAGCCGGCCGGTGCTCGCCTCATAGTTAGTCACAATGCTAAGCATGTCGTTGATCATGAAAAGGTATTCTCCAACGACGATCGGCGAGGGAACAAACGGCGACCCTTTCTGTGTCNTCCAGGCAACGTGACTATCGGTAACGTCACCAGCCCCGCCCGGACGNATCGCTANGGTGGGACCAGCTCGGCCNGACGATGCGAAAACGAGTCCGTGGCCAACGACCGGCGTAGGAATTACTTCAAAAAGATTCCCTCCCACCGTCCAATATTCATCGCCTGTGTCGGGATCGTATGAGTTAACACGCGCCTGACTGGAGACAATGAGCTCATCGCGCTTCCCGGTATCAATAACAATCGGTGTCCCCCACCCTGTACCAGTATCGCGTTCTGTACGCCATATGATTTCCCCAGAATGCTTGNCGAATGCTGCTACGAAGGAAGCTCCACGGTGATCCTGGTAGATGATCACCGTTTCCTTGTAGAGAATCGGGGACCCTGCGGAGCCGTGGTAGTTATCGAGATCTTCGGCCTTATTGTGCCAAACGAGTGTGCCTTCGAGGGTGGTGGCCATAATCCCCTGCTGGCCAAACGAAGCGTAGACAAGCTCGCCGTCGGTTACCGGGGTCGCCGAAGCATGACTGTTCTTGGTGTGGATGTGCTCCCATCGATCGAAGGGGACAGGAGTTTCCCACAGCTGTTTTCCGTTTCCTCGATCGAAACTCAGCAACGTTAAGCGTGTGCCATCGTCAGAAGCTGTTGTGAGAAAGATCTGATTCTCCCAGATAATTGGGGACGAATGCCCGGTCCCCGGAACGGGCACTTTCCACAACACATTTTCGGTATCTGACCAGGTATCAGGGTACCCAGACCCCTCAACCACTCCTTGGCCGGAAGGTCCGCGCCAGTTAGGCCAATAGTTCTGGCCTTCTCCGTTGGCAACAATAATGCGGAGTTCCTCTTGATTTTCGGGCTCCCAAACCGTGCTTTCGAAAATGCTCGCACGTCCCAACAGTGAAACCCCGGAACTCACGGTTAAGACTAAGGCCAGCACGGCGATCAGGACTCGATTGNNCATNAAATGCTCTCCAATAACAGAAATGCTAGGCCTCCAGGATGCCGCCGAAAAGCCCGCGGGAGTGACCAATGGTAGCCGATGCATTCCTCAAGGACAGGAAAAGCAACAGGTTCCTCTTAAGCATTTTCAAGAGCTTCCAGGTCATGCTCACCATAATGCATACGTTTATTACGGAAGGTTGGGATTGGGCGAGGATGCGCTATGCAAACTCATTCGCCAACGGCTTCACTGGCTGTCATCCCATAGGCATCGGGAGCGTCACGAGCACTGCCGTGATCACAAGCACGATTGCAGCAAGTGCAACCTCGAAACAAGCCGAACGCCACAGGAGTGCCTCGGCAACGCTCGTGACGCTGCCATGACTCATTCCAACGTCTACTACTGGGTCAAGCGACGGCCGCACACGCTGCCAATTGAAGAAGCCGACAGCGACAACAGCCATGAAGCCGAGCAGTTTGGCCAGCAAAACCCGACCATACGTTGTCCCGATTATTGCCCCGGGACTTCCTAGGTACATGAACGATGTCGCTGTACCCGCAATGAACAATGCAGTAGCTGCGGTCAACGCCACCGGCGAAAACGCGTTAACTACGACAGCGACGACTCTGACGCGGTTCCTCGGGTCAAGACATGCCACATGCCTTAAACCAACGAAGACCACAGTCCCCAGAGTGCCAATCCAGGTGGCCGCTCCCATCACGTGCACCGCCTGAAGGATTGCAGGCAGAGACAGCCAACTGCCTTGTTCAACCGCGTGCCCAGTGAGCGGCCGAGAGATTGTCGCGACAATTACTAAGAGCCAAGTAAAAAGCCATGCCGCCGGACAAGACCAGTATGCGGCTACGAACGCTATTACGGCAAATGTGGCCGCGATTACTTGGAGCTTCCAGCCACTACCCCAGAGAGTTTCGTTGGTAATCGTCCTAATGGCTTCGAGTGTGATGGGTTCGAAGCCACCGAAGAATGCATACGTCTGATGCCAGACACGGCCAAGGTCGCAAGCAACCAGTAAAAACCCTGCGATTATTCCCTGGAGTGCAAGCTTGCGCTCGACAGCTTCACACCAAGCAACAGTGACTTGGTCCACCTTGGCACGCAAAATCCATCTGAACGCGACCGCGCCTACAAGGGAAAATACGCAAACGTAGGCAAAAACCCGAAGGCCGGCGCCAAGCGAAAAGAAGAGAGGCTGGGAGATCGCCTTTCTGCCCCGTGGTTAACGGCGAACGCTCACCGCAAACGAGAACTCGCCTCGAACTGGGTGACCGTCGCTACTTGATGTGACCCATTTTACAGTGTGTTTTCCGGCGGGCAGCGACTCCTCGATGGCAGCCCAAAGAATGGTTTCGTCTTCCTCGCTTCGCATCACCTTGCCGAGCTTTCCATCTTGAATATCGATCTTTGCGACGGTCAGCTCGGGTCTCTGCGAAAACTCAAGTACGATTTTCTCAGGTGAAGCTTTAAGTGTCTCGTCTGCCTTGGGAATGCTGCTATCGAGCTTCAAATGCAGAATTTTTTCCGCTGCAACCAAGTTCACAAGAAATAGTGTTCCTAGAATTGCTACAACAAACATTAAGAGAAGCTTGTTCTGTATTCGCATTTTACTTTTCTGTTCTGTATTGAGCGAAAATCAATAGANAAAAATGGTACCGAAGTACATAGGCTCATACAACTAGCGATGAGCTCCAGGGCATCGGTCTTGCGACATCGCCTGTGCGATAGTGGACTCCGGCGCCTATGATGCTGATGCGCGCATTCAGATCGAACAACGACATGGGTCCAGCAAANATCANAGAGATNAGACACGAAACCGACNACCGTGGTCGGTTCATCCGNNNNCAGAGCGNTTTNCGTGATTGGGTCACCACNGACGGTACTTCANAGTACGCGGCNGCNCCGAANCGGTATCACCTTTACGTCTCGTNGGCTTGCCCTTGGGCNCATCGCACCGTCATCTACCGAAAGCTGAAACAACTCGAGGATGTNATTGGGNTAACAGCCGTTGATCCGATCCGTGANGAACGNGGCTGGCGTTTCAGCGACNCCTCGGGCTGNGAACCCGACNCNATTAACGGATTTCNGTTTCTTTCCGAGGCATATCNNGCCACCGACCCTGATTACNNTNCACCACGGGTGACGGTGCCGATATTGTGGGACAAGCANACGTCACGCATCATCAACAATGAATCTTCGGAGATCATCCGCATGCTCAATTCGGCGTTTGACGAGTGGGGGGATGATGCAATCGACCTTTACCCAGGCAATCTCCGAAACCAGATAGACGAGATCAATGCGGTCGTCTACACGAATGTCAATAACGGCGTTTACAAGACGGGGTTCGCCAGCACTCAGGAAGCCTACGAGGCGTCCGTTTACCGTTTGTTCAAGGCTCTTGAAATGCTGGAAAAGCATCTGGCGACAAGTCGCTACCTGATCGACAACACACTCACCGAAGCCGACTTCCGGCTATTCCCGACCTTAGTACGCTTCGACGCCGTCTATTTTGGCCACTTCAGGTGCAATCTTAAGCGTCTAGTTGACTTCCCCAACCTCTGGGCCTACACGCGCGAGATCTACCAGATGCCGAACATCGCCGAGACAGTCAATATGGACCACATCAAGCGCCACTACTACATGACCCACGGGTCGTTGAACCCATCGGGCGTCGTTCCGGTGGGACCGGAGATCAATTTCGATCAGCCGCACGGGCGAGGCTGAGAGGTTGCTGTATATGCTGCAGGCCACGGTTGGACTGTTAGGGGCGCATAATACTCAGTAGGACCGTGAACCATGTTGTGTTTTGGGTTAGCGTTCCTCACATGAAAAATTTAATCGCGGCAATCATAATCATTATTATCAGCCTGTTGCCGGTAGCGTGCTCCGCAAACGACCAGCAAGCCCGAGAAGCCTTAACCCCAACGGATGAAGGTCTCACAGCCTTCGTCAACGCACGTATAATCGACGGTACCGGGGCGAACGCTATCGAAAATGGTGTCCTGCTTCTGCGGGGTGCCCGCATCGAAGCCGTCGGGACAGCGGAGGAGATCCCTGTCCCGCTTGGTGCCGCACGCGTCGAACTAAGCGGCCGAACGATCTTTCCCGGATTAATAAACACCCACGGTCACGTCGGTGACACACTTGGCTTAGAGGGCGGAAATTATTCCGAGCAGAACGTTCTCGACCACTTAGCACTATACGCGCGATATGGCGTCACCACCGTTAACAGCCTGGGTGGCGACGAGGCGTTGGCCGGCGCTATTCGCGCCTCAGAAGACTCTGCAGATCTCAATCGTGCCCGCCTACTGTTCGCCGGACCGGTAGTTAATGCGGCCTCTCCCGAGGACATCACAGAACGTATCAACGATGTCGCCGGCATGGGACCGAACTTCATCAAAATCCGCGTCGACGACAACCTCGGACGGACACCCAAGATGGCTCCGGAAGTGTACACGGCTGCCATCGATGCGGCGCATGCCAATGAACTGCCACTGGCCAGCCACCTCTTTTATCTTGATGACGCGAAGGGGCTGCTCAAGGCCGGTGTTGATTTCGTTGCGCACAGTGTGAGGGATCAGCCAGTGGACCAGGAACTTATTGATCTTTTAATCGATAAGGACGTCTGCTACTGCCCGACCCTGACACGCGAGATCTCAACCTTTGTGTATGAAGAGCGCCCGGATTTCTTTGACGATCCATTTTTCCTCGCCGAAGCAGACCCAGCTGTCATCCAGGCTCTCGAAGATCCAGATCGCCAACGTACCTACCAAGCGGGCGCGCCTTACAAAGAAGCTCTGCGGGTGGCGCTAACCAACCTCAAGGTACTGTCGGACGGCGGTGCAACAATCGCGATGGGAACGGATTCCGGCCCGCCAGCCCGATTTCACGGTTACTTCGAACACCTTGAGCTTGAACTCATGGCCCAAGCGGGCCTCACACCGATGCAAATCCTCGTCGCCTCGACTAGCGATGCGGCTCGTTGCATCGGACTCGAGGAGGTTGGCACACTCGAAGCTGGCAAGTTTGCCGACTTTGTCGTCACCACAGCGAACCCTCTGGAGGGCATCACCAACACCAGAATGATCGAATCAGTGTGGATTTCAGGGAACGAAGTGCCCCGGCAGCGGTAGCCCTGACCCAGGAGAAAGGGACTGCCGTAGTGATTGGAGACCACGAATTCGAGCAGGTGGAAGACTTGGTGCCTGGATGTTGGATCGGCCGATCCGCTGCGTCAGGATGAGCGCATAGCATGGCGACGTTGAGCACACCTTCGACCGATCGTTCTGGTTTGTCGCGGCAGATGGGCCTGACGGCGCTCGCTGCCACCGGGATCTGCGCGATGTTGGGGGCGGCGATTAACGTGATTCCGTTCATGATCCACCGGAGCGTTCCAGGGATCGGCCCCTGGGTGCTGCCTGCCTACGTGTTCGCCGCTGTGCCCGCCCTCATTGCCGCACTCGCCTACGCCATCCTTGCCTCNGCGATGCCTCGCGCTGGCGGGAGTTACGTGTACGNCAGCCGTGCGTTGCATCCGTACCTCGGCTTCGTGGCGAGTTTCTCGCAATGGGTTGGCCTGTCGATCGCGATTGGCGTGGTCTCGTACGTTTTGATTCCGTTTCTGCGCGACATCGCCACCGCTGTCGGGCAGGTAGGTCTTGCAACGACGCTCGAAACCGGAATCGTGCGGGTGTCGCTGGCCCTTGCATTCCTCTGGACCTTCGTATGGGTGAACCTGCATGGCCTAAAGCTCTACAAAAACATGCTGGTGCCGATGATGTTCCTGATGTTCGCCCTTGGCTCGGTGGTNATCATCGCCGGCTTCGCCTTCGATCATGAGCAGTTCGTCGTTGCCGTGCAGGCCGCTGACAACCACGCCATCCCGGAAGGCGGCGAGTTTCCGTTCCGTTTGGGAANCTTCCTCGCCGCCGCCGCGGTCCTGTTCTCCAGCTTCATCGGNTTCGATTCTATCGCCCAGGCGGGTGGCGAGGCGCGTAACCCGCACCTATCGCTGCCGTTGGCCATCGGCATCGCGGTGGTCACCGTCGGTACGTTCTACTTGCTGTTCACCAGCGCCGTCTATCACGCTGTTCCTTGGAGATTCGTTGCGGAGGAGGCACTGACCCNGGATCTCACCGCGCCTGGCCTGCTCGGTNACCTGTTGCCAACGGGATGGACGGTAGCGATCATCGCCGGCGCGGCGGTGGCGTTGATCAACGATCTGCCTGCGATGCTGCTGGCCGTCTCGCGGCTGATGTTCGCCTGGGCCGAGGACGGGATCTTTCCGCGCTTTGTCGGCTCGGTCCACCCGACGCGGCATACGCCGGGAGTCGCGATCGTTCTGAGCGGGTTGATGGCTTCGGCGGGTATCTTGGGGAGCCACCTGGCGGGTGATTTTTTCCTTGGCGTCGACATCCTGGTGACTGCCATGCTGGTCAATTTCCTGCTGATGTGCGCATCAGTGGTGACACTGCCACATCGCAACCCCGAGCTGGCTGCAGAGGTTCGCGTGCTGCCGCAACGTGGCGCTCAGGTGTCGCTAGCCTTGCTCGGCATCGTTCTGCTGGGCACATTCCTCGTTGTGCACGTCTGGAAGGACATCTCGACGCCTCAGCCGGCCTGGTATCTGCACTCCACCGCCGTTTGGGTAGCGGTGATGTTGGTGGGCAGCGCGATCTATGTTCGTGAGTTCACCCGACTGCTCCATAGCGGCGTCGACGTGCAGGCACGATTCTCGACCCTCCCACCCGAGTGACCAAACGAATGGTTAAGGCACCTTACGAGGGGACACCGGTGAGGTCCCCGGACGAGTGCGTCTCATGAAAGCCGCCGACGGACGTGGCGTGGTGGCCGAGCGATGGGACCTGGCGCCCGATCTGAGCATCTCCCGGGTTCTCACCGGTCTCTGGCAAATCGCGGACATGGAACGTGACGGCCGGCAACTCGACCTCGTGGCAACGGCTCGTGAGATGGGNCCCTACGTTGACGCCGGGCTCACAACATTCGACATGGCGGACCACTACGGATCAGCGGAGGAAATCGTTGGGCTGTTCGCTCGCGAGCACGGGAGCGGCGTTGTGCAGCCTTTGACAAAATGGGTTCCGGAGCCGGGTGCCTCAACCCGAGAGGAAGTGCGCGAGGCCGTCGAGCTTTCGCTCCGCCGGATGCAGACCGAGCGCATCGACCTGCTGCAGTTCCATGCCTGGAACTACGCCGATCCGAGCTATCTCGACACCCTCTTCTACCTACAAGAGCTCAAGGACGAGGGACTGATCCTCCACCTCGGCCTCACCAATACCGACACCGCGCACCTGCGAATGATCATCAACACCGGCATCGCGATCACGTCGAACCAAGTGTGCTTCTCGCTCCTCGATCAGCGGGCGGGCGCGCATGGAATGACCGAGCTTTGCCGGGAACACGGCATCACGCTGCTGGCATTCGGCACCCTGGCCGGCGGTTTTCTCACCGAACGCTGGCTCAACGAACCCGAGCCGGACCAGGATGGGCTTGAGACCTGGTCCGAGATGAAATACCGGCGCTTCATTCGCGAGGCCGGTGGCTGGGAAGCCTTACAGGGACTGCTGCGCGTCGTCCACGCGATAGCTACGCGGCACGGTGTCTCAATGGCGAACGTAGTTTGTCGTTACATTCTGGATCAGCCAGCGGTTGGCGGCATCATTATCGGCGCCCGACTCGGTCTCAGCGAGCATCGTGAAGACAACCTGAGAATCTTCGAGTTCACTCTCGACGACGCCGANAAGGCGGAGATCGCCGCAGNGGCGGATCGATTGCGCCCGATTCCGGGTGACTGCGGCGACGANTACCGNCGGCGNCCTTACCTAACGGCGTCGGGGGATCTCAGCCACCACATCGAAGCGATGCCGNCGCCATACGAAGCCGAACGTGGCGCNGACGGTAGATCCCGGGTATCGAGCGGGACCGTTTGGGAAGATCTGGCTGGTTTCAGCCGGGCAGTCCGTAAGGGAAATCGAATCTCGGTTTCGGGCACGACCGCCACCCACGGTGACCGCGTCATCGGCGGCTCCGATCCAGTGTCCCAGACCCACTTCGTGATCGACAAGATCGACGGTGCGCTGCAGTCGCTCGGCGCAAGCCTCTACGACGTTATCCGGACNCGTGTGTACATCCGGGACATAGCNCACTGGGAACCGGTNGCGAACGTTCACGGGGAGCGGTTTCGNGACACCAAGCCGGCCAACACNCTCGTGCAAGCNGGAATCATCGGCTCCGAGTANTTGGTGGAGATCGAGGCCGAAGCCATCGTCAGCGGNTGATACCGGTCGCTGCGCGAGACGATAACGAAACCGTTCTTGCCATCTGGAACGATTCCCTTCAGGCTGTCGATCTCGGTTAAGGCTAGCGACGGCTACCCCGCCGATGTTCTGGCCGGTTAGCGGTTGCGCCGCATCTGATAGTCGTCNGGAGGGGTCGCTCCTAACAGNTGCTCGACAAAATAGTCCCACCGACGGCGCATCATGTAGGGCTCATTGCCGAAACCATGCCCGCGGTTCGGGAACAGGATGAAATCGAAGTCCTTGTTGGCTGCGATAAGTGCGTCTACCACCAACAGCGTGCTGTAGAACGGCACGTTGGTATCCATGGTGCCGTGCGCCAGCAGGAGCTTGCCTTTGAGGTTACGGGCAAAGTTCTGGTTCGCTTGGTTATCGTAGTTGGTTCCACCATCCGGGTCNCGGNCGAGCAAACCCTGCCACTTTTCCCCCCAGTCGTCTTCGTACACGCGATTGTCGTGGTTGCCAGCCTGAGAGACGCCAACCTTGAAAAAGTCTGGGTANTGAAACATCGCGCCAGTGGTGGCATAGCCTCCGCCTGAATGTCCGTAGATCCCGACACGATCAATATCGATCCAGGGGTAACGCTCAGCAAGCTGCTGCATCCCCGTCACCTGGTCTGGAAGCGTATTGTCNCCCATGTCGCCNTAATAGGCTTCGTGAAACGACTTTGAGCGCCACGGCGTGCCCATGCCATCGAGCTTGATGACAATGAAGCCGAGTTCAGCTATCGCCTGGGCATCGCCTCGCCCCGCCGAGAAATTGCGAGACCCAACGCTACCCGTCTGCGGGCCCGGGTAGATACTGTTGATGATCGGATACTTTTGATTAGCATCTAGGTTCGTCGGCTTGAACATCAAGCCATACAGATCAGTCTTACCATCGCGCGCCTTAACGGTGAATGGTTCGGGCGGGTGCCAGCCTGCGGCGAGCAACCGTGAAATGTCGGCTTTCTCAAGGTCAACGAGTTTGGACCCCTCAGAGTCACGTAGAACAGCGACTGGCGGTGTATCTGGAGTCGAGAAATTGTCGACGAAATGGCCACCTGAAGGCGACAGTATGATGTTGTGGTTGGCGTTCTCGGGCGTTAGCAGGATCATTCCACGACCATCGAAATCAACCCGGTAGAAATGCTGAAAGTAAGGGTCACGTTCTCCTTCGAAGCCAACACCGAGAAAGTAGATTTGCCGTTCCTTTTTGTCGAGCCGGAGGATCCTTGTCACATTTCCCTCGCCCAACGTAATCTGATTCTTGAGGCCGCCAGTTTCAAGGTCATAAAGGTATAGATGGCCCCAGTCATCGCGCTCAGAAAACCAGATAAACTCGCCAGAGTCTGGGAGATAGCGCCAATTGATGGCGCCATTGCCCGATTCGAAGAAGGTTGGAACTGACTCTTCCAGCACTGTGTGGACCTCGCCGCTGCTTATATCGGCAATGCGCAGCCACTCTTGCTTGTGATCACGTGAGGTTGACAAAAACGCCATCGACGACGAATCGGGGCTCCACTGCACGTCGCCCCAGCTACCACCGCAGATGATGTCGTCACACCTCGACGAGCGATGTTGGTCGGGAGGCATCCGAAGGCGTACCATTGTGCCGTCCTCAAGATTGATGACGACGCGCTCGACGACGGTAATCACCGAGTCGCCAGGCAGTGGATACTTCCATGCTTCCAGTCTTGGATGGCTAGGCCGAGTATCGGCCAGATACATCTCGCCAACACCCCGCTGGTCCTGCTGGAAGGTAGCAATCTTGTTCGAGTCCGGTGACCACAACACAACCGGCCGGTCACTCTTTCGCCATCCTGCATTGTCGGTGGCATAGCCGTAATCTTTGATGCCGTCCCGGGTCAGCGGTTGCTCGTCGCCGGTCGCCACGTCACGCACCCAGAGGTTATCGTCGCGGATGAAAACCGCCCGAGTACCGTCTGGGGAAAGCACCGTAGGCGCTCCCCCACCACTACCGCGACCGCCTCTGCCCCCACGGCCATCATCCGTCACATCGCCGCCGGATGTGCAGAGATAGTTCTGCATGTTGCAGACCCAGCCTCGACCTCCAGCGTTGAAGCGGATCGTGTTGGCATCAAATTCGAAGCGGGTAAACGGTAGCCCGTACGCTTCATAAATCACGTTCGACGCTGCTTCCGGAGCCAACTGGCTCGAAGACTCAGAAAGCGCCTCGGCCAACCTTGCGTGGTCAAATGCTGGTTCGCGTGTTCCTCTTTCCGGGTCTACTAGGATGAATTCATCACCGGCTGCAGTTGCAACCCGGTACCAAAAACGCCCCCCCGGAAGCCAGTTCGGAGAAACGCCAGAATGGAGGATCAGGGAGCCAAGGTTGTTGCCGAGGAATCCTTCGGCGCGGTCGTAATCAGCAGCACTCAGGGAATCAGGTGCGTACGCCTGCTGCGCTAGGACCGGGGCCGCGACACCGATTGCCATGTAAACGACAACCGCTGCACTGACCACCAATGTTCGAACAATTTTATGGGAATGAGAAAGCATTCTGATTCTCCGTCGACGTGTTGGTCTCAGCGGACAGAACCGGAGACGACTATGGCCGCTCCATCACCTCTTTGATCGCCTTCACGGTTGTGTCGATGCGAAACTGCAGTAGTTTCTTGCCGATCGAAATCGACTTCCCCTTGTCTTTAATGCTAAGGCCGTTAATCGAAGCAAGTCCGGCATCCAAACGCTGCTGGTAGCGAACGGTCTCCGGGTCGGTGACCATCATGATTGTGGTGATCACGTAGTCGTCGTGGTGGCCGTCATTTTCCCCTTCTACGATACCGAGCTCGTTCTCCATGTAGCTGAAAACGTCACGGTACCGATAGAACTCAGAGACGTAATGGGCACGAGTTTCTCCCCAACGCTCGTTGAGAGCCGTGGCTGCATTCCCCATTCCTGTCTGGTTGCCGCCGCTATCGCCGATGAAGATGATGTGCTCGAAGCCATGCTGCTTGAGGCTCTCGCCGACGTCCTCAAGAACCATCTCGAAGGTCTCCTGGCGAAGGCTAATGCTCCCTGAGTAAAGCATCGCGCCCGACTTAGGATTGTGACTGCCCTCCGGCACCAACTTGATAATCGGCGCACACAAGGCGTTTCCGAGTTTTCGGGCGATGCCCTCGCACGCCCCTTGCAAAACGTAGTTGTGCTTACCGGTCGCCAGAAAAGGTCCGTTTTGCTCCACACCACCAGTACCCACGATCGCGGTCGTTTTGCCAGCAGCGATGGCGTCCCTCACTTCCATCCAGGTAAGCTCTTCGATCCACACCGAATCGAGTGCCTCAATCGGCCGCTCCATCGCGTACATTTGCTCGATTGCCTGCCGCTGCCGTTCCGCCCTTTGCTCTGGAGTCATGTTGCCTCGACCACCTCGTTGATAGGCCAAAACGTGGGTCGTTAACCCGGTTACCAGAGCAATGATCACCATTGCCATGAGAATCTTTGTCGCTTTTTTCATCTTGCACCCTCCCAAAAGAAAAGTTGGCGCCCTCCCAAAATTAGGGGCACAGCTGGACCGATTGCTGATTTTATCGTTTGATACCGCCTTGGACACTATCAACGGTGCCGGACACTATCACCCGAACCACCATGAGTCACCGGAGGAATGTCATGAGAATCATTGCCCTAATGCTGACGTTGGTCCTAGGAGCATGTGCGCCTGCAACCGAGGACGTCGTCCAGAATGATGTTGTAACCCAAGAGGTTGTCCGTACCGGCGATCCCTATGCACGGGGCTATACCGACGAAGATTTTCCGCGAATCCAGGAGCTTGCCGAGGGTGTGTACTCATACGAGCAACTACGGCCGGCGGGTGAAGAGAAATTCACAACCGTCAGTATGTTCGTGGTCACCTCGGAGGGTGTCTTAGTCGCAGATGGTCAAGGCAATGTCATAGAAACCCAACGTATGATCGACGAGATCGCCAAGATTACTGACCAACCAATCACCCACGTGATCGTGTGCTCCGATCATGGTGATCACACGGCCGGCAACTCGGCGTTCCCAGAAGCTATTACGGTGTGGGCCCACCCAACATCTGCCGAGGTGCTGGAGCGCAATGCCAATCAAATGAATTCCGACAGCGAAGCAGCACCGGTGCTTGTGCCAAACGCACTGGTCGAAGAGACCGAGGTGCTCAGCCTTGGCGGCAAAGAGATCCAACTGCGTTTCCTGGGCCGCGCGCACACAGGAGGCGACCTAAGCGTTTACCTGCCAGAAGAGAAGATCCTTTTTATGAGTGAGGCATACTTGAACCGGATCTTCCCAGCAATGCGCTCGGCCTATCCCTCGGAATGGGTAGCGATGATCGAGAAAGCGCAGGCGATGGACGTCGACATGTACGTTCCTGGCCACGGTTTCGTCGAGTCACCGCAGATTCTAAAGGAAGAGCTTGAAACCTATCGCCAGGCGCTCGTGCAGGTGATCGAAGAGGCCAAACGACTACACGCTCTTGGATTAAACGCTGAAGAAGCGATCGAACAGGCACAGTTTGGTGATCTAGAAACCTGGTCACTACGCTCCAGTCAGGGTTCAAGAGCGATCCAGCGAGTCTTTCTCGAACTCAACGGGGAGCTTCCTGGCTCGGGCCAGGAGAACTAGCAATTAACGTCCGGCGGCTCGCCTGCCCACCGAAAGCGCCTCGGCTTCGGTAACAATAATCATCTCGAAGCCTTGGTCCAGGCGTTCGGCAATGTCATTGACGCCAGCGGTGATACCGCACGGAATGTCGAACTCAAGACACGCCGCCAAGACCGTCTGGATGGCGTTCTCGGTCGCCTCTTGGTCGCGCCCATAGGCACGGCTCAGATCTCCCGGCCCCGGGATCACGACGCTGACACCCGGTGTGTTAACAATCTCGCGTGCGTTCGCTACTCCAACTTGGTCTTCTATCAGCAACACGTTGACGAGCTTCCCCTGCTCGTTAGCGGGCCAACCATTGTTGCCCATCATTTGCACCGCGAGCATCGCCTCTTCGGCAGTTTCAACGTGCGGAAATACGATCGAGTCGACACCCGACTCAATGCCCAATGCAACTCGTTCGCGGGCTTCATCGTGTCCATCGCGGATCGGTGGTATCCGCAATGCCGTCGCGTGTGTACCCTCGGGCCCAGCGTTGTCGAGCATCCCCTCCATGAAAGCCTGCATCCGTGGGATATCGAACGGCCCAGTTTCCATCGAGTAAAAAATGAAGTCTGGCTCGCGATTGGCTACTAATTCGGCACCTTCCTCAGGTGTCTTCTGTTGAGAGAAGATGCCAAAAACCGCTTGGTCATCAGCTAGCAACGACGCCATGTGCCCTGTGGGCACATCACTTTGTAGCCTCGTATCCGAATTCTCCGATGCTATTGTCATTGCCACACTTCCTGAAATGATGAGTCCTATTACAAAACCTGCTATTAAGCGCCTCATATGCCCTGAATCCTTTCATTGGCCAAAGAACTTGCCCTATATAATATAGAGCGGCAATTTCGATAACGAACGGTTAGGTGGTCTCTAGTTGACTTTTCAGCACCATCTGCAGAACCTTACAGGCAGTTTTGCTGCCCGGTTCTCGGCCCGAACAGCCTCATGGAGCACAGGAAGATCTTCGAAGATGATTTCAATGTACAGACGTAGCGCCGTCGCGATCGCAGGTTGTTTCGTGATTATCCTAGTCAACTGGACGGGAGTCGGCGCCCAGCCGCAATTGCCGATGGCTCCCACGAGCGGTTCAGGGGGGACTGTGTCGCCTGCCTATGAGGGCTGGTATCAGAACTCCGACGGCACCTATAGCCTTTCGTTCGGTTACTACAACCGGAACACGCAAGAAGTCCTTGAGATTCCCATCGGGCCGGACAATTCCATCGAGCCCATCGAGTTCAACGGCACCCAACCAACGCGGTTCGAGCCGCGCCGCCATTGGGGAGTCTTCGCGGTAACCGTACCGGCTGACTTCGGTAACCAGCGAATTGAGTGGACACTGAACATCCGGGGCCAAAAGGTCATGATTCCCGGCCACCTTCGCGTAGAGTGGGAAATCGATGCTCTTGAGGGTGAGGCCGGAGGAGGGAATACTCCCCCGGTGCTGAAGTTCGACCTGAGCGAAATGGGTGGGGCCGAAGGAGCCGGGCCCCGCGGTATCACCGCCGGTCCGCTGCAAGGGAAAGTCGGTGAGCCCCTCGCCGTCAACGTATGGGCCCACGATGACGGACAGGGCGCCAGCAGGCTCAGCCAGGCCGGGGGAAGAGGCCCCTCAGTAACATTGACCTGGTTCAAACACCAGGGCCCGGGTGACGTAACCTTCAGCGAGGGAAGCTCCCGCGTTCCGGTAGCTGGTGCCGAGGCGACCACGATGGCAACTTTTAGTGCACCGGGCGACTACATGCTGCGGGTGCGCGCCAACGATGCATCCGGGGTTTCTGGAGCCGGACATGCACAGTGCTGCTGGACCAACGGTTTTGTCAAAGTGACAGTAACCCAATGAGACGAAAGGACCACGCCATGAAGCGAACCCCAATCACACATCGGATTGCTGGCTGCATTGGCATCGGTGCCCTGGTACTCGCGGCACTGTTGATCGTTCAGAATCAGCCGGCCGTGGCGCAGCAGAGCGGCACTAACGGCCATGACGGGGTGACGTATGCCAAGGACGTCGCGCCGATCTTTCAGGAAAAATGTCAAGTCTGTCATCAGCCCGACTCGATCGCCCCGTTCTCGTTGCTCACTTATGAGAGCGCCCGAATGTACGCGCCGATGATCAAGGACAAGGTCGCCAACCGCATCATGCCGCCGTGGCACATCAACCGCACAGTCGGCATCCAGGAATTTAAGAACGATCGAGGGCTGACGAACGAGCAGATCGGGACCATCGTCGATTGGGTTGATGCTGGGGCACCGTTGGGTGATCCAGCTGACATGCCTCCGCCCCGCGAGTTCCCCGACACCAACGGATGGCGGCTCGCCGACCAGTTCGGTGAACCGGACCTGATCGTACCGTCGGAGCCTTACACGCTCGCCGCCGCAACCCAAGACAAGTGGTTCCGGCCGACGGTCGAGACCGGCCTTACCGAAAAACGTTGGGTCAAGGCCATCGAAATTCGTCCGGTGGGCCCCGACACACGCTCCATCGTCCACCACACTCTCGCCTACCTGCTGCAACAGGAAGAACGAGACGAGCAGAGCGCCGGCGCGGTGCAGACGAGTAGCCGCAGCGCCATGGGCGGGCCAGGGTTGTTCATGGAGTGGGCAGTTGGCAAGGCGGGCGAGATTTTCCCCGACGGAGCTGGCAAGCTGATGCTACCGGACTCGAGGATCCGCTGGGAAGTGCATATGCACGCCAACGGAACAGAGGTGGAGGACAGCTACGTTGAGCTCGGAGTCTGGTTCCACCCTAAGGANAACGAACCCACNAACCGCACCAGGCTGCGCATGTTTGATGCACGGGGNCGCAGNGGCCTGGATATCCNGCCGNNNGAGGTCGCAGTNACCCAGCAGTTCCANGTGCTTCGCTGGCCATCGCGCTTGGANAACTTTCAGCCNCACATGCACATGCGCGGCAAGATNATGACGATGGAAGCAATCTATCCCGACGGCCGTACCGNGCTNCTCAGNCAAGTCGACAACTTCCAGTGGAACTGGCANGTCAACTACATNTATGCCGACCATGCCGCTCCCCTGCTACCAGCCGGNACAACGNTCGTCATCACNGCATGGCATGACAACACCGNNGANAACCCCAACAACCCCGATNCNGAGCANTGGATCGGGTGGGGTGACCGCACCGTCGATGAGATGGCCCACGCCTGGGTCGACGTGACCTACCTGCCGCAGGAGGAGTTTGACTGGTTGATCGCCGAGCGCGAAGCGACTGAACAGGAACGGCAGCGGCAAAACCAGTAGCGANGCAGCTAAAAAAGTCTAGGGCGGCGACCTGTCTAGGATCGCCGCCCTTTTCAGCTTAGAGCCAGCCCCACCACACCTAGTCAAAGTGCCNNGCACCTACGTCACCTCTGTCACCTCCAGCGTCAGCAGAGTTTTTCTCGGACGAGCCTCTGGACCANNTCGGGATCAGCGGTACCACCCNNCTNGCGCATCACCTGGCCAACAAAGAAACCTGCAAGTCCGGTGCGCCCGGAGCGNTACTCCTCGACCTTCTCAGGGTTGGCAGCTATAACTTGTTCAACAATCGGCTCAACTGCTGAAACATCGGTGACCTGTTCCAGTCCGCGCTCAGCAACGATCGCTTCGGGGTCACCACCTTCTCTCACAATAATGGCAAGGATTTCCTTNCCGATCTTGCCAGAGATCGTTCGAGAGGCAACGAGAGCAACAAGGGCACCGAGTTCGGCACCTCCAAACGGCAGCGCGTCAGCCTTGCCATTTTCAAAGTAAGGTGACAGTTCATTGACGANCCAGTTGGCAACAACTTTGGCATCGTGGTGCACGTCAAGCGCATCTTCGAATAGCCGCGAGACAGACCCGTCGCTGGTCAGCAAGTCCGCTTCCTCGGCGGTCAGGCCAATTTCTTCCAGGTAGTACTCATAGCGTTGTGCCAACTCCGGATTCGTGGCGCGGATTTCATTGCGCAGTTCCGACTTGGATCGCTTGATGCGGCGACGCTTCTCGNCCGGNGCGCCTCTANCNNACTNCACGNCCTTTNGAGTTGACTGATCGATNGTCAGGTTCTCTTCNGCTTCCGTGATCTTCGCCCACGTATCTCGCAGTGTGACCACCCGCGTGAACACTGGNGTATCGGGGCTCGAATCNACTGGNTCGACAAAAAAGTAACCCTGGCGCTCGAATTGNAAANGGCAACCNGGTTTAGCATCGGCCACGGCAGGCTCAAGCCGCGCNTCGAAGATCTTTAAGTGGGATTCAGGGTTCAGGAAATCGGTGAAGTCTTTCCCTGAACTAGCCGCCGCCTGGTCAGGGTTTGCAACCTTGAAGAGTCGATCGTACAGCCGAACTTCGACCGGCACNGAGTTGGCCGCNNCNACCCAATGAATTGTGCCCTTGACCTTGCGGCCATCGGNCGCTGCCCCGCCACGTGTGTNGGGATCATATGTGCAGCGCAGTTCGGTAATCTCGCCTGCCCCGTCCTTGATNACCTCAACNCAGGTAATGAAATAGGCGTAACGGAGGCGCACCTCACAGCCNGGTGCTAAACGAAAAAAACCNTTCGGTGGATCCTCCTCGAAGTCGNTGCGTTCAATGTATATCTCGCGGCTGAAGGGCACCGCACGACTGCCCTCCTTCGGAATGTCGTGNGGGTAAAAGGGGGCCTCGAGTTCTTCGGNCCTGCCCTCCGGNNAGTTNGTNATGACCACCTTCAGAGGGTCGAGCACGCACATCACGCGCCGTGCCTTCTGGTTGAGGTCCTCTCGGATNGCGTACTCAAGTTTGCCGATATCAACCCTACTATCGGCCTTGGCGACACCNACCAGATCACAAAACAACCGGATNGACTCCGGTGTAATTCCACGCCGNCGCATGCCCGAGATCGTCGGCATACGGGGATCGTCCCAGCCATCAACGTNNCCTTCCTCAACCATACGCAGCAGCTTGCGNTTNCTCATCACGGTGTAGTCAAGGTTGAGGCGNGCGAACTCGTACTGGCGCGGCTGAGNATCACCAACGTCAACGTNCTCGATNAGCCAATCGTAGATTGCNCGATTGTTTTCAAACTCNAGCGTGCANAGCGAATGAGTAATGTTCTCGATCGCATCCGAAAGCGGGTGNGCAAANTCGTACATCGGGTAGATGCACCAGTCGTCGCCAGTTCGNTGGTGGTGCGCGTGGCGAATCCGGTACAGCAATGGGTCTCGCATTTTCATGTTGGGATGTTTTACGTCTATCTTGGCTCGCAGAACGTGAGCACCGTTCTCGAATTCGCCTGCCCTCATGCGTGCAAGAAGGTCGAGGTTTTCTTCGGTCGAACGATCTCGATAAACACTTGCCGTGCCGGGCTCTGTAAGAGTTCCGCGCATTTCCCGAATCTCCTCTTCCGAGGAGCTGTCGACGTAGGCTTTTCCGTCCTTAACTAGCTGAACCGCCATCTCGTAGAGACGCGCGAAGTAGTCGGAGGCGTATCGCACACCGTTGTTCCACTCAAAGCCCAACCAGCGAACATCTTCTTGGATAGCGTCGACGTAGCTGGTGTCCTCGGTCGTTGGGTTTGTGTCATCGAAACGAAGATTCGTCGTACCGTTATTTTCTCGTGCAACTCCGAAGCTCAAACAAATTGCTGTCGCGTGCCCTACGTGGAGAAACCCATTGGGCTCNGGGGGNAAACGGGTGGCCACACGGCCGCCGTACGTACCGTTGGCATTGTCCTCGGCAATGATCGTGCGCACGAAGTCTAAGCCAACAGTATTGACGCNCTTAGNGTTATTCTCACGTGTGCTCATNTGATTATTCGATAGGTNTTCAGGAACCTTGATCAGAAAGGGGATTTTAGGTCGTGATCCTCTNCGTCGTCATCTGGCCAAGTACTCTGGAATCNGAATTCAAGAGCTAAGCANANCACGCTCCCAACAGNCTAAAGCTAGCGCCGCAGGATCACCTCGCCTGCCAACTCACCTGTAAACTCCCCTCCATCGATAACCAGGGCACCGTTAATGAGCANGTANTCGATTCCCTCGCTGTTCAGGTGAGGGTCTCCATCGGCAATGAATTCACTCAGTTTCGCGTCAGTNAGATCGGGAAGGCGGTCAAAGGTTGCCCGATCCTGGATAGTCTCGGCGTCAAAGACAAGGATGTCAGCCTTGTACCCTTCCTTTAGNTAGCCACGGTCTTTAATGCCTAGGATGCTAGCCGGGAAGGACGTGACTTTGCGCACAAAGAAGGGCAAGGTAATGACGCCTTCATCAAGGACATACTTGCGCAACATACGCGGAAAGGTGCCGTAGGAACGGGGATGGGCACGCGAACCGGCGGCACCACCGTCGGTGGCAGGGGCGATGTAATCACGTGTCATGTANTGGTGCAGGTCATCCTCGACCATCGAGTAAGACTGGATNCGCGCATCGTTNTCGAGCTGNAGNTAANGCCCTGTCTCNAAGANGTTTTCCCCACGCAGTTCAGCGATTTCCTCAAGNGTCCGTCCTACGTATGAGGGGTCCGGTTCGAAGACTCTCACAAACATGCGGTCAGCACCGCCACGCGCGAGAATCTCGTGCATAACATCCTTCTCTAGCTGCGTGGCGAAGACCGCGTCTCCCTCCATCCGCTGGCGGATGAGCGCCTTGCGCTCCGCTGCCTCGAGCTCCCGGCCAACTGCTTCACCCAAGTATGGCTCCCACTTGAAGAGCTGAGTGTTTCGGTCCGGCCCCGATGAAGTGTAGGGGTACTGGTCAGCGGTAATGTCAATGCCTTCTGCTCGCGCCTTCTCGATCAGAGCGGTCGCATCCCGGCTCCTCCCCCAAAAGGGAATACCTGTCGATTTNATGTGGAGAATGTGNACCCGAATNCCCGCTTCACGACCAATGTCAATAATCTCCTGGATGGCGTCNAGATGAGTGACGCGCGGCGATGNGTCACTCGCAACCCACCAGANTGAGCGGGTTCCCTCNCTNCGNATGTGGCTCACGTACATACCACCATAAGCTGCCGCCTCTTGCGCCAATGCGACGATCTCTTCAGTGGTCAAAAAATGGCCGTTCCAGTAGTCGAGTGCGTTACTGATACCAAAGGCTCCGCCTTCCATGTCCTTGCGCACGAGAGCCTTCATCTCCTCAAGCTGGTCAGGTGTTGGGGTTGCATCAACTGCCCCTAGAACCNTGNTGCGGATGCTTCCTATACCAGCCAACATGGCAGCATTTGTGCCAATGCCGTTGCGAGACCATTCCTCTGCCTTGTCCTGGATCGAGCTGTCTTCCCCCCAGATACTGCCACCCTCGCCAAAAAGCACGGTCGTGATGCCCTGGGTAAGATTGTTGATCGTNGCCCGGGCNATGGCAGAATCTTCCCTCGCATCCGAATCGTCCGTGTCGAAGGCTGAGTTGGCATGGGAGTGGAGGTCGATGATTCCCGGCATAACGAATTTCCCGGTGACGTCGATCACTCTTTTAGCTGAAGAGTCCTCAAAGTCACCCACGCCTTCGATGGTATTACCTTTGATCGCAACGTCAGCATAGACCCACGGATTCCCGGAGCCATCAAAGACGCGTCCACCTCTCAGCACAATGTCGTAGCTCGGTTCCTCGGATGNCTGTGGGNCAGTCTCCTCTTGGGNTGCNGGGAAGATCACCCCTGGCAAGGATGCTCCCAGGAAAAAGNCGGCGAGAACGGTTAGTGTGATGCGCTTTCGGTACATCGTGCTTTCTTCTCCTCTGCGTTTTCTTTCGGGTCACAGAGACCAAACGGTAGGTTCAGGCAAACACCGCAGTCAGCCTATGCTATGGAGTTCGTTGAGAGTGTGTCAATCGACGGGGCGGGGCGCCACAAAGTCCCCGTNGTCGCTCGTTCCCCATCGCCNNCGTAGCCTGTCTTGTTGATTGTCATCNGCCTTTTGCGCTTCTATTACAACGAATGTAAGAATGCCGCTCGCTCCTTTCAACTCACGAAATTGAAGAAACCATACGAACTGATCGATCATCTCGCCCTTCACGGAGCCAAATTCACCGGCGCTGGACATAAAAACAGCCTTCGGAGGACATTATGTACCTATCCCCAAGAATTCATCGCCAATTGAAATGCAACGCCGTTTCGTTTACTCGACGATTGGTCAGCTTTGTCATCCTTGCACTATTGTTGCCGTCCACGGTTGGCGCGCAGCGGACCATCAAGCCTGTTCTTCACGGCACCCATTGGGTAGCAATCACCGGCAAACCACTTGGCGCGACTGCTGGTGCGACGATTTTTCAACGTGGTGGCAACGCCGTGGACGCAGCGTGCGCCATGCTCGGGGCGACGTCCACAATGTGGGACACGCTCGGTTGGGGCGGTGAAACCCAAGCACTGATCTACGACCCGAACGAGAAGAAGGTCATCGGCATCAANGGACTTGGAGTGGCACCAACCGGNGCAACAGCNGAGTTCTTNAAGCAATTGGACCTCGAATANCCACCGGCAACGGGNCCGTTGGCTGCAGTGACGCCAGGAACCCCTGGTGCACTGATGGTAATGCTCGCGGAGTGGGGGACTATGAGCCTTGCTGACGTACTTGGCCCTTCGATCGAGATGGCCGACGGGTACGCGATTGAGGCAGCTGCGGCTAACAACCTTGAAAGCAACAAGGNNCTGTTCAAGGAATGGGGACACCACTCAACGAGCGTATTCCTCCCNCACCTCGGGGAAGAACGTGAGGCTCCCTANCCCGGCGAGATCTTTCGCCAGCCGAGCTTGGCAGAGACGTTGCGCAAGCTAGTCGAAGCTGAGGAAGAAGCGCTCGCTGNTGGCAAGAACCGGAAAGAAGCTATCTATGCTGCCTACGAACGCTTCTACAAGGGCGACATCGCCGAAGAGTTTGCCCGGGGGGCGCAAGAAGTTGGTGGATTGATCACCGCTGATGATCTCGCTAATTGGGAAGTCAAGATCGAAGAGCCAGTGATGACGACCTATAAGGGAGTCGAGGTTTACAAACTGACTCACTGGGTGCAGGGGCCGGTGATGTTGCAAGCGTTGAATATCCTTGAGAACTTTGACTTGCAAGCGATGGGATACAACAGCACTCGGTACATCCACTCGCTATACCAAACGATGAACCTCGCCTTCGCCGACCGGGACTTCTATTACGGCGATCCATACTTCCTCCCCGAAGAACCGATTNAAGGTTTGCTCTCGAAAGAGTACGCNCNGCANCGNGCCANCGANATTAACTGGGAGGCTAACGATCCCAACGTCAANCCGGGTGACCCCTACCCCTTCCAGGGCAGCACAAATCCTTACCTGGACCTGCTCNAGCANTGGAACNGCAGCGGNGAAGAAGNCCCAGGAAACATTGCCCACCGCGATANCANNTCGATGACACCTGCTTACACCAACGACGATACCAATGAATGGGGCACAAACGGGCCATTCGGTGATGACTTCTTCCGCGGNACGACGTCAGTACAAGCCGCCGACGAGAATGGCTGGATTGTTTCTATCACACCGTCAGGAGCATGGATTCCGGCTGTCATCGCCGGCGAGACCGGGATCGGTATGAGCCAGCGTATGCAGAGCTTCGTGGTCAACCCAGCCGAGAATCCGTTCAATGTCGTCGAGCCTGGGAAGAGACCACGGGCCACGCTGACCCCGGGGATGGCTATCAAGGATGGGCAGCCGTATCTGTCGTTTGCAGTGCAGGGTGGTGACGGTCAAGACCAGAACCTGTTGCAGTTCTTCTTGAACATGGTCGAGTGGGATATGAACGTGCAGCAAGCCGTCGAAGCCGCCAACATTAATAGCTCGCAGATGANAGGGTCTTTTGCTGAGCACCCATCAGAGCCGGGCGCCATTCTGGTGCGGGAAGACACACCGCCGTGGGTGCTGNCAGACTTGCGCANCATGGGCTACGACATCAGTACCTCCCCGCGCACCTCCGGACCCATCAACGCAATTTTCTTTGACATCCGTAACCGCACGATGTGGGGAGGTTCAAGCAACCATGGCGAAGACTACGGGATCGCCTGGGAATAGTGCTGAGCAGGCGTGGAAAAGGCCTCTCCACCTCGATAGATTGGGCGGTTTGCNNCCGTCGCCCTGCCATGGAGAGAGGCTCATGAGACCATCCAGCCGTTTTTTTACCATCAGTGCCCTCGTTTTCTTGTTTGTCACACTCTCAATTTTCTCTGCTTTCGCCCAGGGGACTGTCGGCGATTACCAACGCGCGATAAANCTNCGNGAGCATTTCGCNGNCCTAACGGTTGATNTTGCCGGGNAACCTACCTGGATCGAGGAAACCTCGAGTTTNTGGTATCGNAAGTCTGNGGANGGTGGCAGCGAATTCATGCTAGTNGACACNNCGACAGCCNNAAAAACGACAGCATTCGACCACGCGCGTATTGCCACTTCGCTCTCGACGGCTCTTNCCGAGGAGTACACACACTCCACCTTGCCATTCAATCGAATCAACTTCGTCGATGAGATGAACGCCATCGAGATNTCAATCGACGGCACCATATGGCGATGTGACCTTTCAAGCTACGAATGTCGNTCGACCAGTCGCCAGNAAGGCGGCCGCAGNCCACAGAACAATGAGCCACGACCCTCTCCCGACGGCCACTGGGAGGCTCTGATCAACAACTACAACATCGTCGTCCGTGAGACGGGAACCAATGAATTAATTCGCCTGAGCATGGACGGNTCCGAGGGGGACGCGTACGAACTATCGTCGATNGCCTGGTCGCNNGACTCACNCAAGCTCGCTGCCTACCGGGTCAAGCCTGGCTACCAGCGCGNGATTCACTACATTGAGTCTTCACCCAGCGACCAGCTNCAACCCAAGCACTCCACCCGAGCATATGCAAAGCCCGGTGACCGGCTCGACAAGGAAATGCCGGTGATCTTCAACCTTAGCCTTCGTACCCAAACCCACGTTGACGATACGTTGTTCCCGAACCCCTATTCGATGTCACGGCTCGTGTGGCGGGAAGACTCTAGCGCTCTAACTTTTGAATACAACGAGCGTGGCCATCAGCTCTATAGGGTCATCGAGNTACTNGCAAATACCGGTGACACACGGGCGNTGATCACTGAAGAAANNAGCACTTTCTTCCACTANTCNGGNAANAAATTCCGATANGACNTCNACGACGGCGATGAAATCATCTGGATGTCGGAACGCAGCGGTTGGAACCACCTCTACATGTATNANGGNGCNGNTGGTCAGGTNAAACACCAGATCACCTCAGGCGATTGGCCGGTGCGNGAGGTGGTGAAGGTTGACGAGGAAAATCGCCAGATCTGGTTCATTGCGAGCGGGATGCACCCTGACCAGGATCCGTACTTTGAACACTACTACCGCATCAACTTCGACGGCACGAGCCTAATCCCGTTCACAGAAGCGAATGCAAATCATCAGGTCACCTTCTCCCCTGATATGGATTACTACGTCGACCGCTACTCACGCGTCGACATGGCGCCCATCGCGGAACTGAGGCGGGCTACGGACCAGTCGGTAGTAATGGAGATCGAACGGGCAGACATCAGCACCCTTGTCGCCGCGGGTTGGGAAGCCCCGGAAGTATTCGTTGCCAAAGGTCGCGACGGTGTCACCGACATCTGGGGTGTGATCTTCCGCCCCACCAATTTCGATCCGAATCAAACCTACCCGGTGATCGAGAACATCTACGCTGGCCCACACAATTCCTTCGTGCCCAAGTCGTTCCAGGAATATAACGGTAGCCGAGAGATTGCCGAGATTGGCTTCATCGTTGTCCAAATCGATGGCATGGGCACTTCGAACAGATCCAAAGCTTTCCACGACGTCGCTTGGATGAACCTCAAGGACGCTGGCTTTGCCGACCGCATCCTCTGGCATCAGGCGGTTGCTGAGCGCTACTCCTACTACGACATCAGTCGCGTTGGAATTTATGGCACCTCAGCCGGCGGACAGAGTTCCCTTGGCGGCCTGCTTTTCCATCCCGACTTCTATGACGTCGCTGTCTCCGCCGTTGGCTGCCACGACAACCGCATGGACAAAATCTGGTGGAACGAGCAATGGATGGGCTGGCCAATTGGTCCACACTACGCCGCATCGTCGAACGTCGACAATGCCTGGCGGCTTGAAGGTAAGGTGCTATTGATCGTCGGCGAGCTCGACACGAACGTAGATCCCACCTCAACCATGCAGGTAGTAAACGCGTTGATCGAAGCTAACAAGCCGTTCGACCTTCTAGTGATTCCCGGGGCTGGGCATACCTCTGGCGGTGCCTACGGCCAACACAAACGCTTTGACTATTTCGTCGAGCATCTATACGGAAACGCCCCACCATCGTGGGCCGAACTGGAAGCCACGATGGCGAGCGATAACAAAGATAACGATGGTCAAAGTGCCAGCGCGGCGTTCGAAAACACCACTTTCCGCACCTGGAGTAAGATCTTCGAGAGCTGGGACGACAACAACTGGAAACGCTAAGTGAAGTCCATCGTCGCACTTTGCTCGATCTTACTGGCCTTCGGCGGCACTCTGACTGGTACGCCGCAAAAGTCGGAAAACGTGATCCTATTCACGCTTGACGGCTTACGTTGGCAAGAAGTGTTCGCTGGGGCTGACGCAGCCCTTTTGAACAAAGAAGCGGGAGGGGTTGATGACATCGAGGCTCTCCGGCAAGAATTTTGGGCAGACGATGTCAACGATCGTAGACGGTTGCTCTTGCCTTTCTTCTGGGATGTCCTGGTTCCGTCGGGGCAACTGTTCGGGAACACCTGGCGCGGAAGTGAAGTCCATGTCACCAACGGGCGTAACTTCTCATACCCTGGGTACAACGAGTTGCTTTCCGGGTTTCCCGACAACCGGATCGACAGCAACGCCAAGATTTTCAACCAGAACCCCAACGTGCTCGAATGGTTGGCGCGGAAACCAGACTTTAACAACCGCATCGGAGCCTTTACCGCTTGGGATGTGTTTCCATTTATACTCAACGAGCCGCGCGCTGGCATCATGGTTAACTCCGGTTGGGAACCTCTTGAAGACTTGCCCCTGACCCCGCGCCAGGAACTCATCAACCAGCTGATGAGCAGTAGTTTGCACGAGTCAGAGGGGGTCCGATCCGATGAGTTAACATTTTTCGCGGCGCTCGAATACCTACAGAAGGCTCGCCCCCGAGTGCTATTCATCTCACTCGATGGCACTGACACAAGTGCCCATTCTGGTCGCTACGATAACTACCTGCGGTCCGCCCACATCAGCGACGAATACCTTAAGCTCCTTTGGGAACAGCTACAGTCGATGGATGGTTACGCTGGTAAAACCACGCTTCTGATTACTACCGATCACGGCCGGGGCGAGGCCCCCGACGGTTGGCGAGGCCATGGAGAGGATGTTGCCGAATCGGAACTCATGTGGATTGGAGCGATCGGACCGAACATTGTGCCGCTCGGCGAGAGAACCAACACCGCTACCCTCGCCCAATCACAAATCGCGGCAACAATCGCTGCGCTTCTTGGCTTCGATTACCGGGCTGAAGTTCCTGATGCGTCGGGAGCAATCGAACAGATCATAGAGACAAGCTCAG
>PBML01000025.1 GCA_002722645.1 Acidobacteriota bacterium
GACATGGGGGAAAGACATCATCGGGTTCTCATGCAAGAGTTCGCCTATTGGATCATCTCCACAGCGTGGAACCTTCAGGAAGCCTACGGGCCGCAGGGAGGGGACGAGTGGACGATCAGAAATGCTTCTGACCTTGAGGACAAGCTGCCTGAGTTTTATGAGGTGTACCAACGCACCGTTGGTCGCACGATGGTGGCACCGAGTCCAGAAACGTTGCAGGAGATCGGTCCGACCCGGGCCGAGGAGGGCCAGTGATTCGATGTGGGCAATTCTGGAGCGTTCCTGTAACACTGACACTGATTCTTGTAGCCTGCGCCGAAGGTAACACGCCGACGGGGGAATCGTCTGCCGACGGTATAACGGGGCCCATTGCAACGGTGGGAGAGCCTGACATCGTCTACGCCGGTCCCACCGACGACGCCTCCGAAGTGTTTTCTTCGAACATCTCCGGCCTTATTCCGCAGCAATTGACCTCTTTAGGAGGGTATGTTGCCTTTCCGGTGTGGTCACCGGATGGCAATAGAGTCCTATTCGTCGCAATGAACGAGGATTCCGCTAACGTCATGATTCTGGACACGGAGTCCGGTGAGTCTTCCGTGGCACTCGCAAACAATGGGAACCCAGCCGACTGGGGCCCACGCGGGGAGCGAATTCTGGTTACCAAAGATGATGCCAACGGTCGTGGCCTTTACCTCATCATCGTTGCAACCGGTGCCGAGGAACGTATCGATACTGGCAGCACAAGCGATGCCTACGCGCGATGGGGGCGTGATGGGGCTGCCGTTGTCTACGAGTCGAGCCGCAACGGCAATCCTGAGATCTACTTGACAAATCCAGACAGTGGAGAAACCAGACGCCTAACTGAAAACAGTTACCTTGATGAGTGGCCATCACTCTCACGGGACGGGAGCCAAGTCGCCTGGGCCTCAGGGACGGAAGAAGACAAGAACCTCTGGGTGATGAACGTCGACGGTTCCCAAAAACGCCAAATAACGGAGAGCATGATGTTCGGCGACGCCTTTCCGGAGTGGTCACCGGATGGCAGCCAGATCCTGTTGACGGTAAGGGAGAACGGTCAGTTTATGCTCAAACTCATCGACCTCGTCAGCGGCCAGGTTACCCATATCGGCGAAGGAGCCGGTGCTTCCTGGAAGTAACCAGTCAACTCAGGACGCATTGTGCTTCTGAGCGCGGATAGCTTCTCAGGAGCCGCAAATTGACCTGGCCTATCGAATAACCTGTACTCGCATCTGTGGCGGGTACAGCCATTCGATGCCACGCTCGGTAATCGTCGCATTCTCTTCAACATTCACGGGGACTTTCGCCCCATCCCACTCCGGAGCAGGAGTGAAGACGATGTACTCAAGCGAGATGATGTTGTTGGGTCGAACCATGTACTCAGTGCGAAACGGAAAGATCTCGAACAACGACGCCGCCATATCGTGTCCGATATTGCCAGCGGCGTGCATCCCAACGTTGACCTCGATTCCCTCCACATCGCTAGCTCTTTCCTTCTCGGTATAAACGTAGCCGGCGTCCCTGATGATTTGCTTCAGCGCGTCAATTTGTTCTCGCCCAGTGCGACCTGATGTGACGTTGTTACGAATAATTCTTTGCACCCGTAACGATTCCTCAAACGCATTCTGGATCCCCAGCGGCACCTCGACCTCTCCCTCACGCAACACATAGCCGAAGCGCTTGATGTCGGTTGCGAAATTGTTGCGCTCGAGTCCCCAATCTATCTGCAGCACGTCACCGCGCTGGATAACCCGATCTGTACCACCGATCTCGCCTCCGTCGGGGAGGTGTGTGTAAACGGTTGGGTACCAGGTACGCAACAAACCCATACTTTCGCGCTGTTCTTCCAGCCACCAGGAAACGTCGTTGTGTGTCGTAACACCTGGGGTAATAACCTCGTTAGATAGGGCGCGTTCGATGTACGAGCTCGTCAGATCGGCGACCTTTGAGAATTCCACCAGCTCTAGGGCAACACGCTCACCNCGAAAATCAGCGACCAACCGCTGTGCGGAAACAAAGCGCGAGGCGTACGGCTCACCAAGCTCTTCGCTGAGGAATTGGAAGTCACTGTGAGTCAGCCCGTCAGCAACNTGCAGCCCCTCACGTATGTTCGGGACTTCCAGNAAATTCAACGCNATGCGCTGTGGATCACTCTGTGCCACGATGTCCCGAAGCTCACCGCGACGGCGGAAATCGTCGTACGCGCCACACTCCTCAGCTAAATCAGTTTCGCCTCCCAGCTGAAAACGCTCGATGCGACCGGCGCCATGATTAATGAAAACGAAGAAGCCCTGCCCGTTGACCGTCGAGATAGCGAAGTCGAGTGTCATTGGCTGCGTACCACGCCCCCTGTCGATAACGATCCACATATCGATGTTGTTGGCACGCATCGCCTTCGGGAGAACGAAATCAAATTTGTCTTTGCGGATGTTGCAGCTGATTTCCCACCGCGTTCGGGCACCATCAATTTGTGATGCGGCAGTGGTGGCCTGCTGCCTGGCCAATGACCCTGCAGAGGGTGAGGCCACGTTCGCTACCACAACCAAAGGGATCCCTAAAGCAGTCAAGAGTGGGATTGAAAGTAACCGTGTACGCAATGGGAACCTCCTTCGCTCCTAGAAACTTNCTCAATACAGGACAGCTTACTTGCCCCAGGTCCAACTCAATACCGAATATCCACCTGCCGGCGCTTGTCTGCCGATTCGAGGATTGCGTCGCAAACGATGGCAGCGCGATAACCGTCTTGGAAGGTCGCGCCGTGCGGCGCTACGTCACCGTCATTGACTATGCAATCGAGAAGGTGCGTGATCTCATGCACGAACGTATGCTCCCACCCGATTATGTGACCGTGGGGCCACCAGTTCTCCCAAAATGGGTGGTGCGACTCAGTGACCAGCACTCGATGGAAGCCCTGCGTTTCTTTGGGTGCGTCCTCAACCCAAAACACTTCCAGCTCATTGAAGCGTTCCAGATTAAACCGAATGCTGCCTTTTTCGCCGTTGATCTCGATAACCTGATGGTTCTTACGGCCAGCGGCAAAACGGGTCGCCTCGAGCGTGCCCAATGCCCCATTGCTGAACTCAACCGTGGCAACAAACGCATCGTCGACATTGACCGGAACGGCGGCGCTACCGTCTGGAAGTTGTCGTTCTTGGATGAACGTTGTCGCCAGTGCGCCCACTGAGCCTATGTCCCCAACCAAGTAGTGCGCCAAATCAATTATGTGCGCGCCTAAATCTCCCAATGCACCACTCCCGGCCTGATCCTTGTCGAGCCGCCAAATCTTGGGTGTGCCGTAGTGGGGCATAATCCATTCCTGCAGATAAACTGCCCGGTAGTGATAAATGCGGCCCAGAGCGCCGCTGTCAATAAGCTCGCGCACCTGTCGGATCGCCGGTACAAATCGGTAGTTGAAGGCCACCATGTGCTTGACGCCTGCCTGTTCTACCGCCTCGAGCATGGCCTTAGATTCCTCGGCAGTACGCCCCAGAGGCTTTTCACATAACACGTGTTTACCAGCTTCAGCAGCGGCTATGCAGGGCTCGGCGTGCATATCGTTGGGACCACCGTTATCAAACAGTTCAACGGTTTCGTCCTCGAGCATGTCGCGCCAGTCTGTGTAGCTACGAGCGTAACCGTAACGACGCGCAGCCTCGGCAACAGCATTCCCATCACGCCCACAGATCGCTGCCAGATCTGGTATCGCGGGAGGCGGATACATCATGTGAGGGATTTTCTTCAGGGCGTTTGTATGCGCCTTCCCCATAAAGGCGTAACCCAGCATACCGACACCGATGCGCCGAAAATCCTCATCTGCGCCGGAAGCAGCCATGTCGGTAAATGCCTGCTCACTCATCGTCGTCTCCGAAGGCAGCATCGAAGGCAACATCAGAGGGTGCGAAGTCCTGGTCACGTACCATTTCCAAAGCCTCTTGCGCCCCCCATTCTCTATCCATGCCACTGTCCTCCCATTCGATCGACAGTGGGCCCTTGTAGCCAATTCTGTTCAGTACCCGAATGATCGGATCCCATTCCACGTCACCACGCCCCGGCGACACAAAGTCCCAACCGCGACGTGGATCACCAAAGTCAAGGTGGGACGACAAAATGCTGCTACGGCCGTCCAATTGAACGCTAGCGTCCTTGACGTGAACATGGAAGATACGATCACTGAACTCGTTGATGAATGCAACGGGATCGACAAACTGGTGGACCAGATGGCTAGGATCGAAGTTGAAACCGAAGTTCGGATGGTTCCCGATCGCGTCGAGCGCACGGCGCGCCGTGTAGATATCGTAGGCGATTTCGGTCGGGTGTACCTCAAGTCCAAAGCGGACACCATACGTGGAATATGCATCCATGATCGGTGTCCACCGATCGGCAAAGTCACTGTAGCCAACGTCGATGTCAGCCTGTGAGGTGGGCGGGAAGAAATACAGCTTTGACCACACACTGCTGCCCGTGAAACCGTTGACAACCTCGACCCCAAGAAGCTTGGCGGCTTGCGCGGTGTCAATGACCTCCTGGGCGGCGCGATGGCGGACACCTTCGGGATCGCCATCGCCCCATATTCTTGCGGGAATGATCGCCTGGTGTCGCTCGTCGATCGGATCGCAGACACATTGCCCTACTAAGTGTGTACTGATCGCGACACAACAGAGCCCATTCGCTTCCAGAAGGTCTTTTTTAGCGCTTACATAGCTATCGTTTTCGAGCGCCTTATCGACTTCAAAATGATCGCCCCAACAGGCAAGTTCCAGGCCGTCAAACCCCCAATTCTTAGCTTTGGTTGCCAATGTTTCGAGCGGCAGGTCGGCCCATTGGCCGGTGAACAGTGTCACAAGTCGAGACATGAATACTCCATCACCTGGTTCAATCTGGAGTCCCGTCTACTCTCAGCGGTCGCAGCTTCCGGGAAATAAATGTGGATTAATTCTAACAGGCTGCTGGGAACCTCCCATGGAGCGTTGCGGAAGTGTAAAGAGTAGATGCAGAGGGGCGTAAAGTAGGCAATATTGGCATACTCTGGTCGAGCACAAACATTGTCTTTACACCACCAGCGTCATGGCGGTGGTGGTCCCTTTGGAGTTCCTTGCCATCCTCTTAACAGCCCGCACTCCACCCTGAAAAGGTAAACTATTAGTGTTATGGAAAAATCTATACGACCTACTGATCTTGTTGGCCTCCGAATCGCGATCGCGGTAATTGTGCTAGCGGCAACACAGTCATTGGCCCACGGGCAAGAGAACGCTCTTGTCTATCCCGTCGATATAGTTGCCAACGATAACGGTTGGGTAATTGCTGACTTCAAAGCTCACGGGTTGTTGGCTGTCGATGAGGATGGAAACGTCGCTACCATCGTGCAAGGACCAGGCTTACCGAGGACACCGCTCTATGGAACCCGAGCCATCCTACAAGCGCCTGACGACGACGGCTGGCTGGTAGCTGATCCCGGAACGTTCGCCCTTTATCGAGTGAGCCGCGACGGTACGCTGTCGACAATCACCACCGATCTCGACATCCCCCAGGGGCTTACGCGATTCGACGACAATTCGGTGCTCGTATCGGACCTCCGAAGTGGAATAGGCGCGGTAATGCACGTTACCCTGGACGGCACTGTCTCCGTTTTTGCCGAGATCGACAGTCCAAAAGGAATCGTTCAAGACGGCGAGAACGGTTTCGTTGTTGTCTCTCACGGCGACCGTGCTTTATACCGACTTGGCCGGGACGGAAGTGTGAGCACCCTTCACAAGGGAGAACCCTTCGATTTCCCCCATGATCTCGTCCGTCTTCCGGATGGCAGCTTCATGGTCACCGACGGGTATGCCAGCGCGGTGTTCCATGTGTCTGCTGCGGGGCAAGTGACTTCTTTTGCCGAAGGAGCACCGCTGGTCACACCGCAAGGGATCGCGCGAGAAGCCAATGGCACGCTGTTCGTAGTCGACCCGCAAGCCGGGGCCATCTTTCGCATTGGCACCGATGCCACCATCGATCGTTGGGTCGAGGTGGGTTCTTAGAGCGGCATCCCAATTGCGCCAAACCCTATGTTCGGGCACGCTGCTAAGCGCTTATTCATTGCTGGCGGAAACGGTGTCTCAGGACATCCGGCGCAAAAAATCATGCTCGCTCGTCACTCCTCGCTAGGCTCAGCATGACCGACTGGGATGTCATTGTGGTTGGTTCGGGAGCAGGTGGACTCGGTGCAGCCGTCGCGCTATCGAATGTAGAAAAGCGTGTGCTGGTTCTCGAGCAGCACTATCTCCCAGGAGGATGGACTCACTCATTCGCATTACAGGGCCATAAGTTCAGCCCCGGCGTGCACTACATCGGCGGGCTGGATAAAGGAGGTCCGTCACGACATCTGTTCGAAGGGCTGGGCGTCGGTGCGGACATCGAATTCTGCGAACTCAACCCGGACGGCTATGACCACATCGTGTTCCAGGATGAGACCTTCGACATCCCGCGTGGGCGGGAGAAGTTCATACAACGTCTGATCGAGAGATTTCCAGAGGAACGCCGGGGTATAGAACGTTACTTCGAACTAATGATGAGGGTCTACGGAGGCATCTCCAAAGCGGCGGGAATTAGAGGGCCTCTGGATGCTCTAAGACTCGTATTCAGCGAACCGGCTGTGGTCTTCAAAGGGATGAAGCCAGCATCGAGGATCATCGACCGTTATGTGAAGGATGGCAAACTCAAGGCGATCCTTGAAGCGCGCTCAGGCGATCATGGCATGCCACCCACGAGGGTGCCGTTCGCCCAGCATGTGGCTATCGAAGGACATTACTGGGAAGGGGCCTGGTACCCCAAGGGCGGAGGTGGCGCAATTCCCAAGGCCCTTATCTCACGGTTGAAGAGCAATGGAGGGGCGATTCGCGTCCGGTCGAGGGTCGAGCGGATACTTTTCGAGGGAACGGGCAAGCAACGCCGCGCCGTGGGCGTGAAGATGGAGGGTGGAGAGGAGATTAGGGCGAAAGCTGTTCTCTCTAACGCTGATGCATGGATTACCTACAACGACCTAGTAGGGCAAGAGTACCTCTCGAAGAAGTTCGCCAACCGAGTAGCCGGGCTTGAGCCCTCTGTGAGCGCGCTGAGCCTGTACATCGCTACCGACATCGACGTCGATTCTTTGGGNCTAGATTCGGGAAATTACTGGATACTGAACAATCCTAGCGTCGATGCCGCATATCGCTTTGCTGAACAGGATGTGATCGAGGGAGAAGGAGCGTTCCCCGGTGCCTTCCTGACGGTGACCACCAAGAAGGACCCNAGCAAGATGCAGGATGGCATTCACACGATGGAGGCCTTCATCTTCGTATCCTATGCACCGTTCGAGCGGTGGAAGGACAGCAAAAGCGAGAATCGATCTGCGGATTATGATGAATTCAAGCAGCATCTCACCGAGAGGATGCTCGACACTGTTGCGGGAGTGGTTCCCGGGCTACGCGAGCATCTGGTGCTCTGCGAACTGGGAACTCCTCTGACCAAAGTCCACTATGTCAACTCCTACCGCGGCAACTTGTATGCCACAGCTAAATCGAAACAGCAGATCGGACTAAGGGCTTTGCCAATCGAAACTGAGATCGAAGGCTTATACCACTGCGGGCAATCAACCGCGGCTCATGGGGTCCTCGGAGCATTGTTCACCGGCCTGATGGCAGCATCGAGGATCAGCGGCAAGGGCATGGAAGAACTCCTCGCATTCAGTGATGAAGGCGAGGTGAAACTACATCAGCCCCGATGACACAGTCCTCAAACAGGCAGCGCGGCTAACGCTCAGTTCAGTGGCTTGGTGAACTTCATGACCCAGCGCTGGATGAAGTAGCGGTGGATNGGATCGCCTTCACGGCGGCCGTCAAAATCGAATGTGTCCTCGGAGTTATAAAGGAGATCGGACGCCTCAACGAACTCGAAACCACCTTCGACGATCTCCTCGAGCGCAAGCGCCTCATTGAGACGATGGACGCTCTCGTCACGTTCGTCGGTCTTGTCGGTGTGGGAATCAACCGCACCGAGAATACCGCCCGGCTTCAGGACACGAAGCATACGTGGCACGTTGGCTACGCGAGCCTCACGTTCGCCGAAGTCGTGATAGTTCCGCACCGTGATCAACACGTCGAGGCTGTTCTCCGGCAGGTCTTCAAGGGTATCAATAAGCTCGACGTTCGCCAGAACATCACCAACGCTACGCTCAGCATAGGCTGTCTCGGTGCGTGCCCTGAAACGATCGTTTACGGAGTCGCCCAACCCAATGATGGCGTAGACCTTGCCATCGGTACCAGCGATTTGCGACAAAATATGAGCGTTATACATCATCGAAGTGGACAGGTCGCCGATTGCCATACCGGGCTCAACGCCGAAAAAAGCGTACAGCTCGAGCGGCTTGGTACCACCGTCGCGATAGTGATCGTCTTCAGATCGCCCGGCGACGTCCAGAACCGCCGGATCGTAGCTGATCGGCTCAGGGGCAGCAGGTGGCGCAGGAGCTTCGACGGCAGTGTCATCAGTCGACTCCCCGCCAGCGCAGGCAGCAACAAAAGCAGTTAGCAACACCAAAACAAACGTTGCGAATGAACGGGAGGAAAGAAGACAACGAAGAGAAATCATGAATGCACTCCTAGAATCTTCGATTGCGGGCGAGAACGTTCAAGGTGGAGCGTTGCCCGTGAAACGACCATTTAATCGCACCAGTTCTGACAGCAGGGTACGAAGAAGTGGCGCGAAAAGCCACCCCGCTCACAGATCACGGTCGTCAGCGCAATGATTCTTTAACAGTAAGCCACGATTAAGTTGAAGGAAAAGACTGCCTTTCGCCGAAAACGTCGCACTGTTTGAGATCCCTAAAGTGAAAAATCTGGTGCGCGACAAAGACTCACACCGCGCCCTCGACATTCAGTGCGATAGCATCCCACTGATCAGAGAAGAATTATGAAGCAATATCTCGACTTGTTACAGCACATCTTCGATCACGGTTCCGATAAAGAAGATCGCACGGGAACCGGCACGCGCAGTTGTTTCGGCTATCAGATGCGCTTCGATCTTGAGGAAGGGTTCCCTGCACTAACTACAAAGAAGCTCCATCTGCGCTCGATCATTTACGAGCTGCTTTGGTTTCTGCGGGGGGAAAGCAACATCGAATATCTCAATAACAACGACGTAACAATCTGGGATGAATGGGCTGATGAGGCAGGGAACCTCGGACCGGTATACGGCTATCAGTGGCGCCACTGGAAGACACCGGCTGGCACAGAGGTTGATCAAATCGCCAACGTGATTGCGCAGATCAAAGCCAACCCCGACTCACGGCGGCACATCGTCAGCGCATGGAACGTCGCCGATGTCGAGCAGATGGTTCTGCCACCGTGCCACGCGCTATTTCAGTTCTACGTTGTCAATGACAAGCTCTCATGCCAGCTCTACCAGCGAAGTGCCGACGTTTTTCTCGGGGTACCGTTCAACATTGCATCTTATGCGCTGCTAACTATGATGGTGGCTCAGGTTTGTGATCTTCAGGTGGGCGAGTTTGTCCATACGTTCGGCGACGTCCATCTGTACTTGAACCACTTGGAGCAGGCACGCGAACAACTTGGTCGCGAGCCGCGACCGCTGCCACGCATGCGGCTCAACCCCACTGTGAAGTCGGTCTTCAACTTCGAATATGAAGACTTCACGCTCAAAGCCTACGACCCGCACCCCCACATCAAGGCACCGATCGCGGTCTGAGACCGTGACGTGTGGGAGAATTTCCGGACATGAAGATCTCGATCATCGTGGCCATTGCCGACACCGGCGTGATTGGACGTAATAACGAGCTGCCCTGGCGCTTGTCGTCTGATTTGCAGCGTTTCAAGAAGCTCACGATGGGGCATCATCTACTCCTGGGCCGCAAAACATTCGAGTCAATCGGCGGTCCATTACCTGGCCGGGAGATGATTGTGGTGTCGCGTGGAACGCCCAATCTTCCGGGCGGGGTGCACCTAGCGCCTTCAGTCGACAGCGGCATTGAGCAGGCACAACTGGAGGGAGAAGAGGAACTTTTCGTCGCTGGCGGAGCGTCGATCTACGCAGCGACGTTAACAAGTTGTCACCGGATATACCTGACGCAAGTACATACAGACATCCGTGGCGACGTAATGTTCCCGAAGACTGATTGGTCCGTTTGGACTGAGGTTTCGCGCGAGGAAATTGTCGCCGACGATCGCAACGAACATCCGAGCACGTTCATCGTGTACGACCGAAGGGCAAGTTAATAGGACCCGCCACGATCGTTTTGTTTTCGGCGCTGGTTGTTATGGCGTTGCAGAGTTCGACTCAAACGAGATCGGTGATCTCTAAAAAGCTCCTGGTAATTCGAGCCGTCGCGCCCCAAATTAATTTTCCAGCGACATGGAACTCCGGCACCGGGTAGCTAACTCCTGCGATTTGGCGTTGGCCACGATGCTTGAAATTGTCGGGGTTGGAAAGTTCCTTGATATCAACCTCGAAGTACTCCGCAACTTCACGCTCGTCGACGGTGACCACGGCAGGGTTTCGAAGCCAACCAACCACCGGCGTAATTACAAAGCCAACCGGTGTCGGCACGTCATCGATCTTCCCGATGACCTCTATATCCTGAACAGCAACACCGAGTTCCTCGTTTATCTCACGTAGTGCTGTAGCGGTCAGATCGTTATCACCTGGGTCGTGGCGACCACCCGGAAAGGAAATCTGTCCGGGATGCGTCGGCATATCATCGGGTCGCAACGTGTAACCCAAACAAACGTGGTTATCCCGCTCGATGACGGGAACAAGCACCGCTGCTTCACTGAACCCGCCGATGGCCAGCCTCCGGCGGCGGTGAGCCCGCAGTCGCTTTACCAGATAATCAAAGTCAGGGGCGCGGATTCCCGAGCCTCACCTGCTGGTCGGCCATCCAAGCATCGAACTCGGCCTGGGGAAGGATCTGGTAGAAACCCCGCATGTTGTAGTGCGTAATGCCGCATAGCTGCGCGCAAGCAATCTCCCAGCACGTCTTGTTGGCATCACACTCCGGGGCCCGTCCCTCAAGTGGTGTTGTCTGTACGGCCCGGAAATGCACTGGGATCATCATCCCGGGAATGGCATCCTGCTTTACACGCATTTGGGGCAGAGAAAAGCTGTGGATCACGTCCTTCGTAGTCAGGTACACGACAATCTCGCGGTCGACCGGAAGGTAGAGATTGTTGAGGCTAAACACATCGTCCTTAGCCGCCGGATCGTTGCGGTCAAGCCCGATATTGTTTCCTATCGCGTCATCTACAAGATTAATGTCGGTACGGCCGAACACACCGTCGGGCCCAGGATAGTGCACGCTCCATGCGAATTGCTGAGCGACGATCCGCACCTCGAAGATGTCTCCATCTTCGGGGATATCAACCCAAGCGCCCCATGCCGGAATAGCGAAACCCACCAACAAAATTATCTCAACAAGAACCACGGCGCCTTCAACATACTTTGACAAGAGGCCATGTGCCCCTTCGTAACTGGCTTTTGGGTTTGCTTTGGCGCGGAAACGGAATAGCACATAGATGAAATAGATGCCCCAGCCAACAAACAGAATCGCCATAACCCAGTGCATCCATGTATTTAGCGCGTCGAGGCGAGCACCGTGTGCCGACGCGTCGATGGGCATCCACCGATTCAGCAGTCCTTGCATTTAACGTGAGCCTCCATTAATCACTTCGAACGAATCCCTGTGTTTTCTGCATTCCTTGCCACGTCGGCGAAAGCTGACGAACAAGGCAACAAACCCAACCTGCACGGTGCCGATGACACCTAGCAGGAAAACAATTCCATTATTCATACCTCGTGCCATCGGCGAATCGCTCTCGCCCCAGCACACAGGGCAGGCCATTGCGGGTTCGACAACCCCAAGCAAGGCGACAGCGATCAATATCGCGACGGCAAAGCAAGCACCATGCTTCATCTCATATCCCCAGTTCGTCAACCTTACGGATGAACTTGAGTCCGTAGGCAAGCAATACGAACGCCGAAACGAAAAAAAAGACGCCGAGCCCCAACGAGCCAAGCCTGTCGTTGAGCAAATACTGCCTCACCCCCCACCCGCCGACGAACATCCCGAGCAAGATTGAAACAGCGATAAAGAAGATGTGAAACGCCTTAAGCGACAACATCCCTTAGTGAGCCTCCGTTTCCCCATGGTCGACGCCCTCCATGGAGAAATGCTCCCCCACCGCGTCTGCATAGTTACCGATCGGAAGGATGAAGAGGACGGCAAAAAACACCAGCGTCAACGCCAGCACCGAGTAAATGAATTTCTCCTCTGACAGCAAATGCATGAAGAAAGCTGCCACCAGGCCAGCTTTTATCGTCGCAATAAATAGAGCCACGATAATCGCCTGTGGCCCATTCAAATCGAGGTAGCTCACCGCGACGGTGATCAGCGTTGCTACCGCCAACGCGACGAACACAAGGAGGTAAGTGCGGGTCTCTTTCTTGATATCTTCGGGACTATTGTGCCCGCCCATCAGGTCCTCCTCACAGCAAGTAAAGGCTCGGGAACAGGAAGATCCACACGAGGTCAACAAAGTGCCAGTACAAACCCACGGACTCGATCCGGTTGACGTATTGCTCTGGCGCTGTCTTCCACATTTTCGCACCCGGCCCCAGCAAGTAGGCAATCACAACCATACCGCCGACCACATGCAACCCATGCAGGCCGGTGAGCGTGAAATAGATACCCATGTAATTATCCGACCATGGGAAAAGACCTTGCGAGAATTCCTGGTTGTATTCGATCGCTTTGACAACCATGAAACCACCCGCGAGCAGCAAGGTGCAGAGAAAGTAAATCCGGAACTTTGCGAAGTCCTTCAGGCGCAGTGATGCCCACGACATGATGACCGTTACCGATGAGGTGATCAGGATCATCGTGTTAAGCGTTGCTAGCCCAACGTTCATTGGATGCTGGACCCAATCGGGGTTGCCAGTCCGCAGGATGACATAGCTCGAAAACAGCGCCCCAAACAACATCACCTCTGACGCCAGGAACAACCAGATACCCATCTTGGCGTTGTATAGGCCAGTATCGGGCCGAGCTTCTACGGTGTAGGGAATCTCCATCGTTCCTCAGCCCTCCTGCGTAGCCATGTTTTGCGGCAGGTAGTCATCGTCATGCCCCGGAACACTGTATTCATAGGGACCGTTGTAAACGACTGGGATAGTCTCAAAATTACCGTGGCCAAGCGGCGGCGATGTAGTCGCAACCCACTCCAGTGTCGTTGCCTGCCAGGGGTTGGAATCGACTACCTCACCTTTCTTTATGCTCCAGAAAAAGTTGAAGATGAAGGGTAACTGGGCGAGCCCAAGGAGGAACGCCGAGTTCGACATGAAAGCGTTCCATTCAAGCACACCTTGGGCATGCGAGTAGGTCGCGCCGCCGTCATACAGCCGCCGTGAAACTCCGGCAAGCCCTTGCAGAAACATCGGGAAGAAAACTCCATTGATGAAAACTAGAGAAGCAAAGAAATGGATCTTGCCGAGCATTTCGTTCATTCGACGACCAGTTACCTTGGGATACCAATAGTAGATCCCTGCAAACAGCGCAAAGATAGTTCCGGGCGCCACCACATAGTGAAAATGTCCAATGACATAGTAGGTGTCATGCAGGTGAATGTCGGACGGCGACAAACCAAGCGGCAGACCAGTCAGTCCACCGATGCCAAACATCGGCAGGAATGCTAGAGCAAACAGCATTGGTGTGTTGAAGCGGATCGAGGCTCCCCACAAAGTGATCAAGAGTGCTGTCAAGATCACCACCGACGGGACGGAGATGATCATCGTCGTAGTCTGGAAAAACGCGTTCATCACCGTACCCATGCCAGTCATAAACATATGGTGCGCCCAGACGACGAAAGACATGAAGCCGAGAAAAATGATCGAGTATACAAGCGGCTTGTAGCCCCACAGTGGCTTACGGGTGTTGTTTGCGATGACNTCNGCAATGATNCCCATTGCCGGNAGAACCAAAACGTAGACTTCAGGGTGNGCGAGGAACCANAAGAGGTGTTGCCACAACAGNGCGCTACCACCNCCAGCGACNTGNAGAACCTGGTTGCTAACTACCANGCCCGAAGGNAGGAANAANCTNGTGCCNAGGACGCGGTCCATGAGNTGGAAGANGCCGGCCGCCTCCAGCGGCGGGAAAGCCAACAACAGTAAGAACGCTGTCACCAGCTGAGNCCACACGAAAAACGGCAANCGCATCCANGTCATNCCTTTGGCGCGCAGCTGCACGATCGTGACAATGAAGTTTACCGAGCCGAGCAAGGACGAGGTGATCAAGAAAATCATGCCGATCAACCAGTACGTTTGCCCTTCGGTAGCAACGGCGACAGAAAGTGGCGGGTAGGAAGTCCAACCCGAACTAGCAGCTCCCCCGGGCGCGAAGAAACTCGACAGCATCACCACCCCACCTACAAAATACACCCAGTAGCTCATCATGTTGAGCTTNGGGAAGGCCATGTCGGGGGCACCAATCTGTAGNGGNACGACATANTTGCCGAAGGCGCCAACAGCCAAAGGCACGACGCCAAGAAACACCATGATGGTCCCGTGCATNGCGCCGAGCTGNTTATANAANTCGGGGAGAACGATGCCGCCGGGCGCNTTGGCCTGNCCCAANAAGNTNCCGATNAAAGGNACCGGTTGACCGGGATTGCCNAGCTGCCAGCGCATGATCAGCATCAACGTAAAGCCGANTGCCAAAAACAGCAGTGACGTTATCCCGTACTGGATNCCGATAACCTTGTGATCGGTGGAGAAAATGTACTTCCAAATGAAGCTCTCTTCNTGGTGTCCGTGATCCTCGTGGTGGACGCCTACGTGNGCTTCTTCCGAAAGNTCGGGCACCTCTTCNGGGTGCTGTTCGTCGATGNAACTCATCCGACCTGCCTTGACTGCGGATAGTTGGGAACGAAATCGNCAAGATCTNCTNCGATCGTGNGGGGTGGGAAAGTACGTTTCCCGTGCCCTTTCCCGTGGCTGAGTCTACTAATGAGCCGTGAGGGTGGCAACTCAGTTAATCAGTCGATAATGCNATCGGGGATGAATGGNACCCCNNAGGTTGTTAACGTTCGTTGATGCTCNCTCACGCCGANGTCTGGTACATGTTTCCCGACGCAATCCGTGANCCGGANCTTCTGAACGACTATTGGAATATNCTGTCTAACGATGAGATCTCGCGGNGTGAACGCTTCTGTTTCGATCGTGACCGGCACCGCCACCTAGTAACTTGGGCACTNGCCCGCACGATGCTATCNAGCTACGCCGACATAAGCCCCAAGGCCTGGGAGTTTGGCAACAACCAGNANGGAAGNCCGCANATTTCTGGGCCTGTATCGGCGCCAAATNTGCGTTTCAACCTTTCACATACCAGNANCCTAATCGCCTGCATCGTTGCCCCCGAACTCGACGTTGGCATTGATGTGGAGGATTGTCGACGCAACATCTCAGGACCGGCAATCGCACGNCGTTATTTTTCGGCACGAGAAGTTGCGGCGTTCGAGCGCCTTACCAAAAACGAACAAGCGGCCGCCTTCTTCGAGTACTGGACNCTNAAGGAAGCCTANGTGAAGGCGGTCGGCCGCGGGATNTCGCTTGGGCTCGCCCGTTTCTCATTCGANNTCGACGACCGCNGCCTTCGNGTTGATGACCCCGAGCGTAGACCGNCAAGGATTTCATTNGACGGCCTCAATGANGATCCAGCANCGTGGCAGTTTGCTCAATACANACCAACGCCGCACCACGCCATGGCAATCGCNATTCGNTGTGGAGTCGGAAANGANCTGGAAATNCNTCTTAAGGAGGTCGGCCCCAACCTNGNNAGNTGNTGAAAAACTCCGNAGNTAATGGGNAATTTCTCGGNGTTCAATCGCCTACGTCCATCACACCGACATGCCGCAACGCCTCCTCGGGGCAGCCGACCCATTCGCNGATGAGNGTGTTTCCTTGGTACTGCAAATCGTTGATGCCCATCTCTGTCGACCAAAANCCTGACGCTGTCAGGTCACGGAAGCGGTCAAAAAAGGCAACACCGTGGCTCATGTCTTCTTCGGCCCGNTCGGGCCATGCAATAGCTTCGAGAATCTCGACGCGTTGCCCATCAGTAGCGTCTAGGAACCTGACGTCAAAGCGCCGGTGCGATTCNATGTCGAGCCACGCCAGNCCNCCTCTCATCCANTCTTGCATGGTCGGACGATCAATCATCATGAAATCCATGAATTCAGGGACGCCGGCTTCAGTGGCACTTCCGGAACGNTCGTCGGCTGGAATNACCAGGTCCACCAACAAACGCACTGTGTCGTNCTCGTGNGTGCTGAAAAANTCGGGCTGGAACGGCACCCCTGCCGCGGACTGAGAGAGAACCGNCGNCGCCTTCGCGCGTGCTGAAGCCGCTTCCTCNGGGGTCCACAACGCAACGGAGGCAGTTGCCACAAGCTTGATCGCCTCNCGCCGGTTCATACNCACTGAATCACCTTGCCTTNGNTCGCGNCNCGCATCAGATCGCTCCCTGGTTGCGCTGTTGCACGATGTACTCACTGGTTCGCATCGACAGCGCNAGGATAGTCCAGGTGGGATTCTTGTCACCGTTGGTGACAAACGGNCCGCCGTCCGCAACAAATAAGTTTCGTACGTCGTGTGCNTGGCAGTCGGCATTTAGGACTGATGAGCGAGGGTCGTCTCCCATGCGAGTCACACCAAGTTCGTGGATNATCCGACCCCCAGGGAGAATGCCGTAACCATCTTCTTTCGAGGGCATAGTTCCTATCGGAGTCCCGCCGATNTCTTCGATAAGCTCNCGGAAAGTNTGCTGCATGTGTTTGACCTGCAAGATCTCCTCANCGCCCCACTNGAAGTGAAACCGCAACACCGGAATGCCCCAGCGGTCGACGGTATCCGGATCGATCTCGCAGTAAGAATCTTTGTTCGGAATCATTTCNCCGCGACCCGAAAANCCGATAATCGACCCATAGTATCGACGGTAGTCGTCCTTCAGTTGTTGCCCATAGCCACCGCCCGATGGAAATTGTCCGATGTCGCCCATGAAACCGTAGGCCGGCATGCCACGTCCGCCCCAAATCTCAATGTGGTAACCGCGGGGGAAATCGAGGTCGCCGTGGCTCAACCACCACGGCATAAAAAGGTGGGCTCCCCCGGCGCCGTCTTCGTTGTGGGGCACGTTGTCCATTAACTGTGGAACAACCCCCATCACATCGGATCCCGTGTTGTCGGTTAGGTAGCGGCCAACAACACCGCTTGAGTTCGCCAGCCCATCGGGGAACAGAGTCGATTTTGAGTTCAGCAAGAGACGAGCTGTCTCACAGGCACTGGCCGCAAGAACGACGATGCGGGCTCGGACTTGATACTCGCGGCCGTCGTCCTTACTCACATAGGAAACGCCGCTCGCCAACCCCCGATTGTCGATCGTCACCTCTCGTGCCATGGCGTTGGCAATGATCTCCAGCCGTCCAGTCTCGAGCGCTGGCGGCAACAACACGGTCGGTGACGAGAAGTTCGACCGCGTGCCGCATCCCCGGTTGCACTGACCACAGTAGTGGCAAGCCGAGCGGCCGTTGAGCGGGCGAGTAAGGATTGAAAGCCGCGAAGGAATGCAGGTAATGCCCATTTGGTCGGCGCCTCTTTTGATCAGGTGTTCCCAACAACGTGGCTCCGGGGCCGGCATGAATATGCCGTCTGGGTCATTGGGGAGCCCTTCTTGGCTGCCGAAAATGCCAATCAAGCGATCAATCCGATCGTAATAAGGAGCAATGTCACCGTAGCTGATCGGCCAGTCATCACCCAATCCATCAATACTGTGGCGCCGGAAATCATCGGGACCGTAACGAAGCGAGATACGACCCCAGTGGTTGGTCCGACCACCTAACATACGGGTTCGAAACCAGTCGAAATTCTGGTCGTCGGCAACCGTGTATGGCTCGCCGGCAAGAGTCCAGCCCCCGAGTCCGGCGTCAAACTCGCCGAACTGCTGCTCGGGGGTCGAGGCACCGCGGCGCGGTGAGTCGTAAGGCCACTTGAACATGAAACCGTCTTGACGCGTGTCCCACATGGGTCCGGCTTCGAGCATCACCACATTGGCACCAGCCGCAGTGAGCTCATGCGCCGCCATACCACCTCCGGCGCCTGACCCAACAATGCACACGTCGTAGACTTCAGGACTACGGATCACCTGCATGGGCGCGCACACTATTCCCACTAGCCAGCCGAAGCAACTGCTCAGGTGCGCTTCCCGCGGTCTCTGTGAAGCATGTTGGCCTGAATTGATATGCCCGCGACGGCAACGATCATCAACACCACTCGATACAACATCGGATCGAGTTCAAAGGGATCGAGAAGGAACCAGGATCCCGTGAGCGAAGACAGGAGGATCAGCGCCCAGTCGAACAAGGTGCGGGAAAAGATGGCGCCCAGTACGCCAACCAGGAGTGCTGCCAGAAGTGCTGCCTGGGGGTTTTCGGTACTGAGACCGATATTCTCGGCAACCACGTAAGCAAAGAATGCCGCCGAAGTGAACCCTGCGATCGTAATCGCTAATTTTTGCAAGAAGATGACAAACAGCGCCCCCGCGAGACCGGCAACGACCGCAAGCGCCAGCGGCAGCCACTCTTCGGGCGTTTCGAAATGTTGCGTCGCCAGATGCATCGTGACGGCGAACCCAACACCGGCGACGAACAACCAGTAGAGACGCCTGCCGAGCATAAGCAAAGCAGCGGCAACAGCGATCTGCAGGGCGAGCTTCGCGTCCACCCCGTTGATAGCGTCCAGAATCTGGTCGGGCATGTGGAGTGTTCCGTCGCTGGCGCGCACCCAAAGGAGTCGGGTGCGCCTCTAGCAGCCTAGCAAGGTCCAACATCCCAGTCGATCAAAATATCCATTGTGTATCGTCACGCTGGGGGAAATGGGCCCCGTCCATCGTCTATAAGTCTTCGGCTGGCACCAAAAAATGCTCCGCAACAAGCACACCCTGACTCAGGCAAGCGTAGCGGAGGGTGCCAACCTTTATATTTTGACCGGGAGGTGCAACAGCTCGGAAAATTAGCTTCGCGTCACCACCCTCTCCCGGGTTGAGACATCATGAGGGTGACCTATACTGCCAAGCATCGAGCTGAACAGCTGCAGCAAAGAGGTCCCACCCGAGTCACGTAAACCTGATGTCGAATAAAGCCATCGTCCCAACCAAGACACCGATAATCACGCGGCCGAACCAGGTCGTTACGATAAGCCGCTACATCCTGGAACATGCAGAAAGTCACTCCGATGAAGGCGGTGATTTGTCCGGGTTGCTCTGCGACATCGCCTTAACCGGAAAGATGATCGCCCAGGAGGTTAGAAAGGCTGGGCTTGTAGATATTCTCGGCCAGACCGGCACGATCAACGTGCAAGGCGAGGAGGTTCAAAAACTGGACGACTACGCCAACGAGTGCTTCATCAAGAACTTCGATCACTCGGGACGCGTTTGCGTGATGGCAAGCGAGGAAGAAGAAGGGCCGATTCCGATTCCCGAAAAGTTCAAATGTGGTGACTATGTGCTGCTTTTCGACCCGCTCGACGGCTCGTCAAACATTGACGCCAATGTCTCTATTGGGTCAATTTTCTCGATCTACAAAAGGATCTCCGAAGGCAATGAGTCTGGCACAATTCAGGACCTGCTGCGTAAGGGAAGTGAACAGGTAGCGGCCGGTTATGTACTTTACGGCTCAAGCACGATGCTGGTGTATACAACGGGCAACGGTCAGGTGGACGGTTTTACTCTCGATCCGAGCGTCGGCGAGTTCCTCCTCTCACATGCTGGCATCAAGATCCCGGACAAAGGAAAAATCTATAGCTGTAACGAAGGCTATCGAAACCTGCTTTTCGATGGTAGCCGCCGCTTCCTCGATTATCTTCAGGAAGAAGACAAGAGTACCGGCCGCCCATACTCAGCTCGCTATGTCGGGTCAATGGTCGCCGATGTCCATCGCACACTGCTGTATGGAGGCATATTCATGTACCCGGGCACTTCAAAGGCCCCAGGCGGCAAACTGCGGTTGCTTTACGAAGCTAACCCGATGGGGATGCTGATAGAACAAGCTGGCGGACTAGCATCAACCGGCACGGAGTCAATTCTCGAGTTGAAGCCCACAGAATTGCACCAACGGGTGCCACTGTACATGGGAAGTAAACAGGACGTAGAGTTGGCGATCGAGTTTGAGACGGGGGTGCGCTAATCTTACGAAATGAAAGGCTGTTCGGGGGGACAGCTTGCTAGCTCGCAGCACCCACCCTAATCTGTCCTAAAGTTCGCAAACAGGGGCCTCCCGACGTTCCCTACTAATATTTCGCGATCTGATTCGAACCGAAGATTCCGGAGGAATTTCTGTGACTGATCACGGTACCCGGCTCGCCGAAACTGCCCAGGCCATCGTCGCCCCAGGCAAAGGCATCCTTGCCGCTGACGAAAGCTCTCCCACAATCAAGAAACGCTTCGACACAATCAATGTCGAGTCAACAGAAGAAAATCGACGCTCTTACCGTGAGTTGCTGTTCACCACCGACGGGATGAACGAATTTATCGGCGGCGTCATCTTGTTCGACGAAACCTTGCGACAGTCAGGCACCGANGGGACACCTTTGGCGAAGGTCCTGACGAACGCAGGCGTTGTTCCAGGCATCAAAGTAGACAAGGGGGCCAAAGCACTGGCAAGCGCCGATGGCGAAAAAGTTACAGAGGGGCTTGATGGGCTACGTGAACGGCTTGAGGAATACTACGATCTCGGCGCCCGTTTCACTAAATGGCGTGCGGTGATCACGATTGGAAATGGCATTCCGTCCGACTATTGCATCAAGGCCAACGCTTGGGCGTTGGGTCGTTTTGCTGCTCTGTCGGTCGAACAGGGGCTCGTACCGGTCGTCGAGCCTGAGGTTCTGATGGATGGGGACCACGACATTGATACTTGTTTTGGTGTCACTGAGCACACCCTCCACCATGTCTATCGGGCGCTACACGACCAGCGCGTGCCGCTTGAACAAACACTATTAAAACCGAACATGGTGTTATCAGCGAAAGATTGTCCAACGCAAGCCAGCGCGCAAGAGATCGCAGAAAAAACGATCAAGTGCTTAAAGAACACAGTCCCCTCCTCTGTCCCTGGCATTGTCTTCCTTTCAGGCGGCCAAACGGAGCTTGAAGCTACGGTCAATCTCAACGCAATGAATCAGATCGGGGGATTCCCCTGGCAGTTGAGCTTCTCTTATGGACGNGCGCTGCAGGCAGCAACGTTGCAGGCGTGGGCTGGTGAGACCGCCAACGTCGAGGCCGCCAAGAAAGCCTTTTACCACCGGGCCAGGATGAACAGCCTGGCGCGCTTCGGCACATATCAAGAGTCNATGGAGCAGGAAGCAGCAGCGTAGTTTTNATGCTTTGNGCAGCAAGTGACTCAGACAGCTNAACACGNGAAGGACTCAGCTAAGGTTCGNCCTGAGAAACCCTTCAGTTCTTAGGCTACTGCGCNGTCTTCAANCGGCCAACGAACATNGAGCGGAATTTCGACANCTTTGGGCTAATGACTGCCTGACAATAACCCTGCGCTGGNTTNTGACGGAAGTAGTCCTGATGGTAGTTCTCAGCCGNATAAAAAGTGTCNAGCTCGGTAACTTCNGTGACNATNGGGGAATCGAAAATCTGGCGTGAGTCGAGCTCTGCAATGAGCTNCTCTGCAANTTCCCGTTGTTGTGNTGAATCGANAAAGATCGCCGAGCGATACTGAGTTCCGATGTCGCCGCCCTGCCGGTTGAGGGTCGTCGGGTCGTGTGTAGCAAAGAANGCCTCGAGAANCTCACGAAAGACAATGNTGTTGGAATCGAAATGGNCCTGAACAACCTCGGCATGCCCTGTNACCCCACTACAGACTTCTTGGTATGTTGGGTTTGGCTTTTCACCACCTGAGTATCCAGATTCAACGAAACGCACCCCTTCAAGTTCCTGGAAAACCGCTTCGACGCACCAAAAACAACCGCCTCCGAGGGTGGCAATTTCGTTGGCCTGCCTATTGTCCTTGTCCGTCACCAAGAACCTCCGATGTCTCTAGTATCCCGCGAACAATGCAATTGTCCTGTCCTGGGATGGAAGTGGCAAATCGTAATCCCCGGGACCTAGTATCGTATCCTCCGATTAGCTAAAACCAATTCTCAGACAAACGACCGTTAACCCGAAAATATGATCTCGAAGCTTGCACAGCGAATAAATAATCCCGCCGGCAACAGCACCGTTGCTCTTGCAATCTTTCTAACAAGCTCAATCTACGCGCCGCCAGCTCTAGCCCAGGAGTCTCTGGCGGAAAGAGTTTGGTCAAATTCTACCGAACTCGGCTGGGTTTTCACCTATGGCAACGCCACCACCAACTCGTTTAACCTGCGCAACGTGTTTGAGTACNCCTGGGTGGACGCTGACCTAAATCTAGAATTTGGCATTCTGCGCGCCGACTCGGGAGACGAGCGATTTGCGCTCGGCACTGAAGAAGCNTTCGAAATTATTGAACCGNCCGTAGAACCTGATACTGATCGTNTTTANGCTAAAGCCCGTTACCTGAGGAACGTTTCTGATCGGTTTTTCTGGTATGGCCGCGTTGACGTAGAACGTGACCAGCCGGCCGGCATTACCTTCCGCNTCGCGCCCGCTGGCGGAGCTGGCAACAACTGGGAAACACCTGAAAATATCGAGCTCCGCACTGGATACGGCTTTGGCTACTCAGCTGGGGAGATGACCTTCGACGGCTCCAATAACTACTTTGGATACCAGCTTTTCTATGAGTTCGACATGAAAGTTAACGAAAACACTGACGTCGATAGCAGCATGACCTTGGAAGGCAGCATCATGTCACCGAGCAACTACCGCTTTCGTTGGGCAAATGGCATCGGTGTGGCGATCAATGACAGAATGGCCTTGAAGGCAAGTTTGCGGCTCGTCTATCGAAACGATCCAGCCCTAGAAGAAATCGATCTGGAGGATCCCTCTGGAGCAGTCCTCGGCAACGTCATCGTAAGCAAGAAAAAACTCGACACGGGCTTTACAACCTCGTTGGTGATCAACTTCTGAAACCAAGGTTTCCGTTATTCAAGACACCTTCCGCTCGGCGATCCTTGTCCGCAAGGAACCAGAAAACACTATGGAATGACAATTGTCGAAGACCAAAGAATTTAACGAACAGGTGCCACGATGAAAACCACTCCCACCGCTTCTCTTTTCGTCGCGCTCAGCCTTCTCGGTTTAACCGGTGCAACCGCACAACAGGCCACCAGCAGTGAAGCCCGGATGCGTTCCTGGGACCAACACGTGCAAATGGCGAAGGACTCGCCTTTTCGCGACCTTGAGTGGCGTGCCATCGGCCCCAAGCAAGCAGGTGCCCGTGTCGAAGCGATCGCTGTTCCGTCTGGCAGCCACGGCACAATCTACGCTGGTATCGGTTCGGGCAACCTCTGGAAAACAACTAACAATGGCATCACGTGGACCCCAATCTTCGAAAACGAATCCACATTCACGATTGGGGACGTAGCCGTTGCGCCATCGAATCCGGACATCGTATGGGTCGGGACCGGGGAAACTCAGCCACGCCACAGCGGCTATTCGTTCGCTGGCACCGGGGTATTCAAGTCTGAAAATGCGGGCGAAACCTGGCANAACATGGGTTTGCAAGACACTCATCACATCGGCAAAGTCATCATCGACCCCAACAACCCCGAAATCGTCTACGTCGGAGCCATCGGCCATTTTTGGTCGCCCAATGAAGAGCGAGGCGTCTTTAAGACGACAGATGGTGGGCAAACCTGGCGCAAAACCCTCTATGTAAGCGAACGTACCGGGGTGGTCGAGATGGCAATCGATCCAAGCAACAGTGACATCCTCTACGCTGCCACTTGGCAAGCAGTGAGTGGCACCCCCCACGAAGGCGGCCCCGAGAGTGGGATCCATAAAAGCATCAACGCTGGCGAGACGTGGACCAAACTTACCAACGGCTTGCCCTCCGGCCCGCTCGGCCGCATCGGCCTCGACGTCGCGTTTTCGGATCCGAATATCATTTACGCATTTGTCGACAACCGCAACGTACCTGCGCCACCTGATGCCATACCAGGCGGAAGTGAAAGTAACCAGACGCCTCGCGAGATCATTGGAGGCGAGATTTACCGATCGAATGACAAAGGCTCTACCTGGTTCAAAGCAAACGTTGACGACACCTACGGCTTCTTTGGAGTCTACGGTTGGAAATTTACCGACATCCGCGTTTCCCCCGACAACGAAGACGAAATTTTCGCCCTGGGTAACCGTGGCTACCACTCGGTTGATGGCGGCAAGACCTTCGAGCAAATTGGGGAAATCATCGTTCGTATCCACGATACACGTGGACTAGTCATGCATCTCGATCACCATGAGATCTGGATCGACCCGCAAAATGCCGACCGTATCTTGCTCGGCAACGATGGCGGGTTGTACGAATCAAACGACCGCGGCCAAACTTGGCTGCACATGAACAACATCCCAGCGGCTGAGTTCTATTCGGTGTCCCTCGACATGGAGTACCCGTACAACGTATTCGGTGGCACGCAGGACAACGCAGCTTTGTATGGTCCCAGCGATGCGGACGTTGCGGACCACACCGATGACCCATGGGAAAACGTCTACCTTGATCGCTGGACCGGTGGGGACTCTTTTGACACCCTGCGCGATCCCACCAACCCCAATATCGTTTATTACGAACACCAGCATGGTGCGATGCTTCGTATGGACATCCAGCCAGGTGGGGATGTGCAGTCGGGTGGCGATTCGACCCAGAACATCCGAGCCCGCGCCCCTGAAGGACAGCCGGAATGGCGATTTAGCTGGTACACGCCGATCATCATCTCTCGTCACGACCCACGCACCCTTTACGTGGGGGCAAACTATGTCCTGCGCTCAAAAAACCGTGGCAACAACTGGGAGGCAATGAGCCCGGATCTCTCGGACGAGGGCGAAGGTATGCGCTCCNCGGTGCCGTTCGGCACGATCACGATGCTGGCAGAATCGCGCTTACTGCCCGGTATCATTTACGCTGGCACCGAGGGGGGGGCAATTTGGCGCACGACCAATGATGGCGACACCTGGGAACAAATAAACGAAGGGTTGCCACGAAAATGGGTGAGTCGCCTGGTTGCCTCTGAGCACGAGATAGGTCGCGTTTACGCTTCGTTTACCGGCTATCGAGAAGACGACTTCAATGCCTACTTGTTCATCTCTCATGATTTCGGCGACTCATGGCTATCGATTAGCGACAGCTTGCCAGCGGAGTCGATCAACGTCATTGCAGAGGATCCGACTAATGAAGATTTGCTCTACGCCGGTACCGATCTGGGCGTGTATGTATCACTCAACCGTGGACAAACGTGGGATTCCCTGTCGACAAAACTACCGACTACACCTGTCCACGACCTAGAAGTCCATCCGCGCGACCCGGAGATTGTTATCGGCTCGCACGGCCGCAGTGTGTGGGTCCTTAACATCGAGTCTGTCCGGGCACAGGCTCTACGATAGCGAAACCTTCGGAGCCTTGAGAACTATTCGGGGCCCTCGGTCAATAGATACTTCAACGCGAATGTGCCGATCCAGTGGGAACCTGCGTAATCGGCATCGAACATTGCTTCGAAGCCCATCGCGCCGTGTAATGCAGCGAGTTTCTGGTAGGCCTCCATACGCAAGTCGCTCGGGGGCAAAACCGCGGCAATTCGATTCATTGCATCGCCACGGATAAATGCCAGTCCTATGAGGTGTGACTTGCCACCCAAGGCACGAGTTTCCTCGTCGATTCGCCGTTGCTCCTCGTCCGATGTGGTGGTCTTGTCAGTCTCTTCTTCATCACCTGAGAAACCTGCGCTCGCCGGCTTGCTTACTTGAGTATCAGCCACCTTCTGGCCAGGATGTTCGGATACCTCGGGATCGCCATCAGAAGGCTCTTCCGAGGTGTCCACCGGCATAGTAAGAGGCAAAAATTCACGGGCGTTAACCTGCGGCATAAAATCTTCGAACCAAACTAAAAACTCCGCTGGCTCAAGAATCTCGGCCATCAGTGCCGCTTCCTCGAGGCATGGCGACAAAAAATCAGAACCCCACGGTTCGTAGGCCGTCGGGCAGCCATAATCGTCGAGGAACAACCGCTGTGATGATTCGTNGATTGCTTCCTCAAGTGCGTTGTCGTTAACGACTCGCGCGTAGTCAAGCATCATNGAGAGGGCAAACGACGTGTTGCTGTGGGCGCCACTGCGAGACGGACGTTCAAGGTCTGCCAAGTAGGCGACCATACGTTCCGAAAACAGGGCCGCGAGCGGTTCAAGATTGTCAGCCCATTCCGGCGCATCGGGATCGTCCCAAGTCCGCAACTCAGCGTACAGCTTTAGCAACCAGGCGTACCCGTACGGTCGCTCGAAACCACCTGCGGTTTGGAAGTACTCCAATTCCCCCTCCAGCGCCCGCGCCGACAAATGATCGTTCAACTTCTCTCGCACAAGTCCGCTGACAGGTAGGCTGGGGTATTCCTTATGAATCTTGACCATAGCCCAGGTTGAATTGACNGCTGAATGCCAATCCCAACAGCCGTAGAANGAGCGGTCGCGTTCATAGCCNGGCCGGCGGGCGGCAACGGTCTCGTCAAGGTAGGTACTGCGGTCACGCGGGGCCGCATGGGGGTGATCCAAGCAAGAAAGCGGCATCGCCACCAAGGTGAGTGCCATTTCCAGGTTAAGATCTGGCACTCTTGCAAACGAAATCGAGTCAATAAACGCGGCTAGGTCCGCTGCTTCATCCCCGCTGAGCTCAGGCGTGTCCACAGAAACAGCGTTGTCTTCGCCGAGCTCGGCCCCACGATAGCTACACGCTGTACTGACCACCGTTGCCAACAGAAAGATGCCGATGAGCTGGTTCTTCATAGAGCCGCATTCTAACCCGAGCATCCCGATACACTACTGGCCACGACCACTTGCGCTCCCTATCCATTGTTTCATCGGGTAGCCGAAAGGCAATGCGGTCGACAAACTCTCGTGTAAAGACAACATAGTGGTCAATAACTCGCGCAATCTGCAGCAAGTGTACACTCGCTCGATGCAAACCTTGAGACCCCGGAAACGTTGGCTTGCGTTGCTCATTGGCNCCGGCTTGCTCGCTATATCCACCTTTACGAATAGCCTGGCGCAAACACGAGTTGAGTTTCACATGCTACCCCCNGTCTCGACTGGTCCAATGGATCCAGCGTGGAGCCCGGACAGTAAATGGATCGCGTTTTCGATGCGCGGTGACATCTGGAAAGTACCCGCTGAGGGTGGAGAAGCGATCGCGTTAACCGAGGGGCCTGCCTACCACTTCGAGCCAGCTTGGAGCCACGACGGCACCACTATCGCGCTGACGTATGAAATAGATGGCGACCTCGAGATTGGCATCGTTGCTGCCAGCGGTGGACCGGTGCGACGCATCACAAATAGTCCCGGCTACGACTTGCAGCCAGTGTGGTCAGCCGACGATCGCCAAATNCTCTTTGCTTCCCGNCGTAACGGTGGCTTCGACATCTTCAGCGNTCACCCNNTAACNCCTGCCAACGTCNCNANTGNAAGATTAATAGTTGAAGAAATTGTGGGTGGCCCCGGAAACCAGTATCAACCATCCGTCTCGCCTGACGGCGTTTTAGTTGCATTCATGGCACCGGCCCCCGGGACACTCGGCAGTGGAGCTATATGGGCTAAGAGGCATGTGTTGAACAACACCGGCANGCCGGGAACAGCCGATGAGCCATACCTAGTGCACACCGAAGAAACCAGCTACCGTGCCGAGCCCACATGGTCAGCAGACAATGCGGCGATTTTCTATTCGTCGGATTCTGGTGGCTCCAACGACATCGCCGTGGTTTCCGCNCAGGGGGGGAATCGAGTTCGCTTGACTGATGTGCCTTCGGATGAATTCGGTGTCGCTGTTAGTCCTGACGGCAATAGGATCGCTTTCGTCTCTAATCACCAGGGCCCAACACAGTTGTACACGATGGGGCCAGGTGGTGGTGCTCGTANTTCTTGGCGTGAAGTAGAAATCACCTCACGGCATCCGCGAACTGAAACCGGCACAATACGAGGCCGAGTTCTCGACGAAAGCGGACAGCCAACGCCAGCACGCATTATGTTGACCGCCTCTGACGGTCGCGCGTACACCGAAGATGGTGGATTCCATCGCATGATGTGGGTGAATAAGAGGCATTATGCACACACCGACGGTAGCTTCGAAATCGAGTTGCCGGCAGGCTTAGCTTCAATCGAAGCAATGCGCGGATTCGAGTACCTCCCAACGAAGGTGAGCGCCGACGTCATCGCGGGGGAAAGTACCGATGTGACGTTGGTTCTCAACCGTTTCGTCAATCTGGACCCATTGTTCACTCTAGGCTGGTACTCCAGCGATATGCACACCCACGACCTGCACGAGGGGCGTTTCGGCCTTACCCCAGAGATGTTTTTTCGGCAGCTCGAAGCCGACGATGTGCGCGTCGCCAACGCCCTGATCCATATGGATGGGACGAAAATCATGGGGCGATTGGAGAACTTGACCGGCGAACCGTACGAGATGTCCGGGGAAGAACGCATTCTGTACTACACACAAGAGTTCCGTGGCTCATACGGTCACGTGGCTTTGCTGGGTTTGCACCGTTTCATCATGCCGTTCATTGGCGGCGCCCGTGGCACACCGTACGCGCCCGATGTACTTAAGCTGGCCCACATCGATGCCACTTACAGTCAGGGTGGTATCGCCGGGTTCGTACATCCTTACAATGGGCCTGTTGATACCCCGCAGCGTGCTGCGACCGCCGATATTCCCGTTCACGTCGCGCTCGGCCGCGGCGACTTCTTCGACGTAGTCTCCATTGCCTCCCTTGAGATGGAGTCGGCCGAAATGTACTACCGACTCCTAAACTGCGGCTTCCGCCTAGCTGCCACCGGGGGGACTGACAACTTCTCCGACGTTTGGCTTGACCCCTCAGGCGGTACGGCCCGCACCTATGTTCACATCGATGGAGCCCCACCCCTCACCTTTAGCGGCTGGCTCGATGCCGTAAGGGAGGAAAAGACGTTCGGAACTAACGGGCCGTTGCTGTTCCTGAATGTCGGCCACGGGGGACTAAGCCCGGGGACCATGTTAGAACCAGGTGAGGAGTTTGCCCTCGAAAGCAGTGACGATACGACTTTCGACATCAGTTTGGCAGTAACATCGCTTGCACCACTCGAACGCGTTGAAATCATCGTCAATGGAAGTGTTGCTCACACATGGGGAGAAGCTGATTTTGTCGGGTACAACCCGAACGAAGTCTGGAAGCTATCAACCACAATTGAGCTCCCGGGTAGCGGATGGATCGCTGCTCGTGCCAGCGGCCCACCAAGCGAATATGTCGGCGACGCGTTTCCATTTGCCGCAACAAGCCCAGTTTATGTCGTTCGCGATGGGCGCAACTACACATCCGTTGAAGATGCCCAGTTTCTCCTTGAAACAATCAACATACTGTGGGATCGAGTCGAGACTCGCGATTCGTTCAACACCGATGCCGAGCGGCGTGCGTACTCTGAAGCCATTGGCCAGGCACGCGCCATCTTCCAGCGCATCATTGACGGCCTCTGAGTCTGTTTCGGGATCTTCAACGATCAGTTTGCGTCTCGACGTAATTCGTGGCGACTCGGCCAATCCTTAATCAATTAGCCCCTGTCGATCCGAAACCACCTGATCCTCGTATTGTTTCATCGACGTCCTCAACTTCCGTAATGGCCACACGGGTCACGGGTGCAATGACCAGCTGCGCGACCCGCTCGCCCCTGTTGATGGTCAATGGTTCGCTGCCAAGATTCATCAGGATGACCTTGACCTCTCCACGGTAATCGGCGTCTATCGTTCCGGGCGAGTTAAGTACTACCAACCCGCGAGTTGCCGCCAGGCCCGACCGGGTGCGCACCTGCCCCTCGTAACCAGCCGGAATTTCCATCTTGAGGCCGGTTGGAATCATCACTCTTTTCCCACTTCCGATGATGGTCGGCTCTTGAACCGCAGCACGAAGGTCAATACCCGACGAGCCTGGGGTCTGATATTCGGGGAGGTCGAGTCCCATCGCGTGCGGCAAGAGTTGGATACGCAGATTGATAGCGCTCATTCAGTGTGTTCCTGTCGTGTTGCTAGCGGAGTAGCAAACCGAGGTGCGGGGTTAATACCAGCGTAACTAGGTATATCGAATTATGAAATGGTGTTTGGGGCAACCATTACAGTCAACGAAGTTGCGGTAACCTTCTTGGGAACGATTTCAACTTCGGAGGTAGTCCGTGAGAAAGCTTGTTTCAAGTATCGTGGTATTCGCCATCTTCACCTTTGTAGTAACTCCGGCAAATGCTCAAATCGGGTTCGGTAGAACCGTCGCCGTGGGCGATGGCGAGGTTTTCATTGGTGAACCAGGCAACCAGGCGACCCCTGGATATGTGTATGTGTACCGCCCCGACTCGGGTGGATGGGCAGAAATCGCCGCGCTCACCGCTGATGATGCAATGGACGCTGACGGATTCGGCAGCGGAATGGCCATCGACGGGGACCGGCTCATCATCGGTGCCGAACTCATGGGCGCAGGCGCGGCGTACGTTTTCGAAAAACAAGAAGGGACATGGGTTCAAGTCGCCAAGATCGAGGCACCGAACAATAGTACAGGTGATCTTTTTGGCGCCTCCGTGGGAATTAGCGGCAATCGCCTTATCGTGGGCGCACCTGAGGCATCTGGAGGCACCGGCTCTGCCCACGTGTTCGAGCTACGGGAGGGTGGCTGGCAACATGTCGGCGCATTTTCCGGAGCGGGTACCGACAATGAGAACTTTGGAATGTCGGTCGCCATAGACGGCGACTGGGCGATCGCTGGCGCGCCTGACCGCAAACTCGATTTTTTCCTGTCCGGATATGCTCCAGACGCACCTCCAGGAATGGCGTATATTTTCGAGAACCGCGACAACGATTGGGAGCAAGCTGGGCAACTGAACGGTTCGGGTGCAGGTTCCGGAGCGAATTTCGGTTATGCGGTAGCAATGCACAAGGGCCAAGTCATGGTTGGGGCCCCCGGTGCCAACGGTCTGATCGGAGCCGTTTACCTCTATTTCTATGACCCCGTGGAACAAAACTGGGACCAGCTTCCAGGCCTTGAGCCGTATGATCGCCTACCGGGAAGTTATTTCGGCGCGTCGATCGCGTTTAGCGAAAACGAGGCTTTCATCGGTGCCCCCGGTTCTGCGGGGCGTCTAGGCCGCGTTTACCACTTAACCCGCAGCAGTCTCAACAGCTGGGATTCAGCGACCAAGCTCGGCGCCGCCAACCTTGGACAGTTCTCGATTCTTTCCGCTGCGGTTGCCGCAAAAGCTGACGTAGTTGTCGCCGGTGTTCCCGGCAACGACTACGGTGCCGGCACTGCGGTAATCATGGAACGCGACCACATTGGCTGGAACCGCACGGAAGTTCTGTCGGGGACAAGCGGCCTTGATCCTGTTGTCGGTGAAGGCATCCCCTGCGTCGACGGCAAAGCCGGTCCGTTCCTGTGTGACAACGTTGACATGGTCTCCTTCCTGCCAACCCACATGATCGGCGGCAGCCGCGGCGTCGGTGTGAACGACATATGGGGCTGGACCGACCCCGATACCGACCGAGACTACGTCGTCGTTGGTATGCGTGACGGAACCACTTTCGTCGATGTCACCGAGCCGAGCCACCCAGTATGGGTTGGCAAGTTGCCCAAGACAGACGAAGCTAACACCTCGCTTTGGCGCGACGTGAAGGTCGAGAAAGACTTTGCGTTTATCGTCTCAGACAGCGCCGGACAGCACGGGATGCAGGTGTTCGATATGACCCGGCTGCGAGAATTCTCGGGCGAGCCGTTGACCTTTACGGCCGACACCACCTATCGCGGTGTCGACAGTGCCCACAACATGGTCGTGAATCCGGGNTCNGACTTCGCTTTCATCGTGGGGGCTGGCGGCCGTGAGAGCTGTGGCGGCCGCTTGCACATGATTAACATCGAGGACCCCCGAAATCCCGCCTTTGCCGGCTGCTTTACNGACATCAGCACTGGAATGGCAGGTACTGGCGGCACCCACGATGCNCAATGCGTCACTTACGCGGGNCCAGACGAACGCTATACCGGGCACGAGATCTGCTTCANGTCCAATGGAGCTTCGGCGTTGTCAATCGCCGATACCACNGACAAGCGCAACCCCGTTGCGATCGCGCGTGGCGAGTACCCAAACNTAGCCTACTCACACCAAGGCTGGCTGACCCCCGATCAACGCTATTTCTACTTAAACGACGAACTCGACGAATTCTCTGGTTTGGTGCCTGGTACCCGCACACTNATATTTGATGTNCAGGAACTCGACGATCCGATCCTAGTTGGAACCTACGAGACCGACAGCGAGGCCACCGACCACAATCTCTATATCGTAGGCGACGTGATGTATCAGTCTAACTACCGTAGTGGTCTACGGGTGGTCGACATCTCNGATCCTGAGAAACCGACGGCGCTCGGATACTTCGACACCGTACCGTGGGGAAGCGACTTTGGAATGGGCGATATCATCAGCGGGTCGATCGGTTCGTGGAGCAACTANCCGTTCTTCGAATCTGGGGTGGTGGTGGTCGCCAGCGGGCGCGANGGCGTGTTCGTGCTGCGAGTGCGCGAGNGATAGACCGCCAAGCCTTCTAGNAATCAAAGGCACCNGNTGTAAGGGTCAAAGCTAACAGGAACGTCAATCAACGTCCCAAGCATGAGAGCCATCGACCAAGTGAGTGCAACCGCAAAGGATGGCTTAATCCTGCTTGCGCAACAGGAATGCACCTTCCATTAAGCTTGTAACAATAATCGTTCCAGATTCAAANAACGGNTAGTTGCTCCAAGCTCCGGAAAAACCCGGTCCCTCTAAATACGGGGCTGTATCGAACATTCCCGCCTCAACCGGATTCTCTGGATCCGTGATGTCGAGAATGTGCAAACCGTAGCGATAGTTCGCCTGGTAGACAAAATCGCCCTTGACATACAGGTTGTGGGCGCTGGCAGGCAACGAGCCCATGAACATGGTTGTCAATAGTGGGTCTTCAAGATCACTCAGATCCCAGATCGTGGTGCGCGTTGTTTCAGCATTGCCACGGATCACGTCTGACTCGTCGTTCATGATGAAATAGGCATGGTCGTCAGTCAGCCAACCCTGGTGCAAATAAGCAGGATTGGGGTAGGTGCCACGGCCTAGCAATACAGGGCTTTCCTTGTCGGTAACGTCCGAAACTGACAAAAAGCCACCATTTGCCTTTAGGCAAATCTCGCGGCCCTCGTACCGTTCGTCTGGACCTCGGTACACGGCGCACTGCACATCGTGGGTCCCGCGCTCATCCCGAAAACATCCCGCAAATTTCGGATTGAGCGGGTCGCGAATATCAATCATGTGCAGCCCCCCGCCACAACTCTCACGCCCGTTAGCACCGACCAGGTAAGCAAAACCAGTCTCGGTATTGATGGCGATGTTGTGGACGCTTTCTACGAGGTCGTAGTGGCTATCAGGTTGAAACACCATGGGCATATTCGGCACGTCGCGCAGTTTCGACATGTCGAAGACCTGCATTCCATGGGCTCCAGCGCCATCGGCGACGATGAAAGCATGCTCGTTGTAAAACTTGATATCTCGCCAAAGCTGTGAAGGCGGCGTGTTCTGGGTCTTAGCTAAATCACCCACCAGTAAGGGATTGAGAGGGTCAGTGATATCGAAGAACGAAGTCCCATCATTACGGCCGATGAGCGCATACTCGCGACCAGTCACTGGGTCAGTCCAGCCCCAGTTATCATTCGTGCGCACGCCTCGCGAATCGCCTTCTGCTTTGAGCATCGACCCCGGGATGAAGGCGAGCAAGTCGATGCCATCGCAATCAAACGGACCAATCTTGCCATTGGTGCACTCACGCACCTCGCCGAGCAAAGCTGGCAGTGCATCCGGCTCACTGACCAGTTCGCCGCGATCCTCCCATTCACCGTTTGTGTTGCGCTCATACACATAAACGGCTCCGGCCTGATGGTCCATTCCGGTGGCCGATACGGCCGCAATACCGCCGCTAGAGGCGATGCGGTCGCCGAATGCATCGCGAGTCACAGTTTCTTTCAAGAATATGCGCCGTGGGGCGCCAAGTAGTTCCCCGCCTTCATCACGGTACAGATAGACCATGCCGGTATCGGTACCCCGCGGAGCCGGTGAACCGACCCAAACGTCTTTGCCATCGATAGCAACCGCCGTGCCAAAGCGGTCACCACGAATGCCGCTAAAGGCAGCTAGCCGCGAATGCTCCTCCCAAACACCATTCTCCTCATCGTACTTATAAACATAAGCAGCGCCATGACCGTCGCCACTTCCGGGGGCACCGATTACAGCCGTGTTGCTCTCAAGAGAAATGGCGGCGCCGAAGTTAGCGGCGCGCTCGTTCTCAGATCCAAGCGAAGCTGTCTCGCGCCAGTTGCCGTTCTCATAGCGAAACTCGAAGACACGGCCGACCTCGGGTACGGGCATCGTATCCTCTGGAACTGGCGACGGTCCCCGCCCACGACGACGACCACCGCCCTGGGGCTGAGCCACAACGTCCGCCGCACGAGTTGGCGCACCAACGAAAACGCGGCCGTCAGAAAAAGCAATAGACCTTCCAAAGCTGTCCCCTGCAACGATCCCATCGGTTGGCTCTAGGCTCCCCTGTAGAGTCCATCTTCCAGAACCGCCGCGCCGGAAGATATAGACCGCTCCAGGCTCGGCTGGTTGTGGTGTACCACGACCCCCACGACCACCGGCACTCGCAGCCCGACCCGGCTTGCCAACCATCATCCAGTCACCTTCTATAGCTATCGCGATACCGAAATCAGTGCCGCAGTAGCCATACTGCTGACCACAACCGGGGTCAGGGCCAGTAAGTCCATCGACGCTGAGAGTCCCAGAGGAACGCCAGTTCGCCCCGTCACGCTCGAAGGCGTGCAACATTCCCCCCCGCTGAGCTACGAAAAGTGTGTCCCCATCCATCGCCAGCACGGCGCCAAAACCATCGGCCCGCTCGGATTCCTCCGCTTGTAATCGCGTTACCTCCGCCCAAGTGTCACCACTTTTTCGATACACATAGACCGTGCCTTGCCGAAAACTGTTGTTGGGCTCACCAATGATCAAGTCATCGCCATCGACGACGACGGTGAGGCCGAACCCACTGGATTGCGCCAGGACGGGTAACGCCGAGATAACAACGAGGACTAAGGAAAAGAGAATGGCTCGCACGGGATGCATGAAACCCTCCATGGGGGAAAGTTGAAGATCTGATGGCTCGCATCATAACGAGCCAAACGGCAGGTTCCAACGGGGACCTTGTAGGTACGCCGCTTACTTAATTAATCGTCTCGACCGCAGTACCGTCTGAGATCGAGTCATCGGGGTGGACAACTACGGTCTCCCCGGCGCTCAGCCCCGAGCGGACCTCGGCCCGCAAACCACTACGCTGGCCGATCTCGATCTCACGTCGGTAGGCAACACCATCTACGACCACGAACGCGGCCCAGCCTTCCCCGTGACGGAATGTGGCACTTGAAGGAATGCTAAGGACATCGTTTCCGCTCCAAACGATGAAAACAGCGTCGACGCGATATTGATCGCCGAGTCTCTTCCACTTTTCCGTTGGCGAAACGATGTCAATAACGGTCAACACTCGTTGTTCTTCGACACCTAGCGCAGAGATCTTGGTGAACCCAACCGGTTCTACAACCGAAACGACACCATCAAGTACACCCTCGCCGCCCCAACGCTCGAATCGTACGTTCGTCCCAGGAGCAATCTTTACGGCATCTGCTGAGAGAACTTCAACTTCGACCTCCAATAGATCGGGGTCACCAACCTCGACCAGTGGCTGGCCAGCAACAACCACCCCCTCACTTTCGTGCAACAAACGCAACACTCTACCGGCAACCGGCGATTGAACCGGTACGGTCTCGCCACCGGCACCGGCGGTCTCAGAGTAACGGAGGGCGGTTTGGGCCGCTTCAATGTCATAACTTGCAACGTCAACCGCGCGGTGTGCTGACTCAAGCCGGGCCGTCGTGCGGCGCGCAGCGGTTTCCGCAAGATCCAAAGACGTTTGCGATATTGCACCCCGCTCGAACAGTTGTCGCACCCGCGCAACATCAGCTTGCGCATACAGCGCATCGGCTTCAGCCGCGCTAACTTCCTGCTCCGAAACAAGCAAAGCCGCCTGTGCCACAGCTACGCGCGCTTCCGCTTGAGCTCGGGTACGCGAGTCGAGAACTTGGGAACGCAGAGGCTCAAGGTACAGCAACACCTCGCCTTCCTGAATCTCATCACCGACATCGAACCCTAGGCGGCGGGCATAGGCCGCCACTGGCGCCGAAACAACGTAACGCTCAACAACACGAGTCTTGCCCTCTTCCCGAACTGTCACCTCAAAGGTCCCGCGATCAACCGAAGCCGTGTCGATAAGAACGGGGCTGGGCACAAATCCCATCGCAATAGCCGTAACCACAACGATGGCAACGGCCAGCCAGCTGAGTTTTCGAAGCCAACTCACGAATTACTCCCTTGTCTTCAATACGGCGACAAGATCGAGATGGTCGATTCGGCGCCGGACGATGAGTCCCGAGATGACGGAAGAGACCAACACGACGCCAGCTGAATAACTGTACGTGCTTGGATCAATGATGGTCGGAATGCGCATCAAGTCGCTTTGAAACGCACTGGCCATGTATGCACACAGGCCACGCCCAAAGATGAAGCCAACCGGAATAGCCACAAGTGTCAACACCGCGATCTCCCCCAAAAGGATGTAGGAAACCTCGCCGCGACGAAAGCCAAGCACGCGCAGACTGGCCAACTCTCGGCTACGTTCCGCGAGGGCGATACGGGCACTGTTGTACACCACGCCGATAGCAATCGAGCCGGCAAGCATGGTCATGATGATCGACCAGGTCAGCAACTGGTTCCCCATCGTGGCGAAGAAGCTCTCGATCGAGTTATCAACATTCACCGATCCTGCAACACGTGGGATTTCTTCGAGCTTCAAGTAGATATCCTCTAGATGGGCTTCATCGGTGGCGAGGTAGACCCCAGAGATTAGATCGCCTTCACCCATCAAGCGATTCAGTGCGGATCGATCCATATACGCCGATACACCAATATATTCGCTCACCAACGCAGTAAGGGGAACCTCACGGACTGGTCGGCGGCCCCTAAGCACCTTCACCGTGATCATCTCGCCAGCCTGTACCCCAAGAACATCGGCCAGGTACCGAGTCAGAACCAAGCCTTCCCGGGGAAGCGGAACCGGCTGCAGAGACGTGTCAATCAATCGCACGAGATCGCTTCCAGGCTCGATACCCTGGATGGCAGTACGAAAACTTCGATGATCTTTCTTGAGGTCAACGGGCACGAACCGAAACGGGTCGCCATATTCGACACCTTCGAGGTTCAGCAACTCGTAGTAGGCACGGTACGAAGTCGGTTCGACGAAGATGACCGCAAGATCCTCGCGTTGTGCGAAGCCGAACTGAACCTGGACCATCCGGTAGATAGCGTCGGAAAAGAACATACCGACCATCAGGACCGCCACCGAGAACGCGATTCCAATAATCGTCATCATTGACTTAACTGGCTGGCGCTCGATATGACGCAGGATCATTCGCGTCGGCTGTGTCAAAAACCGTTTTAGGCCTAGCCGTTCGACGGTAGCCTCACGATAGATGGCTGGCGCCTCGGGCCTCATTGCCTCGGCAGGCGGTTGGCTAACCGCTTGGAAAACCGAGTAGGCGGCACCAAGAAGGGCTGCCGTAAGGCTGATGACAGCAGCTCCGACCACTACCGGTAGTGAGACAGTGAACTCCAGGTAAGGAAATTTGTAGATCTCCATGTACATCTCGGCCATTGACCGAGCGAGCTGTGCCCCCAGGCCGAGGCCAGCAACGACTCCCAAGATCACGATGACAGTAGTCAGCTTCGTGAAATGCCACAACACACCGAGGTTGCTATAACCGAAGGCCTTGAGGGTAGCCACTTGCTCCCGCTGTGCCCGAACGAGACGAGTAATTACGATGTTTAGAAGAAAGGAAGCAACACCGAGAAAAATAATGGGGAAAATTCTTGCCATGATACGCAGCGATCGAAATTCCTCTGATAGAAATCGATGTGAAATCTGAGTGTCCCGACCAATTGCCCCAAAGCCACCATAAGGCTCAATGACTTGGTCGAGTAATTCGATAACCGCTTCTTCACTGGCACCTGGCGACAAGGTCAACGTGACATCGTTGAAAGCGCCGTCCATATCGTAAGCGGATGCAAGCGGTTCGCGGTTCATCCACAGAACCCCATAGCGCTCGAAGTCCGGGAAAACGCCNCCAGGCGCGATCATGTAAATATATTCTGGGGAAAGAACCACACCGACGATGGTCAGTTCCTGGCGGCGGCCATTGATAATCGCGGCAATCTCAGCGCCAGGCTCAAAGCCGTGAGCTTCGGCAAACGCCTCTGAAACCAAAGCCTCGTCGGCTCGCCCTGGCACAATCATGCGGCCGCTGCGCAAATAGGTTTTGTTGAGCAGGGAGCCATAGGGCTCGTCGATCGAAATCAACAATCCCCTTACCGCGTCGGCAAAGTCGGGGATATCGAGCACAACATTAGCGGCGACTCGTGTCTCGACCAGTTCAACGCCAGGAATACCAGCGATTCGTTCCTTCACGTTTTCCGGGGCTCGCTTCAAAGTCGCAAATACTTCAGCGAAGTTGTACTCCTGGTAGAAGGTGGCACGGGTCGTTTGCAAGGATTCGAGGGTGCTTAGTGACATAACGAAGCTGCCGACACCGCTTGCGATGACTATTGCGATGGCAAGAACTTGGCTTTTCATTTGCCAGAGCTCGCGGAACATCTTCTTGTCGAGCATCTTCATCGGATCACCAGTGCATCTCTTCCGGGGAGATCTTCATTTTGTTGGTCTCGACCTGAGAAATCGTCCCGTCGGTCAGGTGCAGAACGCGATCGGCCATCCCGGCAACCACAGCGTTATGGGTAATGATCACCGTCGTCGTACCGATCTCTCTGTTGATGCGCTCCAGAGCTTCAAGCACAACAACACCAGTGGCGGAATCAAGCGCTCCCGTCGGCTCGTCGCATAACATTACCTGGGGCCGCTTGGCGATGGCTCGGGCGATGGCGACGCGTTGCTGTTCGCCACCAGACATCTGGGCCGGGAAATGGTCGAGGCGCTCTTTCAATCCGACTAGTTCGAGCGCCTCGGCAGGGTCCATCGGAGCCTCGGCGATCTCAGTAACCACGGCAACGTTTTCGCGTGCGGTCAAGCTTGAGATCAGATTGTAAAACTGAAAAATGAACCCAACGTGGCGACGACGATACTTAGTCAGCGCCCGGTCATCGGCGGCAGTTAGCTCGGTGTCACCGTAAAAGACCTCTCCGCTGGTGGCAGTGTCAAGACCACCTAAAATATTGACTAGTGTCGATTTGCCACTACCTGATGGGCCCAGTAAAACCATAAGCTCGGAGTGATACAGCTCCAGGTCAACACCTCGCAACGCATGGACATGAATCTCACCCATGTCGTAAACCTTGGTGAGGCCACGGGCACGGAAAACGGGCGTGCCCAGGGACGTCTCGGCGCTTTGCATTGTGTCCATCAGGAGCTCTCCTGAAGCCGGGTTGGCCTCTTCGAAAAGAGTAACGCGTCCCGTAACGAGTGGGTATGCCACTTTCTAGGTGTGGTAGCCCAATGACTTGGTTACTTGGAGCACACTTGTAGGCTCCGCTTCCTTCCTGGCGTTTGAGCTAAGGTTTCCTAGAAAACAACCAGTTGAACACATCAGGGATTTAGATATGGCGTTATACCTAGGGCTTGATTCGAGTACTCAAAGCCTAACGGCACTCGTGCTTGAGGTTGAGCACGATGGGCATGGTCGCAGCGATGAACCCCCTCGCAAATCCTTGGTTTTTGAACATTCGATCTCGTTCGATGAAAACTTGCCACTATACGGGACCCGCCATGGTGTTCTGCCGAGCGAAGACCCATCGGTGGCGGTGTCGTCTCCACTGATGTGGGCCGAAGCGTTAGACCAGATGTTCGAAGCAATTGCGGCAAGCAGCTTAGATCTCTCGCAACTCGCTGCCATTGCTGGATCAGCTCAACAACATGGAAGTGTGTACCTGGGCCCCCGCGCCACGGAAGTTATTGCGGGACTCGTTCCATCTTGCCCTTTGGTAGAGCAACTAGGGGTAACAACGAGTGGCAACAAGGAGGCACCGAAAAAAAGCGTTCTCTCACGTCAAGTATCGCCGATTTGGATGGACTCAAGCACCACCGAGGAGTGTCGAGAAATCACCGGCGCGATCGGCGACGCTGATCAACTGGCACAGCTCACTGGCTCGCGGGCCTTTGAGCGTTTTACGGGGCCACAAATCCGCAAATTCTATAAGCACGATCCTGAGGGCTGGGAGGCGACTGACCGGGTGCACATGGTCAGCTCGTTCATGGCCTCCCTGCTTGCTGGGGCACACGCGCCGCTCGATCCTGGCGATGCCTCGGGAATGAACCTCATGGATTTGCGCACCCGAGACTGGTCCTTGGAGATGCTCGAAGCCACAGCCCCAAAGCTCGCCGCAAAGCTCCCACCGATCGTACCGTCGTCGACCATCGTCGGCACGCTCGCACCATATTGGCAACATCGTTTTGGGTTCCCACCAGCGAAGGTGGTTGCATGGTCGGGCGACAATCCCTGCAGTCTCGTTGGCACCGGGTTGATCCGGGAAGGGCAGATCGCGGTTTCTCTCGGGACCAGCGACACGCTTTTCGGGCTGATGCGGGAGCCGCGCGTCGACCGAACGGGAACCGGCCACGTGTTTGGCTCACCGACCGGCGATTACATGGGGCTCACCTGTTTTCTGAACGGCTCGCTAGCGCGGGAACAGGTCCGCAACGAGCATAGCCTTGATTGGAAGGGCTTTTCTGAGATGCTTCGGGCGACACCACCGGGAAACAATGGCTCCATCATGTTCCCGTGGTTCGAAGCCGAGATCACGCCCGATGTCCGCACACCCGGTGTCCGCCGCGTCGATCTTGCCGCAGGGGACAAGGCCCGGAATGTCCGCGCCGTCGTGGAGGCACAAATGATGGCACTTGCTAACCACTCACGTTGGATGGGGGTCGAGGTCGACGTTATTCACGCCACAGGCGGGGCAGCAGTCAACACTGACATCCTTCAAGTCCTGGCTGATGTTTTTGAAGCCAAGGTCCGACGCTTCAAGGTGACCAATTCTGCCTGTCTCGGGGCCGCTCTGCGTGCCTATCACGCCGAGGCCACAGCAAACGGAAGCGGGCTGTCTTGGGAAAAGGTAGTTGACGGGATCGCTGTCCCTGTAGCCGAATCCCCCATCATGCCGAAGCAGTCGAGCGTTAAAACCTACACCCGCCTCAGGCGCCGCTACGCTAAGCTGGAGCCCTTGGCAATCAGCGGATGTAGCGATTGATCATGCTCTCGAAAAGCTCCTGCTTACCGCTACGCCGCTCCGGCTCACCGAGCTTGTCGGCAAGCCTAGCCAACTCGCCCAGGCTAAGCTCACCCCTCTCAAANTGAGCACCGGGGCCATCATCATAGCTGGCATAGCGTTCCGAAAGACGCTCCTCCAAATCCGAGCTCTCGAGCATCTCAAAAGCAATAATAAGCCCACGCGCCAGCGTGTCCATCGAACTGATGTGTCCGATAAANAGATCCTCGGAATCGGTAGAGCTACGACGCAACTTGGCATCGAAGTTAAGTCCACCGTGGCCAATTCCACCCGCGCGTAACAAGACCAGCATGATCTCAACCGCATCATAGAGGTTGTGGAGAAATTCGTCGGTGTCCCAACCGCTGTGAGGATCACCCTGGTTTACATCGAGGCTGCCGAAGAACCCAGCGTCGATAGCCGTCTGTATTTCATGCGAAAAAGTATGGCGCGCCAGCGTAGCGTGGTTGTTCTCGATGTTGATTTTGAAATCGGCGACAAGATCATGCTGCTGCATGAACGCAATTACCGCCGCGACGTCGAAATCATACTGGTGCTTAGTGGGTTCCATCGGTTTTGGCTCGATCAGAAAAGTGCCATCGAAACCCTTGGCTCGGCCGTAGTCACGTGCCTTTTTCAGAAACGTCGCTAAGTGGGCGAGTTCACGCTTCATGTTGGTGTTAAGTAACGAGAAGTAGCCTTCTCGGCCACCCCAAAACACATAATTCTCTCCGGACAGAGCGATCGTCGCATCTAGCGCTCCTTTTACCTGGGCAGCAGCGTGGGGCACGACCCCAAAGTCAGGGTTGGTGGCGGCACCGTTCATATANCGCGGGTGGGAAAACAGGTTGGCTGTGCCCCAGAGAAGTTTTACGCCCGACGCATCCTGTTTTGCGGCTGCCGCCTCGGCAAGCTGGATTAGGTTTGCTTCTGATTCCGCAACCGTTTTCCCCTCGGGCGCCAGATCGCGGTCGTGAAAGCAATAATAAGGCACATCCAGCTTGGTCATGAACTCAAAGGCAGCGTCGAGTCGGTCTGCAGCCATCCTCATAGGATCGTCTGACAACCACGGCATCTCCCGCGTCCCAACCCCAAATGGATCAGCTCCAGTTCCACAGAAAGAATGCCAGTATGCGACCGAAAAGCGCAGATGGTCGCGCAGCGTCTTGCCCCCGATTTCCTTTTCGGCATCGTAGTATTTGAATGCCAGCGGGTTATCAGACTCGGGACCCTCGTACGCAATTGCCCCAATATCGGGAAAGTACTCGCGTGCCCCAATCAGCGGTTCAGTCTTCATGCTGTGNTTCCCTTCCATTCCGCGCTTTTGNCAGGAGCCTTTTGAGGAACTTTCGCCTCGAGTAGTTTAGTGTCTTCACTTCCGCTCTTCGAAACCCCGGCGCAAGCCTAAACCCGTAGGCGCTTGATGTCACTGAGCCACAACTTTGACAGCTTCGCAGACGCTGGCTAACATCCGCGCCGATGCCTCGAAGAAAGACATTGCTTCCTTGCATGCTTGCTTTCGTCGCAGCCTCACTGTCCCCGTTATTCTCGGGACTCGACTCGGAGGTCATCGCCCAATCGGCAAACGCTGATAAACAGGGTGCGTTTGTCCTGACCTACGAAGACGCTCCTGTCGGAACGCCGCCTGCTGTCCTCGGGCTCGACCCGTTCTACAAGAAACACACCAACGCCGACGGCATCCCGATCATCTCCTCGGAAAAGGTTCCCGACGAGGCGCTACTGGCGGCGCGCAATATTGTTCTGTANATGACCTCGATGCGGCTAGATGTCCGCTCCGAAATGGTGGCAGGAGGATTCCGAGTCGGCATCATGGCACAAGCGGAGATGCAGACCGATCTACCGGAATACAGCGATTGGAAGAAGCCGAAGATCGACGACCGGCGGCTGACGCCACGTGAGCGCGAACGTTACTACCAGCACGGTGGCATCGCCAGCATGACGGATCGGGAGTATTGGAACCAGCGGGCGCGGGGCATGGGCGGCCGTTACACCACCGCNGCGGAAGAGAATATCCTCGGNTACCCCGGCACGCGCTACTACGGCGANCATATCCTCGTACACGAGTTCAGCCACGGCATCATGACCGCCCTCCGTACGGCCGATCCGGAGNTCTACGAGGAGATCGAGGGCGCCTATGACGACGCCAAGGNAAATGACCGCTTCAAGGGCCACTATGCCGAAAACACCGTCGCCGAGTACTGGGCCGAAGGTTCCCAGTGGTGGTTCTGGTCGAATTACGAGTGGTACGACGATGACACGCGGCTGTGGTCACCCGACGATCTGGAAGCGTACGATCCTCATCTGTTCGCCATCTTCGAGCGCGTCTATCCGGGGCACCGAATCCCCGCTGACATCTACCACGGCACGAACTTCAAGCCAGCACAACGACAATAAGCTGGTCAGTTTCCAACCTGCCGCAGGATCTTGTGATCCACATTTAGATCGGNNCCCGTCCTTACCCAGAGAAGTACAGATACGACGCGACAATTGCCACCAGAATCATCGCCGANGCAAACACGTCACGCACACCCCAGCTGCTGCGTGAATCAACGCGATCCTCGNCTGTCATCGTGCCATAGGTGAGCCCACTGATCGACGCGTAATCAGGTTCGCGNGTGGCATAGCTGACACCGACCATCACGGCGACGGACACANAGAAGATCAACANNCTGTAGTACTGAAAAAACATGTTGTTGATCACCCANAANAACGAGCCGTAAACGTAGCCGTTCTCNTAGCCATCAAGACCAAGCTTTACGGGCGTGTCGACGGCNAGGCGGAAGATGCCCAGCAAGAAGCCAGTGANCAACGTCGCAAGGGCTCCCTGAGCGTTGAGCCTCTTGAAGAANACGCCAAGGAAAAATACAACTGCAATCGGTGCACCAAGGTATGCCTGTACCCCCTGCAGGTAATCGTATAGGCCACGCCCACCTTGAATGACTGGGATCCACGCCAGACCGATAAGCACCATCACGGAGGTCGCGACCCGTCCAATCCAGACTAGCCGATGCTGCGAAACATCTGGATGTANCTTGCTGTAGAAATCCATTGTGAACAGAGTCGCCGAAGCATTGAACACACCAGCGAGCGAGCTCATCAGGGCGGCCAGCAATCCGGCCACAACGAGCCCACGNACTCCGGCCGGAAGTACCGTTGCCACTAGCAGAGGGAAGGCCTTTTGTGCCTCGTCTCTAATTATTTCGCCGTTGGCATCCAGTAGCACCTGCTGGATCTCAGGAACCCTGCCGCTTGAAGCTAGAGCGAAGCAAATCAGCCCGGGAATGATGAATATGAATACTGGAAGAAGTTTGAGAACAGCCGCGAAAATAGCGCCGCGCCGAGCCTCGCGCTCGCTCGGCGCACCTAGAGCACGCTGAACAATGTACTGGTCGGTGCACCAGTACCAGAGGCCGATGATCGGTGCACAAAACAGCATGGGCAACCAAGGGTAATTGGTGTTGAAGTACCAAGCCTCGCGCACAACATCGCCGACGGCATTAAGTTCCCGCACAGGCGCCCAAGTACCAATGACCCCCTCAGGCACCAGTGGCTTCCAGAGGTTAAACATCTCAGAGCCAGCTATTAAGCGCAGCTCACCCCAGCCTCCCAGCGCTCGTAAACCAAAGAACGTAACCAACACCGAGCCGGTTACTAAAACAAGCGTCTGAAGTGCTTCCGTATAGGCTACGGCACGCAGTCCGCCAAGGATTGTGTATAGCCCGGTTAGCACGATCATCAGGATCGACCCTATCCAGAAACTGTCGAGCGGTCCGATGCGTATGTCTGGAAGAAGAACCGAAAACACGATGCCGGCCGCGAAAATCGCCACCGCGATCTTGGTGAGTACGTAGGCAACCAGTGAGATAATCGACAACACCCAGCGGTTCATCGGGCTGAAGCGACGCTCGAGAAATTCCGGCATCGTAAAAACCTTTGAGCGCATGTAAAACGGCACTAGTACCCAGCCCAATACCAGCAAGCACCAAGCGTGCAACTCGTAGTGCGCCATAGCCACCCCGTCGGTGGCACCTGAACCTGCCAGCCCCACTAGATGCTCAGACCCAATGTTGGACGCAAAGATTGAGGAGCCAACGATCCACCAACTGAGGTTTCGTCCGGCAAGGAAATAATCGGTAGCAGTGTCCTCGTTTTTCCGGATGACGCTCCATGAGAGCCACGCGAGTGCCCCAAAGTAGGCAGCGATGACTGCCCAATCCAGCCAACTCATCAAGTCACTCCTTCAGGAAATTTCGGCGTGTTTTCCTGTCCGGCATTAGCTCGCTGTATGCCATGACGCGTCTGGCTCACCGATCAACACCGAAACGATAGATCGTCTGGGACCGATACTGCTCGTCCGGCCGCAGAATTGTTGAGGGGAACCCTGGCTGGTTGGGTGAATCGGGGAAATGCTGCGCCTCAAGGCAAAACCCAGAACGATGTTCGTAGACGACTCCTCTCTTTCCAGTAATGGAGCCATCCAGAAAGTTGCCAGAGTAAAACTGCAGACCAGGCTCTGTGGTTTCCACCTCGAGAACGCGCCCACTGATAGGCTCAACGACTCGCGCCGCCGCAACCATCGTCACCATGGCGCCGGCAACGCTCGCCGAGACACCTTGGTCATCCCGTGCGAGCACAAAGTTGTGGTCATAACCAATGCCATTGATGAGCTGTTCATCTTCGCGATCGATGCGCGCGCCGATCGCAGTTGGCTCAGTGAAATCGAAAGGGGTACCGGCAACCGCTACCAGTTCACCGGTTGGTATCCCGGTAGAGTCGATCGGGGTAAAGCGGTGAGCGTTGANCATTAACTCATGACCAAGGATGTCGCCCGAAGTAGAAAGATTGAAGTATGAGTGGTGGGTCAAATTCACGGGTGTCGGNGCATCGCTGATTGCACGGTAGTCGATGACAAGTTCGTCTTCGTTGTTCAGGAAGTAGTCGAACTCGACGCTCACCGTCCCCGGATATCCCTCCTCACCATCGGGACTCACGTAGGAAAAAGTTACTCCCGCACCTTCGCTTCCCTCGATCACGGTACCGGTCCAAAGCACCTTGTCGTAGCCAACGACTCCACCATGTAGGTGGTTCGGATCATCGTTGGTGGCCAGTTCGTACTCGACCTCGTCCAGAATGAAGCGGCCATCAGCGATGCGGTTAGCGTAGCGACCAACGATGGCACCGAAGTAAGGCGTTTCTTCCAAATAACCCGAAAGATCATCGTAGCCAAGAACGATGTCGCCAAAGTCGCCATTCCGGTCGGGAGCCATAATCGATAAAACGATGCCACCGTAGTCAAGCACCCTGATCTCAATGCCACTTGTGTTTGTGAGCTTGAAAACGTGGACTACTGCTCCGTTAGCCAGTCTGCCAAATTCATCCTCGGTCACGGATGCTCCCTTCGCATTAGCCGTTTCGGATGCGGAGCGTACCCGATCGGGTGCTTCCCTACACGCAGTAAGGCCCAAACCGGCAGTGCCGACGATGACGACAAGACGAAGTAGCTTCAAAGCCATGGGGATCCTCAGTCCAAACTCCCTTCGGAGTTCCAGCGAATGGATCAGCTTGAGCAGCGGTCTAACAACAGAGNCGTAATGCACAATAAGTCAAGCTAGGTGCATCGTCCTGCCGCCAACCACGGTACGCAACACCGGGATCTCCTTGATCGTGTCGGGAGTTACATCGTGTGGATCCTTGGCGAGGACTACAAAGTCAGCCAGTTTGCCAGCCTTGATCGAGCCCTTAATATTCTCCTCGAACGACGCGTGTGCACCGTTGATGGTGCAGATCTTCATAGCTTCCCCAACGGTAACGCGCTGATTCTCGCCCCACACGCGGCCCGCGAAATCCTTGCGGGTCACCAACGACTGAATCGCCATCATTGGCTCATAAGGACCAGGAACGAAATCCGAGGCACCAGCAACCGGGATGTCATAGTCGAGGAATGAACGATGGGCAAACATCATCTTCATCTTCTCCTCGCCATATTCAACCCACTTATTACCGTGGTAATGAACGTAGGTGTAGAACGGGGTCGGGATAGCACCAACGGCCTTTATACGAGCAAGCAGATTGTCGTTAACCAAGGAGCAGTGCTCGATGCGGTGGCGTGAATCGGCCCGTGGAAATTCGCGCTGCATACGTTCGTAGGCGTTAAGCACCATGTCGATGGTCACGTCGCCATTGGCATGGATGCCAATCTGAAAGCCAGCCCTGTGTGCTTCCTCGACACGCTCGTGGATCTCATCCTGGTCCATCGTCAGGATGCCGTAATCGTCGGGTCGGCCGATGAACGGTGTGCTCATTCGCATGGTGCGCTCAGAAGCCGAGCCATCGGCACCCATCTTTACCGCCCCAACACGAAGCCACTCGTCGCCGAAGCCAGTACGCACGCCTGCGTTGCGCATCCTTGAGTAAGCCCCGCGCAGAAGCATATAGACCCGACAGTGCAGCATGCCTTCACGATAGGCGTCGTCGTACGCCGTAACTGAACCAACACCGGCATCGTGAAACGAGGTCAACCCCGCGGCGGACATCTGTTGGGTAATAATCGCGACGCCGTCACGACGCATTTCGTCCGTAGCCGGTGGCCTACTCTCCCCCACTCCGCTNAACAAACCCCCGGTGCGCTCCTGCATAAGTCCAGTGGGCAAACCATTTTCGTCTTTNACNATGTGNCCNCCCTGNGGGTCTGGTGTTTCACTGTCGATCCCCGCAGCCTCGAGTGCCCATGAGTTGTATACCCCGGTGTGGCCCCCGCGGTGTCGGATGCTGGCCGGACCGTTCGGTACCGCTACGTCCAGGTCGTAGCGGTTAACCGGGCGCCCATCCTCAAGTTTCGTATCGTCGTACATGAATCCGTTGACCCAAGTGCCAGGAGGCGTGTCGGCAGCACGAGCTGCCATCGCTTGCTGAATCTCGGCAATAGTGCGGAAATTGACGTTGACACTCGTCAACTCATTGAGACCCGCACCAGCGGGGTGCGAGTGCGCATCTATGAAACCTGGCGTCACTGTCATACCTTCGGCATCGATCACTTCCGTGCCCGGGCCTACAAGATTACGNACATCGTCAGTGGACCCGATTGCGCTGAAACGACCATGTTTCACTGCGAAAGCCTCGGCCGTCGGCTGAGCGGGTTCGACCGTGTAGATACGCGCGTTTAACACCACCAGGTCAGGCTCGGGACCTCCGGTAGCGTGACTGGTACCGGCGAGATTGAGTTCATCAGCGACACTCCCGCCAACAGCCTNGGTTAGCGTNCCNCCCCCACCTCTGGTACCGCATCCCGTACTCAAACTGGCCGCGAACGCTGCCGACATTCCGATGAACTCGCTCCGTGTAAATTTNGTCATGTTTCTCCTGCCTCCCAATTCAACTCGTGATCGGCACCAANCTGCCGTTACCAGCGTTCGATCACAACACGTCGGTCGGTGTAGAACGAAATCGCGTCAGACCCTTGTGCCTTGAGGTCACCGTAGAATGACCCACGCGCTCCCCCAAAGGGGAAAAACGCCATTGGCGCCGCTACCCCAACGTTGACCCCGATCATCGAGATCCCTGACTTGTAACGAAACTCGCGCGCCGCCTTACCGCTGCTTGTGAAAATCGACGTCGCGTTACCGTATTCGACCTGTTGGATCAGGTCGACGGCTTCGTCGACGTTCTTCACCCGCGAGAGNCCAGCGACCGGGCCAAAGACCTCCTCAGACCCAAGTTTCATCGAGGGGCTCACGTTTTCAAACACCGTGGGGCCGATCCAATGACCCTCGGGGTAGCTGTCAACGGTGACATCACGACCGTCGAGAACAAGCTTGGCACCCTCGGACTCGCCGGCATCGATGTAACCAAGGACGCGTTCCTTGTGAGGTTTTGAGATCACTGGCCCCATCTCGGTCTCCTCGTCGAGGCCGTAGCCAATCCTTAGAGAGTTGGCACTGTCAAGAAANCGCTCCCGCATTTGNTCATACGCNTCGCCAACACCAACGACAGCGCTACCAGCCAAGCACCGCTGNCCCGCCGAACCAAACAAGCTGCCGATCAGCGCTTCATTGGTAATGTTGAAATCAGCNTCAGGCATCACCACCATGTGGTTTTTGGCCCCACCAAGCGCCTGCACGCGCTTGCCAGTCGCTGCAGCCTTNGCGTAGNCGAGACGGGCTACGTGGCTGGAGCCAACGAACGAGATACCAACAATCTCTGGGTGCTCAAGCAGCGCGGTNNCAGTCTCTTGAGTCCCATGCACAACGTTGAGAACCCCCGGCGGCAGGCCAGCTTCGATGGAAAGATCGACGATCATCTGGTGGGTTANTGGNTCTTGCTCGCTCGGCTTGAGGATAAACGTGTTGCCGGCAGCCACCGCATATGGCCAGAACCACATCGGNATCATTANCGGAAAGTTATAGGGAGTGATCGCGGCAAACACACCAAGTGGTTGCCGGTAAGTAACACAATCGATCCCTGCCGCGATGTCTTCAAGGCTCTCCCCCATCATCAAGGCAGGAATGCCACACGCGTGCTCAACATTTTCAATGCCGCGCTGNAGTTCGCCACGTGTCTCTATGAGATTCTTCCCATGTTCGAGCGTCAGGCTACGAGAGATCTCCTGGGCGTTTTCCTCAAGCAACTCTTTGAGTCGAAAGAGAATTCGTGCCCTCTCGACAGCTGGAGTCTCGCGCCAAGCNGGGAACGCTAGGCTTGCGGCNGCAACCGCGGCGGCTACGTCAGCAGCGGGCGACANTGGTACGCGACCNAGNATTTCCCGAGTAGCNGGATTTTCAATNCNGAGTGAATCGGTCGCCGACGAGACAGTCCACTCCCCGCCNATAAANTTGTANACGGTTTCCTTGTTNGACNCCTGGGCCATGGGCACGAACTGTAGTGCCNCTNCNGTCCTAGGNCAANANCANGCANCCNGATTCCGTTATGTCATTATGTCAATGTGAATTCTTTGCTGCACCGGTCACCCNGGGCACTTTCGCCCGCAGCAGNCTCCACTTCAAGAGGATTCCCGCCATCGTACCGACNACCACCGGCACGATAATGCGTGGCCATTCGCTCGCCATAATTTGNGTAGCCGTGGCACCGAACATNACNATGACGATGACTGCGGCCCCCAACCTGGTCAAACGGGGGACCAACAGCATCAAACCACCAAGCATCTCGGTGGCACCGATCATCGGCGCCATCCAGGCTGGCAGNCCCCACTGGCTAACGAAACGCGCCTGCCAATACTCCACCGCCGTNAGCTTGTCTANGCCACCTATCAGAAAAATGGNGGCAAGGAAGATCAGTATGGCCCAATACGCTACGTTCTTGAAGTTCATGGCGCGCTCATTCGTAAGATCTTCATCGTCCCGCTGCGACCTTTGTCATTGTCAATAATTCTAGTGCGAGGCAACCTCAGCGTCGCGCGATGAGTATGATGCAAATCGAATCTAAGGAGTAATGATGGAACGAAAAAAGGAGTCCGCACGCGATGAACATCGCCGATGTACAGCGGCTTCCGCTGATCCGCGATCTGCAGGACGTCGAGAAGCCCTTAAACGCCTTGGTCGTTCGTTCGGAGCATTGGCGGTTGGGTCACTGGTTATGAGCAGGACAGCATGCGCGCCAATCATAGACCCCAACACCATCACAGAGATCCCGATCAGCGACCTCCCTCAGGGCCGCAAAATAATCTTCCATGCGAACCGACGGGTAGAACTAAGCCGAAGCGGGGATACCGTTGAGGCAAGGTTAATGGTCTGCACACATGAATTCTGCGACCTAGCCTGGCACGAAGCCGAGGACAACTACCGATGTGCCTGCCACGATGGCAAGTTCTTCCCAGACGGCCGACCTAAGTCGGGACCGGTGGGCACAGCAATGTTCGTTCTTCCAGCACGCATTGCGGGTGACATTGTGATCGTCGGGCCGGCAGGTGAACTTCAGTTGGCCAGATGATACATACGCTACTGGAAGCAAGTTGTTCTATTCGAAGCTCACAACCTGACGAAAAAGTGACGCATCCGTTAGGCGCCCACCATGGGCAACGACGCCCGCTGGCCGTTCTAAGTTGACGCCCGGCACCGGTGGGAGTCGCATCAGGAATTCGACGAGAATCAACTCGAGCGGAGCTGACAGGTCCTCGGTCGTCAGATCAAGAACCAAGGTCCCATTGGGGGGGCGGCCGAAATGCTGCAACAACCAATCGTCGGCATCCCGCTGGACCACAACGCCATTAACCGCACGCAGCAAAACCGNGGTTCCGGGGGCCGGTGAAATATTCATCTGCTCGGGACCGAGCATGGAAGAGACCGTTAGACGCACCGATCGTACCCCGCCGTTAGTTACGTCTGCGACAATCGTTGACTGTGCCCTTGGAGCATTAACCGCCGGAGCCNCAGATACACGATATGAACGCGAGTTGCCCGCCAAAAAAGAACCAAGGTCCCCGGTTGTAGCCTCATCGCCCACAAATTCCGACAGCCAGGCCCCTGATTCGGCCTCCATTGTGGCCCAGGCCGCCTCACCGGACTCACGGTCGAGTACGTATAGCAAGTCGTTTGGGATGGGGCGACCGGGTCCAGGCTGCCCGTCGATCATTCCAACCACAGCAAAAGCAACNGCAAAACCAAATGCCCCCGACACAAGCCACCATCGGTTTGCCTGAGTAGCGAGTTCGAACAGAGGTATCAGTAAAATCAACGTCACGGCGACCACCACGGCGATCACAGGCGCTACCGAGATGTTTAACCCAATGTAGATTGCCCAAACGAGTGGAGTCANCATCAGGACAACTGGGGTTCCCAAAACCCCGAATACTGCCAGGTCGGCACCGTCGAACGGTTTGTCCTCAGCTCGGGTCAACAGCTGGCGGGTCGCCCCGATAGCGAAAACTACCGGCCACACAAACAGCATGCTGNCACCCGGTGCATACCAACCGGTCNCTATNGCCAAGGCAAGTGGAATCAGGAGTGCCCCAGATGCGAGGCTNGCGGCACCGAACCAACGCCGCGACATGCCGAATGCCGTCGCAACCGAGCCAACAGTGATACACACCACCGCCAACACGTACCACCCTTCATTGTAGAGCGCACGGCCAACAACNGATCCGAGTTCGTGGTGAGCTCCACGAACGAGCATCAGCATAAGCTCGGCAAGGCCGGCCGCTAAGGCACCCGCTGCGATGGCCATGATGAGACCCGTGCCTACACCTCCGACAGTCAGTCGCCGTTTAACGAATCCCTCATAGGCCACCAGTGTGGCGAAAATCAACGCAAATACCGAGAACAGTGTCACCCAGCCAAGCGAATACACGATCAGCCCCAGTCCTGCGAAACGAAAAAACACAACGTCTGGGGCTGTAGTCCCGACTGTAAGATCAAGATTTCCGAAATGACGACCCATCGCCAAGGCGTGCTCGCCATGGTGTTGTAGGCTGGCCAGTGACAGGTTCTCGATCGAATCCGTTGTCCGATGGTATACATCCGCACCTTCGGCGATGGCAAAGTTCAGACCNCTGACGCCANCNCGCTTGTAGATGCTGAAGTCNGTGTCGTTGGGTAAGCGTTGGTAAATTTCGTAGTAAAGCGAGCTGCCCGAGGGATGCGGGTCGGCGCGTGCAAACTCGCGCATCACCCAGCCGTTTTCGGCGTTCGTTTCAATCATCGCCGACTGGCCAGAAGAACCGCGCGCCTCCAGACTCAACAGTATCGAGATCTCCGGCCACCACCGGTGTTCATTGACGAAAGCTTGGGCACCTATCAGACCAAGTTCTTCAGCGTCGGTAATGACGATATAAAGGTCGTTGCGCAATGGATCGCTGCTAGACAGGGCTCTTACGGCCTCCAAGGTCGCTACCACGCCGGAGCCATCGTCCCCGGCACCGGGAGCGAGTTGTCGTGTGTCGTAGTGCGACGCGATCGCCACTCCGCCGCTCGAAGAGGTTCCGTGTTTGCGGGCCAGGATATTGCGGACGGTCGCCGACCGAATCACTCGGCCTCGAGGAAGAACAACCGTTGCTTCTTGAATCTCGACATCGAAACCCAAATCCTCCAGTTTGCGAACCAGGAACTCCCGNACCCGAGCGTGTTCGGCAGATCCCGGCATGTGGGGCCGCACCGCGATCTTCTCAAGCAAAATACGCGCGCGCTCAGCGGAGAAGGCCTCGCCAGGTGCATCGACCGGCAGCGGCTCCGGCGGACGCTCAAGCCACCAAGCCCAAAGGGCCCCCAGGACGCCCGCAACAACGACCGCTGGACCAAGCCACTTTGGCGATGTCATCGACACATCAGCCCGGCGTCCGGCTCAAGCCGCGCTGTTTGGGCACTACTTTCCGTGGGATCGTACGCGGGGTTCAGCACCGTTGGGACGTAGGCACCAACAGCGTCCCGCCATCCGATTATCAGGTTGTGCAACTCGCGCACTTTNCCCGGCATCTGCTCGGCAAGATCATTGGTCTCCCCGATGTCGGTACCAAGGTCGTAGAGCTCAAGGCTGCCATCCTCGAAGAACTCAATAAGCTTGTAATCACCCTGCCGTACAGCGCCCACTGGAGTAGTGCGCCACGGCCCGTCAGTATTGCGGTTGCCTTCCAAATAGGCCGGGAAATGCCAGAAGAGAGGCCGGTTGGCAAGAGCAGTGAGTTCTGCGGCGCGCCCGGAAGGCTCGGGCTCACCTCGAGCAGGGACGCCAGCACTCAGCAACGGTACGATGCTAAGCCCATCGACAATCCGCGCGGAATGGTCGACGNCGGCCATCTCAAGGATCGTCGGGTAGAAGTCGACGCTGATGACCGGTGTGTCAACGCTACTGCCCGGCTCCGTGTGTCCAGGCCAGCGCACAATCATCGGCTCGCGGACACCGCCATCGTAAAGCATTCCTTTCATGCCGCGTAGCGGCACCATCGAAGTGATCGTGCCAACGCCACCGTTGTCAGAAAAAAAGAACACAACAGTGTTGTCGGCAACACCAATTTCATCGAGCTTGTTCACGATGCGACTGACACTGTCGTCGACGCTCTCGATCATCGCAGCGTAGTCGGAATCCCGCTGTCCGTTGCTAACAGCCTTCCCGTGGTACTTCTGGGCCAGTTGCGGTTTGGCCTGGATCGGCGTGTGCACCGCATAGTGCGTCATATAGAGAAAAAAAGGGGTCTCAGCGTGTTGCTCCATCCATGCCAGAGCCTCATCGGTGAGCCTGTCAGTAAGGTATTCGCCTTCCTTCCCGCCCTCGCCCAATCCCGGAATTTGCACGATCGCACCCAAGTTGTTCTCGCGTTCGTACGGCCAAAAGTAGCTAGGTGGGGAGCCACGCGCGTTGCCGGCAATATTGACGTCGAAGCCCTGATCAGTGGGCAGGTACCCTCGCCCACCAAGGTGCCATTTGCCAACGCTGGCGGTTGCGTACCCAGCAGTTTTAAGCGCCTCAGCGATAGTGACCACTTCTAGATCGAGCCTTGTCTCCGTCTCCTCGACCAGCAGCTTCCGGTCCCTCGTGTCACCACGCGCCGAGGGCGCAACCGTATAGATACCGTGGCGAGGCGTGTACTGCCCGGACATCAAACTAGCCCGCGTCGGTGCGCAATTCGGAGCGTTGGCATAGGCGNTCGTAAAGACAACGCCNTGNGCGGCGAGTTGGTCAATGGCAGGCGTTTCNTAATACGTGCTGCCCATNAAACCAACGTCGCGCCAACCCATATCATCGATGAGGATAAACACAATGTTCGGCTTCACCTGCTGCGAAAATGACGCAGCCCGGGTGATGGTGCCGCGCAGGCGCTCAACCCAACCTTCGTCTGTTGCGTACCAGGCAACGTACAAAATTCCGCCGGCCAAGATGACCATGACCACCGTGGCCAGGCGCTTCAAAAAACCACCTCGACTCTTTCTCCGTCCCTGGTCGCCATCCTCATACCGGTAAACGTGCGCATACTCGGTGTGCCAGGCTCGCCGATGATGATCGTGTAAGTCGCCTGAGTGTCGAAGATCTTGGGTCGAAACGTCGACGACGGCACCCGGACCGTGTAAATGATCTCATCCGTGCGCTCATCGATCAGTTGTAGAACAGGCGATTCGAGCCCAAAAATCTCCAGCATTGGCANNTANCCGACCTCCCCACCGTAGTTGTCGAANTGGTTGAAGGTCACCGGCCAACCATAGAATTGCNTTGCATCGAGACTTGAGGGGTCAACCCAACGAGGCCAAGCCTCGAACACAATATTCCTCGAAAGCTTGTCAAAGCGGATGATCCCGTAGCCCGGAACGCGATCGTAAAGCGCCGAGGGCACGGCCCCTGATTGCACCGGATTGGCCACGGCGTGCACCGTCATTCGGTTGCCAAAGCCATCGAAGTGCTCACCGGCATAGCGGGGCGCCCCGGGTTCGCGATTTTCTCCGGCCTCCGGCGGGTACCATCGGCGAGGCCAGAGGTTGGCCACTGACGGCACAACGAAGGCAAAGGGGCCGTCACCAAACTCGTCGATACCGTACTGGATCGTGCTACCCAGATGCTGGTCGCCAGTCACATGAGGGGCGAATGCTTTACGCATTATCCGCAACGCTCGGTTCCGTCCCGACTGCGGCCAACCGCCAGAGTCAGCATCGGCAGCCTTCTCGTCACCCTCGATGTATTCTTCAGGGTCAGCGACGGCCAGATTCGGCAACACCGCTCCGCTTGTAGCTCCGGCCGGTATGGTGGCAAGGTTCGAGAACAACGTCTGTGACAATAGAACTTTCATCCAGATGCCGTTGCTCCAGTCTTGTGTCCAGTAGTCAAGAAAGGTGAGTTGTCGCGCGCCAAGGAAAGCAGCCTGGGGCACATCCGACTGCGTCGCTGGATCGAATCGTGGGTTCTGGAACCATCCGTTGACAACCTGGCCTTGGTCAATATCCACAGACGGNGCCGACTTGAACATGCGATCGGAGACGACCGCCATGCTGATTCCGCCATAGTCCATCTTCGTGTACCAGACTGTGATGTCCTGATCGATCGGAGTCGGATCCCAGGCATCGGGATGGTGTGACGTCTGTGTCCGGTGCACCGCGTTCACCCAACGCGGATCCATTGTGTAACCACCCGAATCCTGAGCCGTGAGGCCTTCACTAGCCTCACCCTTCTTCCCCCCGGCTCCCCAGATGTTGCCCTGGTAAACGTCGTGGTCGTCAGGGGTGGCAATCGTCGGAATATCGCGCATCAAGTCACGAAACGACCAAATGAACCAATACCAATGGTAGAGATAGTCGAGCGCTGCCTCATCGAAGGGCTCGCGAACNATGCCAGCGAGTCCACCTTCGTAGATTTGGTCCCCAGNAAAAAACAGTAGATCGGGGTCGTGGTAGGCAACCGCCTTAGAAACCTCGGCGTGCGGAAACCAAATGCCCTCTCGATTCCAGTAGCCACGTGCTGATGCATCGCGGTCTGGTCGGGCTGAAAAATGTTGGCAGTTCATTGATGCCAGGATGAAATCATCGCGCTGTGGCTCCTGCCGTATCGTGCCCTCGTAAGTGTGAGTCTCGGTCATGTTCGAGGGAAACCCACCGACCTTTAGGTCGTAGACAATCCGGTAGGGCGTATCGATGCTCCCGTCCCAATCCTCGACCCGAAAGGGCATCGTGTAGCTAAGGTCAATGACCTCGCCGGTCGACACCGTCTCCCAGTTTCCTTCCCGTTCGATCTGAAGTTCACCGCTGCGAACATCGGCGGCGCCGAGCGGCGGCATCTGCGCGGTCATTTTCAGCACACCTCCACTGAGCGTGTGCAACGCTCCCATAATCGGCCCGAAGGCACGATCAGGATGATGTATGAGCTTCGATCCCCTCGCGGTCCAATTCTGGAACCAGTAACCAGGCCCCACAGTGACGGTACTCGCTTCGAAGGGGCGTGGCTCACGGTTCACCAAAGCGGAGTTTTTCTCTACGTGGCGACTGTTATGCGACACCAACGCCACGTTTCCAGAGAAATACTCGGCCGGGATTTCGTCATAGGTGGCGGCCCCGCGATCAACTCCACTGATCGCATCTTCGACGGTGACCGTCAAACGGTAATTGGTGTTCGGGCTGGACGAGTCCTCGGGTTCAGCTACCAGCCGCAACACAAAATCTTCGAGCGCCCCATCGGTAAACTCAATCGTCTCCGGGATAATAAGCGGCCACGCATCTACATCGGTGCTGATGTTGGCACGGGCGGACTTTGGGCTATCGAGTGTGGAATTGTCCCGGACGACGACTTTGCCAGTGCCATCGACGGCTACGATCAACCCGCCATCTGGGGCGGGCCAATCGTGCACCATGGCGCTGATGCGATAGTCGACGTGGTCCCCTCCAGCGCCTATCAAGAATCCCGTCCAGGTATTTTCGTGTGGCGAACCTCCCAGTTCAATGGGCCCGGTGCGGACACTCAACTCCAATGTCCCAGGATCCTCGGAAAGAGCGTAGGTCAAAAGCTGCAGCGTTCGCATTGAGTGAGTCGAGGCGCCGGTGACAACCTCAACCCGTGCGTTCGCCAACCGCCAATCTTGTAGGCGATTGCCATAGTAGTCGGAGCCAATCCAAACTCGCTCCACTTCCGGCAACCGCATGACGAATTCGTCACCACCACCTGACACACAGGCACNGCAAAGCANAGTAATCACTANCANNGCNGNCCNAANAATGGGGCGAAGCTGCACGCNGCAAAGTCTNGGCAACGNAATCACCCCCCAGAAGNGCCANNCAGGNGGCGTTNTTAGCAATGTGGTNTTAGCTCCGCTTAGNCGTAATTGGTGGTGAGGTTATCTCGAACCCGGTCCAGCAAAGCCTTAGTGGCGAGGATCCCATCGGGTTCTGACAGTTCGTTACCCTCGTACTCGATGCCAACGTAGCCGCGGTAGCCAGCATCGAGGACGATGCCCATAAGGCGTTCGTAGTCAAGTTGAGTTTCGTTACCTTGATTGTCGAAGTCGTGAGACTTGGCCGAGACCGCTCTAGCGTAGGGCATAAGCTCACTAACCCCAGTGTAGAAGTCGTACCACTCGTCTTCACCGATACGAAAATTGCCGAAATCAGGGAGCGTGCCGCAGCGCGGGTGGTCGACCAACTCAATGACACCAGCGAGCCAGGCACCGTTACTGGAAAGGCCACCGTGGTTTTCAACGATAACGTCAAGACCATGCTCGCTCCCCCGTTCACAGAGCCGCCGCAACCCATCGGCAGCAAGTCGCTGCTGCTCCTCAAAGTCACCTTCGCTGGCTGCATTCACGCGGATCGCATGGCAATCGAGATATTCGGCAGCCTCAAGCCATTTAAAGTGATTTTCGACTGCGATGGTACGCGCCGCTCCATCGGGATCACCGAGTCGACCTTCGCCATCGCACATGATCAGCAACGAAGGAATTCCCTGATCTTCAGCGCGAATCATCATCTCAGACAGGTAGCCACGATCCTGTGCCTTGTCGAAGAAGAAGGTGTTGACGTACTCGACACCTTCGCAGCTATAGTCCTCAACGGCGGCACGGGCGAAGTCAAGATGGTCCATTTCGCCAGTATTTAGCGTACGATGCAACGACCATTCGGCGAGCGAGATGCGAAAAAGCGGCTCGGGTTCCACACTAGTCTCAACGTTGCCGACATCAGTGGAACGCTGACAACCGAACGAAGCAAGTCCAGCGCCCAGTGTCACTCCAGCCGCGTTCTTCAAGAACCATCGACGATCGCACGGCGGGGCCATCAGATCCTNATCTCCTGGTTTGTTNTGGCGATNACACAGTGGCCAAACGATTGGTGCAGGCAGGGTTCAAAGCGCAGCCTATCCGGTCATCGGCAGCATTCCAACCNAGTTNTATGNAGCATTGNCGNCGGANCNCGAAGTTNACCCGCGTCCGANAAACAAGGTGGANTGGATNCCGGCAACNACATTGATAGGGCACGATCCTCCGTGGAGGAGACCGGTTACTCCTGATAATCTCGCCGCGACCCAGGTTGCACCCACCTAATGATCGACATGAATTCTAGCTCTCAGTATCTAACTTCTGATCAAGCCGTACCGGACAAATTCTCCAGCCTTCTTGAGATGGGCTTCAAACGCGTCGATCCGGGGCCGATTACGACCGAATCAGTCCGCATCGACAACAACACCCATAGAATCTCTCAGGTCCGGCCAGCGATGGGGAGCTTTGTCACGATCTCTGCCCTGCACCAGTCTGAGATGTTGGCCGNGGCTGCAGTCGGCGAAGCATTCGAGGAGATGGATAGGGTCATCTCCGTACTGAATCGNTTCGATGGCAACTCNGCCCTGGCCTATCTCAATGACACCGGCCGCATCGANAGNGCGCCNCCTGAACTCATCCAGGTGGTTGGTGGCGGTCTCGATTATCACCGGCTCACCGGCGGCGCCTTCGACATCACGGTAAAGCCGATCATTGACTTGTTCCGCGATCCGCAAACCTATGAGTCACGCATCCCGCCGAGCAACNCCGAATTGAGCGAAGCGCGCGAGTTGGTGGGCTCCGAGTACNTCGGCGTTGACGATCGCAACGTGAGTCTTTCNCGCAACGGAATGGGGCTGACTCTCGATGGCATCGCCAAGGGCTACATTGTCGACGCGATGGCCGACGCATTGTCGGGGCACGGCGCTACTAGATTTCTGATTAACGCCGGTGGCGATATTCGCGCCGCAGGTGACCGAGGCGACAAGCTGCCATGGACGATTGCCGTCCGTGATCCAGAGGACAAAGTACCGTCATGGGACAACGAGTCATGGCAACGTTCCATAGTTCCTGACTTGATTCAGATCACCGCTGGCGGAGTGGCGACCTCGGGTAGCTACGAAGTTTACTTTGACCGAGATCGGTTGGCTCATCATATCGTGAAGGGCCAGACGGGNCGCTCTCCCACTCACGCAATGAGCGTGACCGTGGCCGCGGCCACGACGATGGAGGCCGACGCGCTAGCGACCGCCNTCTTCGTACTGGGGCCCAACGAGGGCAAACGGCTAATCGACGAACTCGATGNCTGCGAGTGTTTAATCATCGACCGTCAAGGGAAACAGGCTCGCTCGAGCGGCTGGGGTGGAATTGCCACCTCAGGGAGCAAGCCAGAATGATACGCCTATGGGGCAGAAAGGGAGACTAATGGGCAACGGGTCGACTGATACCACCTACAGCAGATTTCAGCTCACCAGCCTGGTGGCTCTNCGTATGCTCATCGGNTGGCACCTTCTGTACGAAGGCATTGCCAAGATCTTAAACCCCTACTGGACCTCAGCTGGCTACCTGCAGGCATCACAGGGGCCGTTCGCTGACTGGTTCGTTGGTCTGGCNACCAATCCTGCCCGGCTCGGACTGGTCGATGCTCTCAATAAATGGGGGCTGATACTCATTGGCGCCGCTTTGTTGCTCGGATCCATGACCCGGTTAGCGGCGTTCTTCGGCACCTTGCTTCTTCTTCTCTATTATTTGGCCAACCCGCCGCTGCTGGGCCTCGAAAGTGCCATTCCGGCGGAGGGGAGCTATTTGTTCGTCAACAAAGTATTGATCGAGATGATAGCCATGTTGGTACTGCTCTTCTTCCCCACGAGCCACCTTATTGGCCTCGATCGTTTAAAACTCCGGGAGNATAGCAATGAGTGAAGATCAAACCGACGAGATGAAATCACCTGAAGAGTTCCCCGAGGAAAACACCTCTATCGAGTCTTCATCGAGTGACGATCAACTCGGTCGTCGCCCCGGATGGGGGCGCCGCGAGCTGTTTCGCGCTCTCGCTTCAGTGCCAGTTTTCGGGGCACTCGCCTACGGCGTCTGGCGCAAGACTTCGAGCGGCGATGAGAAACGGCGCAAGATTTTTGAAGAACTCGGCGTCACCGGGGACGCGCCGGCCGTAATTCCGGAGGCCATTTCGAACCCGCCGAGCGAGAAGTTGCGCCTCGGCNTCGTCGGCTATGGCGGCCGCGGCCAGGCAGTAATGCGAGGTGCTGGCTTCGCGCCGACCGAGTGGACCGACCGCCAGGCAGAAGCTGCCCGCCGCAACCCGCGCANCCAAACCTTCGATACGTGGATGGGACAGCACGACCTTAACCTCGANCTGACCTCGGTATGTGACCTCTTCGACGTCTATGCGGAGCGCGGCTTGAGCGCATCGACCAACAGCACGCGCCCGGGCAACCGCGAACAACAGCTCGCGAAGCGCTACCGAACATACGAGGAGCTTTTGGATTCGGGCAACGTCGACCTGATTATCTGTGCGACACCCGACCACTGGCACTCACGCGTCACCATGGCAGCAGCGGAGCGCGGCATTCATGTTTACTGCGAGAAGTGCTTAACCCGAACGGAGCAAGAAGCCCACGAGGTTATTGCGGCGATCCGCGAAGCTGGCATCGTCTTTCAGCTCGGTCACCAAAATCGTCAGAACGAAGCTCACATGAAAGCCAAGGAGATCTGTGAAAAGAACATTCTTGGCCCAATTACGCTGGTAGAAACCACAACCAACCGCAACGATCCTGTCGGTGCTTGGGTATACGCCATCCACCCGGAGGCCANCCCGCAAACCATCGACTGGGCCCAGTACGAAGCCGCTTCGCCAAACCCAACNGNCTTCTCGGCCGAGCGTTTCTTCCGCTGGCGCTGCTGGTTCGACTACGGTACCGGACTGGCCGGGGATTTGTTGTCGCACGAGTACGACGCAGTCAACCAGATNCTCGACCTCGGGATNCCCGCATCGGCCGTAGCTTCGGGTGGTGTGTACTTCTATAAGGACGGNCGCGATGTTCCCGANACCTTCCAGGTAGTCTACGAGTACCCGGAGCGCAATCTGACGCTCATTTACAGNGCTACGCTGTCTAACGGNCGCGGCCGTGGNAANGTGNTGATGGGNCACGACGCCAGTATGGAGGTTGGCAACGGCGTCACTGTCATCGCCGAGGGCCAGTCGACGCGCTACGAGCACCTGATCGACGAACGTGTCATCGACCCCAGCGATCCGCTCCTCACATACCGGCCCGGTTTCCGCGGCATCGATGCTGTCACGACTGCNACCGAGCAGTACTTCGCCAGCCGCGGTCTGCTGTTCACCTACCGAGGCGGGCGGCGCTTTGACCCCACCCACCTNCACGTCAAGGAATGGGTCGATGCCATCCGTAACGGCGGCACGACCAGCTGCAACGNCGATCGTGCATTCGAGGAAGCAATCACTTGNCACATGGCAACTGAGTCGTACTTGCGCGGCCGTAAAGTNACGTGGGATCCCGTAACGAAGACGATCGTCTGAGCCGCAGTGAGTGNCACTATCCAGTTGGGCATAATGATGTTCCTGCAGTATGCCATCTGGGGTGCGTGGTATGCGGTGCTCTCAGCCTACCTTGNAANCGACCTTGGCTTCACCGGCGTGCAGGTAGGAGCGATCTACTCGCTGTTTCCCTTAGCGATGATTATCGCGCCGTTCATTGGCGGCCAGCTCGCTGACCGCTACTTCGCCTCAGAGCGCATCATCGGAGTGCTCCAGTTAGCCGGTGGAGTCATGCTTTTGGTCGCCTCGCGGACGACCGATTACGGCAGCCTGATGCTCGTTATGTTCGTCTACTGCCTACTGTACGCCCCGACCTTGGCCCTTACTAATTCGATTGCCATGGCCAACCTGGACAATTCTGAGAAGCAGTTTGGCCGGATCCGAGTATGGGGAACAATAGGCTGGATTGCAGCCGGTCTAGTCCTGGCCGCCTGGCGGACTGCGGCGTTGAGTTCACCAGGTCTCGAAGTGAGCGGGGATCTGCTCGTATTCGCCGCAGTGGTGTCCTTCATCATGGGGATCCATTCGTTTACTCTGCCGCATACCCCGCCGCGCACCGAAGCAACGAGTCCGTGGGCCGTTCTCGAATCGCTGAAGATGCTGAAGGATCGGAACTTTGCCATCTTTCTGGTGATCTGTTTCGTCGTCGCCACCGAACTGCAGTTCTACTACGTGTTGACGGCTCCGTTCTTGGTGGACTCTCGGATCGGGATCTCAGACGCCAGCGTCTCCGCCTGGATGACGATCGGCCAGGCCGCGGAGATCTTCGTCATGGCGTTCGTATTGTCATGGTCACTTAAGCGCCTCGGCATGCGCAGGACGTTGGCAATTGGTGTACTAGCCTGGCCGATACGCTACGTGATTTTCTCGATCGGCGGCCCAACGTGGCTGCTCCTTGCCTCACTGAGTCTGCACGGTTTCTGTTACGTATTCTTCTTCGTCGCCGCTTTTATACACGTCGACAATGTCGCACCGCCGGATGTCCGAGCATCGGCACAAAGCTTGATCGCCATCGTCACGCTCGGGTTCGGCAGTTTTCTCGGTGCGTGGTTCTCGGGCATAGTAAAGGACATTTTTACGGTGGGCGGTACAACCGAGTGGACCCATGTATTTCTTGTTCCAGTGGTGATCACTGTGGCGGCCGCCATTGCTTTCTTGGTCTTCTTTAAGGAGCAGCACCTGTCCCTCGCAAACGAAATAACAACAGAAAGTGGAGTTTGATGTCGCCTTCCAGGAAGGAACGGCTGGGCATCGGGGTAGTTGGTGGCGGCTTTGTCGCCGGCTTCCACATCCGATCCTTCGAAGCCGTTCGTAACGCAGATATTCGCGGAGTTGTCAGCCGTACAACCGAGACCGCAACTAACGCCGCCGCACTCGCCAAGGAATTGAGGGTTGGAGATGCCAAGGTGTTTGATTCGGTAGCCGAGATGGTTACTGATCCCGATATCGATGCTATCTGGATTTGTTCGCCAAACTTCACCCACGTCGAGGTCATGGAAGAGATCGTCGACACACTCGAATCAGGCCAAGGAGAACTGATCGGCGTGTGCTGTGAAAAACCGCTCGGCCGTAACGTCGCCGAGGCACGGCGCATGGCGAAGCTGGTGAAGAGCGCAGGCTTGCTCGACGGTTATCTCGAGAACCAGCTATTCACGCCCAGCGTAGTGCGCGGCAAGGAGATCGTCTGGGCCCGCGCCGCGGCGCTTACCGGCCCACCCTACCTAGCGCGCGCCGCTGAGGAACACAGTGGTCCCCACATGCCATGGTTCTGGGAGGGTCGACTGCAGGGCGGCGGCGTCCTCAACGACATGATGTGCCATTCGGTCGAAGTGGCACGCTACCTGCTCACCGAGCCGCACGCACCGAGGGAGTCGCTCACACCGGTCAAGGTTACAGCGTATACGTCGTGTCTTAAGTGGCAACAACCTGACTACGCCCAGATACTGGCGGAGAAAGGCGATGGTTCCCTTGACTATGCGAACCGGCCAGCAGAGGACTTTGCCCGTTCTTTGATTGAATACCGCGACTCTCAGGGGGGTCGCCGAATCATCGAAACGACCACTTCATGGTGCTTTGTGGGTGCGGGTTTACGTCTAACGATGGAGCTTCTCGGCCCAGAGTATTCGATGTCCATTAATTCCCTCGATATGGGGCCCAAAGTGTTTTTCAGCCGGCATGTAAAAGGAGATACCGGTGAAGACCTTGTAGAGAAACAGAACGCAGAGACCGGCGTGATGCCGATTGTGGCCTCCGAGGCCGCCGAATACGGCTATGAGGGAGAGAATCGGCACATGGTCGGCTGCTTTTTAGACGGCAAACGACCTGCGGAAACTTTCGACGACGGCGTCAACGTCACCGAGTTACTGATGACCGCCTATATGAGCGCGGAACGAGAGGAAACGATCATGTTCCCACCGCCTAACCTTGAAACTTTTGTACCCGCTGTGGCAAGAGGTAAGTGGAACCCCGCCAAAGGTTGATCGCTAGTCGCGCTGCAGCAAGCGATCAAGCGTTTACGCCCCCAAATGGTGGATACACAGGCATATCGTTCATAATATCCTTATTATTCAGTTTTTATTTACTATTTGAAGCGGAGGCATTCCCTGATGGAATCGGGACGTTTTGTTCAGATATTTACTCTTGGGAGCGCGTTCATTCTGGCGGGGGAAGCCCTGCCAGAAGAGCTCGCAACATATCAGCCTTACAAAGTACCGGCCCTTGTAGCCGCTCAAAACCTTGAAGCGGAAGGCTTCGAACGTATCCTCAAACAGGGCCGCAACGGAACATTTTCGAAGGCCGGATGGAATCACTACGGGCCCGGCTACTTCGAACTCGACGAAAACACCGGAATCCTCTCGTCATACGCGGGAATGGGTTTGCTTTGGTACGCGGCTAAGGATTTCGGCGATTTCGTCCTCGATTTAGAGTTCATGACCGAAGTCGAAAGCGCGAATTCAGGTGTTTTCGTGCGCGTTCCCGGCCTTCCAACTAGTGATGCCTACATTTATAACTCCTGGGAAGTTCAGATCTACGACTCTGGTGACGGCATCCACCAGACCGGCGCCGTCTACGACGCCGAGGCGCCGACCCGGATGGCGTCCAAGGGCCCCGGCCAATGGAATCGCATGCGAATCACCTTCGTCGACGACCACATCAGAGTCGAGATCAACGATGAAAAGGTCGTTGATTGGGAAGCGGAGCCGAGGGGCAAAGTAGAAAGTTTCGCGGCTCGCGGCTACATCGGCCTCCAGAACCATGATCGTGATACCAAGACGATGTTCCGCAACATCTTCGTCAAATCGATCGACTGACCCGTTACCATCAGGCGCGGCTTGCAACCCCATCGTGCCTAGGCCGCCGGGCGCTGCTTCGCCTCCTGCGCTGAGAGCTGAGGTGCCAAGCCCAGCATCTCCACGTTGGTGGGTTTCGCCCTAAGTAGCCACAGTATCAATTTGCCGAGCATGCGAGCCATGCGGCGTTTCTTGTTACCGCGCACTGCACTGTCCTGTGACAGGCCATGGCGCCGATAGCGAGTGAACAACCCTCGGTTGAGTGCAAAATAGGCTAGGTGGTCCCTGAACCGCTTGTAACCAAAGCCGCGTGATCGCCCCAAGATCGCTCCCGGACTGTAAAAATCCTCCCACGCTTCATTGACCTTCTGAAGCAGGTGCTCATCGCTCTCGAAGTTTGGGTGGTTGTAAAGAATGCGCGGGTGATCTGCATCGAGCCAGTATTCGTAGTTGGGGTCCTTCATCTGCAACACCTTCTTGCCCCGCTTCATTAGAGCAAAGTCGACCGTTCCAGGGAACGGCACCAGGGGCACAAATTGAGCCAGTGCTATGCCGCAATTGCGCGCAAAGACCTTCGTGTACTCGAGCGACTCCGGTGTGTCACTTTCCAGGCCAAAAATCAGCGCCCCGAGGATAAACTTCGGCCCCTGCGTACGAATCGTTGTGAGCTTTTCGACAAGTTCCTCACCAACCGAGTTCCATTCCTTGTTGACCGCCTTTAGGCCTTCCGGCGTAACAGCTTCGATACCAATCAGTACGCCGATAACGTTAGCCTTGCGCATCGCTGCTAGATACTCGGGGTTCTCTGCCACCTCCATGGTGATCTGGGTGGCGTACTTCATGTCGCTTGGAATTTCGTCTGCCAAGCGTTCCAGCAGTTCCATGCGGCCATCATAACCAGCTTGCAAGTCGCGACGCTGCTCCTCAGAGCGGGCGTTCTCAATGTCTTCGAGCGTATACGGATAGAAGTTGTCGTCGGCAAACAAAACCACCCGGAAGCCCGCAGCGTACAGGTACTTGAGTTCCTGAATGATCGCGTCGTTGTTACGTACCCGCGGTATCTGGCCGTCTTGCACCCATACCGAACAGAACGAGCACTGTTTGGGGCACCCGCGAACCGTTTGTACGGAAGCCATCAAGTAGGGATCCAGGTTCATAAGGTCCCAACGCGCCGGTGTGAAGAATTCCGGGTCGACGCGGCCACCCTTGTAGTTTTCCTGCAAACGCCCGGCTGCATAGTCATCGAGAAGCTGCGCCCACACCAGCTCGGCATCACCGGTCACGGCAGCATCACCGTGCTCGAGCGTTTCCTCGGGGAAAATCGAAGCGTGTGGCCCGCCGAAAACGACCGTCGCCCCTCGCTTCTTCAGCTTCGCCGCCATCTCGTAGGCGTAGACTACGTTTGCCGTGTGGACGCTAAGCCCAACGAGGTCTCCCTCCTCTACGTCACTAAAAGGAAATTCCTCAATCGCCTGATCGACTAGACGAATCTCACGTATGTAGTCTCTATCGGGCGTCACCGCTGCAAGAACAGGAAGGGCGCGTGGCGTCGACACCGAAAAATTGATGCGTTCAGCATCGGGTGCTGGATTGACGAGGAACAAGGTGAAGCTACGCGCCAATTCACCATCGCTCATGGGCTGCAGATTCCTTCTAGGATGAAACAAATCGTTCGCTCAATGTGAGCAAACGATCGGGGCCGGCACAGTGGCCGACGGGTGCCACCTAACTATGGGCCCCAAGAGTTTAGCGCACAATGCGCACCAGAACACCAAAACACGGGGGGAGGAGAAGATTCCAGGCTCTGGATATCGCTTGAAACTTGCCGCCGGAATCACCCACCGTGACTAACGAATCATTGATGACCACAGCGGATACAACCGGCAGCACAGCTAGTTAACCCAATTCGGAAGCCGTGTTAGCCGCCCGAAAGACGCTTTAGCATTCGGTACCAAAACTCTTGGGCACTGTAATACTCCTTGACGCCAACGCGTTCGTCCTTGCCGTGGGCGCGAGAATCGTCCGGATCACTAAAGATCGCTGACACTCCATAGACCGGGATGCCAGCGTTCCGCACATAGTTCCCGTCAGTCGCCCCAGTCGACATCGTCGGAATGACGGGCACCCCTGGCCACATTTCCTCAACGATGGGTTCAAGAACGTTCATGATTTCCTCGGTCAATGGTGACGGATCAGACCCTGTCGGGGCATTCGCCCTGGCGACTTCGATTTGTTCATTCCCAATTACTTCGCGGAGGATGGCCTCAACATCATCGGGATTTTGCCCCGGCAACACACGGCAGTTCACTGTCGCCTGAGCTGTCTGCGGCAAAGCGTTGTCAGCGTGACCAGCTTCGAGACGTGTGGCGACACATGTCGTGTGCAAAATCGCATTGTAGTACGGAGAACCTGATGAAAGACGTGCTGCTGCTGCCTCATCTGGAGGCTGTTTTGCCACAGCCCTCATATCAACCGCCGGCAACCCGTCCATAAAATACGATGAGCGCTCAAAGTACAGGCCCGCCACCTCACCAACATCAACGGGGAAGGTGAATTCAGAAAGTCTGGCCAGTGCCATAGTGAGTTCGTAGATCGCATTATCGGGGCGTGGCCGCGAGCTGTGTCCACCCGGATTTGTCGCCGTGATATGAAAGGTTACATAGATTTTCTCAGCAGCCTGCACATTGAAAATATTCGGGGCCCCCTCGAATAGCTCCCCTCCCCCAGCGTCCGAGTTAATTGCGAATACCGAATCGACCAGGTCGCGCCGTTCCCTCACTAGATATTTGATCGAATCGCTGCTGGTCTCCTCGTCGGCTGTAAACACTGCAACCAAGTCACGGTCTGGCACGTAGCCTTCGTCACGCAACCGGATGAAGTTCGTAACGATATGCGCGATGCCAGCCTTATTGTCGTCGGTACCACGCCCGTAGAAATAACCATCGATCTCACGGAGTTCGAAAGGCTCGAACTCCCAATCCGAGCGCAACGCGTCGACGACATCTAGATGCGCCATCAGCATGACTGGCTGTTTGGTTGGCGGACCACCACCACGTGCCTGTCCCCGAAAACGCGCCACGACGCTACCCAGCTCCGGGTGAGGGCTCACGATCTGGATATCTCCGGCGGGGAACCCTCCGTTGATAAGCTGCTGTTTAACTCCCTCGGCTGCCGCCTTGACATTCTCCGGCATGTCCGCGATCGAGCGAAACGTTACAAGCTCAGCGTAGATTTCTTTCGAAAGGGCTTCGTAGTCAGTTTGTTGCGTTCCATCTCCAAGATTTACAGCCGCAGTAACGGGAGAAACTTCAGTATGTGCGCCTCCTCCCGAAAACACGACGATCAACAGGGAGGCAAGGCAGGATTTCATTAAACAACCCTCACGGATTCAAGTTGGTTCATGTCGAAGATAATGGTGCTATTCGAGACACTGTCATAGAGCTTGCAGTATCCACAGTGGTCAGGTCGTAAAGTGATTCCAATGCGATCATTGCTTGCCAACTAGTGAAATGATCGCTGTCTCCACTTGTTCCCAAGCGGGCGTCCCTGGCCACACCACCTCGTAGTGTCCAGCATCAGGAACAACGATCAACTCAGAATCGTCGTCGGCTGACTGCGCCTCGTAATTGTGTCGTGAGACTTGACGAGGAGGCACTATGTCGTCGTTTCTACCTGTGATGTGCCTCTGCGGCACATTCAATGGCAACATCTGAAAAGGAGATCCGGACAGGTAACGACCTGGAAAATCGCGAGGCCCGCCGCCCATAAGTCGGTCGACAATACCTGGGCCGCACGTTGGGGGGTCTATTTGGCGATAACGACGAAGTTCCGGTATCCCGGCTAGGCTCACAACACCAGTAACTGGAAGCGGGTTCGGTATGTACAGATCGCTATCGTCGTAGATCCTCGAACGGGCCGCGGCCCACAGAGCTAAATGACCGCCAGCAGAATGCCCCAACGTGATGACGTGATCTAGGTCGAGACTGTAATCAACAGCAATATCACGCAGCTTGTCGATACCCTGAGCAACGTCGAGAAACGTATTAGGCCAACCACCTCCTTCAGCATCAACAGGTCGATACTCGATGTTCCAGGTGGCGATACCCAAATGGGTAATCGCCACTGCGACACGATCGAAGTACTGCAAAGTGGCGATGTCTGACCAACAACCTCCGTGTATGAGAACAGCAACCGGCCAGGGTCCTGGACTGTCTGGAAATCGCAGATCGCCAAACTGTAGCGGGTGATCACCATAAGCAATCCGGTCGTTCGCTGGGACCGGGTCCCCAGACAAAATGTCGCGGAGCGTGATGCTCTCCTGCTGCCTTTCCTGTGACGCCCAGCTCGGTCTCGCAACCAATTGTTGCGTCGCAAAGACGGCTAAGAGCAAGCCAAGCGCCACATGCAGAAAAGCGCTGCGAATCGCCCAGCCTGTCCAGATGATTTGCTCAGTGCCCTTGGTCATTCCTTCCTTAGCTCCTCGAGTCGTTGGATAGCGCGTTCCCGCAAGGAAGTCTCGTGAGTATGCTCTTGACCTGCGACATACGCGTAGTGTGCGATTGCGACGCTGGGAAACCCACTTGATTCATACAGCTCTCCAAGCAGCATGTGCGCCCGAACACGGCCTGTCCAGTCAGCATGTGGAGCTCGCGCTAGCGCATGATCAAGAGTTTCGATGGCGTCATCGATCTGTCCAAGGGTCGCGAGGGCGCGACCAGCGCCATGGCCAAAACGAAGAACGTCGGGCGCAAGATCCATCGCCGATTCATAATGAAACAGTCCTTCCCATAACGCTTCCTCCGCACGGGCGTCATCAGTCTCGTTCTCCGAATCGGACAGTTTCTCATCGCCCTCGTTTGCTTCGATCCACGCCTTGTGCAAGTCGTCAGACCAAGGCTCGATTTCCGGGGAAGGCTTCAGGACGATCAGTCCTGGCCACTTCCCAAGGTTGTCCGGATCGAATACTGCAATGTTGCCGTCAACGTAGAGCGGGTCGTAGGCCGCCATGTAGTCACCAATCGGCCGTATGCTACGCGGCAAATCTGAGATTTCATGATGCCGGTAGTGCATTGGAACCATGATGTCAGGCTGGATGGTTTCGATCAGCATAGTAAACATATCGAGGTTCGCCGCATCGAAGTAAGCGGCGTTGATTAAGAGAATGTCAGTCTGTCCCATGGACTCGAGATCAATCTCGTTCAGCAGCCGGTTGTCACCAAGGTGCGTAATGCGAAGCCCTCCCGTCTCGATAACCCAAATTGTGTTCGAGGGCGTTTGACCAACATCAAGAAAACGTGCTCGGCCCGCGTGTTCAGATTCGATCCCCCGTACAGAGACGTCTCCAATGCGAAACTCACCGGGGCTCCGAAACACGGACGTTAAGTCACCGAAGTAATAGGTGGCATCATGGTCGTAGTGGGGGTGTGTCACGAGAACGGCGTCGGCCTTGATACCGTCGGGAAATGAGTAGCCTAACCAGATGTTGCTATTGAACGGGTCGATCGCGATCCGCGTTCCCGTAGGCGACTCGATCACAAAAGCAGCATGGCCGATGTATTCGAGGTTGACGAGCGCCGCAGGAGGGGACTGAGGATCAACCGGGCCCCAGTCTGAGACAACAAACCCACCAAGCGCGGCCCATAAGATGATAGTAATCAGCTTCACAACAGCGATAGTAGCAAAGCCGTCGCTCAGGAATCCCGGCCGATTTGGATCATGACTTCCTCGCCCTCGATTGTCGCGGAGCGCTCGATCTCAACGTTTGGAATTGCTTGCCCTATCCGAATCTTTTTCAGCCCAAGGGTCTCGCCGCGGATCAGTTCGTCATTCTGTTTAGTGCTTTCGATGATACTCGCACCTTCTGAGCTAACGTTGATGTAGATCCGATCGGACACTTGCATGCCGGCGTCTTTGCGCATCTTCTGGACCCGGTTAATCAGGTCGCGCGCCAGCCCCTCGTAGCGAAGCTCTTCAGTGATATGCGAGTCGATTGATACAACTAGCTTGCCCGAGGTCGCGACTAGTTCACCTTCCGCCGAAGGTTCCATCTCAACGTGAACGTCCTGCGGGTCGAGCAAGTGGCCGTCAACCTCCGCACTCTCACCGAAGGCAAGCTGCCTAACCTTCTCCACATCGATCTCGTGCAGTGTCGCAAGAGTTGTGGCAAGCATCTTGACCTCCTTGCCAAGACGTGGCCCTAAACGTGACATGTTCGGCTTCACAGTTGGTGTGGCAAGTTTGGTCGGATCATCGAGGATTTCAAGGCTCTTAATGTTAAGTTCCTCAAGGATGACGCCTTCGCCAGCCTGCAACCACTCACGCTCATCGACGTTGGTGGTGCCAACCTTAATGCCCGCCAGAGGCTGTCGTGTACGGATGCGTGCCTTTTCACGCAGGCTTCGTCCTAGTTCGCACACCGTCCTCGTTAGATCAATACGACGCTCAACCTGATATTCCTCGATCGAAAGTTCGCGTCGCAGTGGTAGATCGCGCAGATGTACTGAATCGACCGCCTGGGTGTCGGTAGTGACCCGTAACAGTTCATAGACGTCATCGGCGATGAACGGTGTAAAAGGAGCCATCAGCTCGGTGAACTCAAGTAGTACCGAGTACAACGTTGTGTAGGCACACACCTTGTCGTCTGAGTGTTCCGACTTCCAGAAGCGCCGACGTGATCGGCGAATGTACCAATTGGTCAGGTCGTCGAGGAAATGAAGCAACGGGTCCACAACCCGATAGAGTCGATACTCGGCCATCTCTTGCTCAACCTGGCGCTTGAGCTCCTCAAGCTTGGCATTGATCCATACATCCAGCTCATGGGTCGGGTCGCCCGTGTACCACTGAGTTTCCGGGTCCCACTCATCCACAGCAGCGTAAGTCATCAAAAAGCTGACGCTGTTCCACCACGGAAGTAATACGCGGCGCACCATCTCCCGCACGCCGTCCTCGGCAAACCGGAGCTCTTCCCCACGCAGGGCCGGCGAATTAAGCATGTAGATACGAATCGCGTCGGCACCATATTTTTCAATCAACACCGAAGGTTCTGGATAGTTCTTCAGAGACTTCGACATCTTGCGGCCGTCTTCAGCGAGTAACAAACCATTGACCACGCAGTTCTCAAAAGCCGGCTTCTTGAACAAAGCTGTCGACAGCACCAGCAACGTGTAAAACCAGCCGCGCGTCTGATCTAGCGCCTCGCAGATGAAGTCCGCCGGGAAGCCTTGTTTAAACTGCTCCTTGTTTTCGAACGGATAGTGCGCCTGGCCGTAGGGCATCGAACCCGATTCAAACCAGCAGTCGAGGACCTCAGGAATGCGACGCAGTTCGCCGTTACCGCTCGGCGCCGGTATCACGATGTCGTCGACGATATGCTTGTGTAGATCGTCCACCTTTTGCCCGGACAACTCCTCGAGCTCAGCTCGCGAGCCAATGCAGATCATCTCGCCGGTTTCCTCGTTACGCCATATCGGTAGAGGGTTTCCCCAGTAACGGTTGCGCGAAATGTTCCAGTCACGCGCCCCCTCAAGCCACTTGCCCATGCGCCCATCCTTCAGGTGGCCCGGTACCCAGCGGACTTTCTGATTATTTGAAACAAGGTCATCCTTGATTTCTTCGACCCGCACATACCACGCAGTGATGGTCTTGTAGATTAGCGGCGTGTCCGAGCGGTAGCAGAACGGATAACTGTGATCGTAGGTCTCGTGGCGCAGAAGTTTGGCCTGTTCTTTGAGGTCAACAATGATCTGCTTGTCAGCATCCTTGACCATTTGTCCCTGGTACGGGGGTACGGCCTCAGTGAATTTACCCTCCTCGTTAACTGGGTCCGATGGTTCTAGGCCGAATGCCTTGCCAAGCCGAAAGTCGTCTTCGCCGAAGGCGGGCGCCATATGAACGATGCCGGTGCCAGTTTCGGCGGTTACAAAGTCGGCAGGCAGAATCTTGAAAGCATTTTCTTCAGAGTCCTTTCGCCCCGCGAAGAAAGGAAATAGAGGCTGATAACCACAACCTACTAAGTCACTCCCCTTGAGCTCGCCAATACGCTCGATGCCACCTTCCTCAGGCCAGTAGGAAGTCACCAAATCAGCGTGGAGCACATAATGTTCGCCAACTATGGCCCCTTCGTTAATCGCCCGTCCGGCAGCGGAGTTATCTTCACCGTCACTGACCTCGATGATCGCGTACGTCGCTTGCGGGTCGACTGCCAGCGCTACATTTGACGGCAGCGTCCAAGGAGTCGTCGTCCAGGCAAGAACAAAGGTCTTGCTAGCTCCAAATAAGCCATCGTCAAGCTCGAACTTCACCGTGATCGAGGGATCTTGGACATCCTTGTAATTGAGGTTGGCCTCAAAGTTTGAGAGAGGCGCACCAATCCGCCACGAGTATGGAACCACGCGGTAACCCTCGTAGATGAGATTCTTGTCCCAAAGCGTCTTGAAAACATGCCAGACGCTCTCCATGAAGGAGACATCCATGGTCTTATAGTCATTTTCGAAGTCAGCCCAGCGGCCCATTCGCGTAACGATCGTGCGCCACTCTTCTGCGTAGCGCAGGACAATCGAACGGCAAGTCTCGTTGAACTTGCCGACTCCGTATTCCTCGATTTCGCTGCGACCGTTGAGTCCAAGCTTCTTTTCAACCTCGAATTCGATCGGTAACCCGTGGCAATCCCACCCGAAACGACGCTCTACACGGTAGCCACGCATCGTCCAGTAGCGAGCAACAACGTCCTTGATAGTTCCAACAAGAAGATGTCCATAGTGCGGCAGGCCGGTAGCAAACGGTGGCCCGTCATAGAAGCTGTAGTTCTTGATTGGCGAGCGTTGCTCGATACTNCGCTCGAACGNNCGACGCTCCTCCCATCGCTTCATGACCGCACGCTCAGTTTCNGGAAACGAGATGCTGCCCGGCGGACTCGGAAACTTCATTCGANAACTCGGAAAAAGGAGGACAACCGATAGATTGGCTNAACCGTGAGGATAGCGTAACTGCGGGGGGGCGACACGCTTGTTGTCTTTCAGCTAGCGGNGCAAGAGCTACAATAGCNAAACGCNCATTTCNCCAGCAAATTCAGCGCTTTGTCCCAACANGAGTTCCAGCGAGAGCCTGGCACATGCGCAANAATTTCATTTGCAGNCTCTTTCTTCTCGCNTTTGTCGGTTTNACNACGGNCGTGGCTTCNAAAAACGNGNCAGGGNGNCACAATNCCGCNCCACAGTTGATTCCTGATCTCGACGGNTGGACGCGCTTNCGGGGTCCTAACGGGTCTGGAGTCGCGAAAAGTGAGAACCTCCCNACCAGCATAGGCCCCGAACNCAACGTTATNTGGAAAACNTCNGTNCCGGANGGGTATTCCTCGCCGGTGCTCACGCAAGATCGAGTTTTCCTGACNGCCTTCGAAGATGACCGACTGCTGACTATNGNTCTCGATCGCTCCACTGGCCGTGAGCTNTGGAGGCGTGAAGCTCCTCGTCCAAGGGTCGAGCGACTCGACCCCCGCAACAATCCCGCCGCGCCGAGCCCTGCGGTCGACGATGAACGAGTATACGTGTTCTTTGCTGAGTTCGGTCTATTGGCTTACGACTTCGATGGCAACAAACTCTGGGATGCCCCTCTCGGGCCCTTCGACAACCTATATGGCATGGGAGCTTCGCCGGTCGTATTTGACGGCAAAGTGTTGCTTGTTTGTGATCAGCGAACCGACTCCTTCCTTATCGCAATCAACGGTACAAACGGGCAAGTTGCNTGGCGCGTTGACCGCCCCGAAGCGGCAAGCTCACANGCCACNCCGNTTGTCTGGCAACCGAACNACGGAGAGCCTCANCTGATCGTGGTCGGATCGTTCTTGCTCAGTGGCTACGCTATCNCAACCGGCCAACGGCTCTGGTGGGTAAGGGGAATGATCCACGANATGAAGTCAGTTCCGGTGATCTCAAACGGAATAGCATACGTAAATGGCTACGGNTCACCGNTGAACGANCCCGGCAACACCTTGGACGTCGGCCCATTCGAGNATGCGCTCCAATATGACAGCNACGATGATGGCCTGCTGAGTCGCGATGAACTCCCCGAAGGNAGAGCACGCCAACGTATCCGAATGAGCGACCTCGATCGCGATGGCAAGCTAAGCGAGAACGATTGGAACTACTTTCGCAACTCGATGGCTATGACTAACGGNATGTTCGCAATCCGCCTTGGCGGNTCGGGNGACATGACCGANAAGAATTTTCTCTGGCTCTACAGTCGCGCCGTCCCCCANCTTCCGTCGCCACTCTTGTACGAAAATCTGCTTTACATGATTAACGATGGGGGGATTGTGACGATTCTCGATCCAACAACGGGCGCGCAGCTTGACCAGGGGCGGCTCCAGGGCGCGGTCGATAGCTACTATGCCTCCCCGGTGGCCGGGGATGGAAAGATTTACATGGTTAGCGAACTGGGCATGGTTTCCGTGGTCAAGCCGGAACCGACACTGAGAGTTATTGCCACAACCGACCTCGACGACACAGTCTATGGGACCCCCGCAATCGACGGTAATCGTATCTACTTGCGCACCGGAACGACTCTCTACAGTTTCGGGCTGCCCCAATAGCGTCAGTGTGGAGCTTCTTGCTACATTCTTTTTCTCAGCTCGCTAAACGAGCAACTGAACAGCAGGTTGCCCCGCATCAGCTTCTCGCACCTCGCCGATCGCAATCGCACTTTCGTACCCGAGTTCACGTAACGCGTTGACGCAACTCTCCGCATTATCAGCGGGAACGCTTGCCAATAAACCACCGGCCGTCTGCGGATCGAAGATTAGTGGATACGCCGGATTCCTAGCAGCCTTTTCCAGGCCCGAGATAGCCCGACGGAGACGCACATTTTCTGCATGCAGCGAGGAAAAGATACCCTTGTCCATCACCTCAAGGGTGCCGTCAAGGGCGGGGACGATGTCAAGCGTGACCGTTGTGGCAACACCCGACGCTTTGGTCATTTCGACAAGGTGACCGAGTAAACCGAAGCCACTGACATCCGTCATCGCGGTCGTACCGTAGCCAATCAAACAGTCTGCGGCGGCTCGGTTCGATTGCGTCATTGAGCAAAGGGCCGCGCAGACCCAGCGTCCCTTCGCTTTACACCGCATGTCCGCAGCAAATAGGGCACCGGTTCCAAGCGGCTTAGTGAGCACCAAAATGTCCCCGGTGTTCATCCCCGACTTGCGCATCGCAGTACCCGCGTCGACAAATCCGGTCACCGTTAGACCAAGTGCCAGTTCCGAACCCTCNCTCGTATGNCCGCCGACCAACNCCGTGTTCTCGGTGCTGAGCACATTAAGAGCCCCCGACAAAAGCTGAAGAAGGTCAGCTTCGACCTTGCTTTCGACACCGTAGGGGATGGTCACCGTTGCCAGCGCCGTCTGAGGCTCAGCACCCATTGCGAAAATGTCTCCAAGGGCATGGTTGGCAGCAACTTTGCCGAAAACAAACGGATCTCCTATAAACGACCGAAAAAAATCGACCGATTGGACAAGTTGTTTGCCCTCGGGCACATCGACAACCGCCGCATCATCGGGTTCGTCGAGACCAATAACGACATCCGGGCGCGATGATGGGGCTAATTTCGCCAACACGCGATCGAGCATAGTGCTGCCAACTTTGGAGCCACAACCACCGCATCGCATAACAAAAGTGGAAATGGCCCCAAGAGCCTTTTCGGTGTCGGTTAACCCCTTAGGAAGATCGCCGNTCTCCGGCANCCCAGCACGCACCAATTCGGCCGCNTGCTCCGCTCCAACCAGCCGTGGATCAAGGTGAACATCCTGNTCCATCTTGGCCGGGTACATTTCGGGGAGCTTGTTGAACTTCTGCATAAAGCGTTGGTCTATNAAATCTTTCCAGCGCCATGCCCAAGCACCTTCGGCAGCCCAATTACCGCGTGACACAACAGCGNACTTGTCTCCCGTCGATANAAGGCTGAGGAACTTTTCCTGNGGGCGGAAAGGCTTGGCAGCTTCACCGAGCAGCCGCAAGCGGATGTTCTCCGTCAATGGTGGCCCCTGCCGAACAGCAAAAACTCCGGCCTTGGGGCGCGGATGGTCAACGACGGCCCCGATGTCCCCAGCCGCGAAGATGTCAGCGTCTGTCAACGTCTGCAAGGTGTCGCGAACTCTTATAAAACCACGATCGTCGACCTCAAACCCGCTTTNTTCGACCCAGCTCGCCGCCCGCGCCGTTGTCACCCAGAGAACCTCATCAAGGTCAAGACCACCACCCTTTTTAAACGTAAGTCGACAGCCAGGGCCCTCGATCGCTGTCACCTCAGAGTTGGTCATGACTTCGACACCCCGCTCTCGAAGCACACGGCAAANCTTAGCCCGTACGCGAGAATTATGCGTCGGCAGAATCTCGTCGCCCGCAGTAGCAAGGTGGAAGTAAAGATGACTGGAGCTACGGCCCTGTCTTTCTAGGAGCCTGTCGAGGCTGTATTGCACCGAGAGCAACAACTCTACGCCGCCGGCTCCACCACCCACGACACCTATGTGGGTTTCATTCCGTCGTTGCAGGCAACGATCACGAAGGACTTTCCACTTCGGCCAGAAACCATCGATTGGCTTGACCGGAACGACAGTNCCTTTGGCTCCCGGCACACGTAGCCCCGGCGTCGATCCGATATTGATCGACAAGACATCGAATGCCACCGGTGGGTGGTCCCGGCAAAGAACANCTCTATTGTTCGTGTCGACGCCGACCNCTTCNTCGTGGANGAACCTCGCTTTAGCNAACCGCGCCAATGGCCCAAGATCGATATTTGTNTCTTCGAACGTATAGTGACCAGCNATNANGCCCGGCAGCATTCCAGAGTAAGGAGCGTGAGCATCGCGCGAGATAAGAGTGAGCCTCACCCCNGGCATCGGNNCCATGCCGAATTNCNTNAGGACGGTGACGTGNCTGTGGCCACCNCCAACGAGCACTAAGTCTTTCAGCACGGGNTTTGCGGCAGGGGTCATAGCCGAAACTGTAGCTTAGCTACCCCNNCTGGGAGAGCTTTTACCACNAGATGGCCGAAATCGGCATTGTAATCAGCNTATTCCACGTCGCCTTCACNCTCGAAGTCGAGTGACNTCGAATTGATACAGTACCGNAGCCCAGTCGGGGCGGGTCCATCGGCGAACACATGGCCGAGGTGAGCGTCGCAGCGTGAACAAACGACCTCTGTACGTAACATCCCGTGGGAGGAATCGCCATGTTCGTCGACTGCCTCACCATGGGCCGGCATGGTGAATGAGGGCCAACCTGACCCTGAGTGAAACTNGGCTCCCGAGTGAAACAGTTCACTCCCACAGCAAACGCAATGATAAACGCCAGCGCCTTCGTAATCCTCGTACTCGCCTGTGAACGGTGGTTCGGTTCCTCTCTGGCGAGTCACTTGATATTGCTCGTCGGTCAGCTGGGCCCGCCACTCCTCTTCAGTCTTCCGGATTTTGTTACTCACTGCCTGCTTCTTTCCTACGATCAAAGCAAGCGTGCTCCGATGCAATAGCCTGCTGTCAGTTAACCTTGCTCGCTACTGAGCAGAATCAACTCCGAGTTCGCCTAATCTTGCCGCCATGTCTTCAGCCGATGTGCGGGGACGAACTTCTTTGTCAATGTAGAGAATCCGGCCGCTTTTGCCAATATAGAACGTCCAGCGGTTCGCCATCCCACGCTGATTGAGGACACCATAGGCGTTCGCTGTCACTTTTGTCGGGTCGCTCAGCAGCGGAAAATCGGCGTTCTGCTCCGCAGCAAAAGCGGTATTTTCTTCGAGCGGATCCACGCTGGCCATGAAATAGGTCACTTCATATTCACGGATTAGATGGCCATTTTCCGCTAGAGATTTGCATTCGATCGTACAGCCACGAGTGAACGCCCGCGGGTACCAAGCAATCACGACTGCCTGTTCGCCACGGAAATCAACCAGGTCGTAGGTCTTGCCGTCTGATGCTTGCAGGCTGAAATCAGGCGCCATGTCGCCTGCCTGGAGCTGGGCGTCTTGGGCACCCGCGGCACCTGCAAGAAGCATCATCGTTGCAACTGCTATAAGTCTACGCATCATCGATCTCCATTTCGTTCGTGGTGTGCCGGTGGAGTTATCCTAGAGGCTATTGTCTCATTTGCTTGTCCCGCTGACCTCTGCGTTGAACAAGAAAAAGTCGTACGCGGTGCGCGCTATTTCGGCGATTGTGTGCTCGCCAAGTTCGGTGTCAGCCTCATTGGCGAGCGTAAAGACGCTTATCGCAAATCTTCCCAGATCACCCGGCATCGTGATCACTCCAACATCGTTGACAATACGACCGATCGTCCCAGTCTTGTGAGCAATACTGTAGCCAGGCGGAAGTAGACCACGAAGGCGATTAGCCCCGGTTTGTGTACGGGCGAGAATTTCCATGATTACTTCGGAGGACCCACGGCTGACTGCAGTTCCTTCGGAGATCATCACCAGCAATTCAGTCATGTCGCGCGCTGAAGCCTTGTCTTTGTCACCACCATAGAAATCTTCTCGAACGGCCAGAATATTGGCTGTATCCGGGCGGTTGCTGCGACTGTGTTGGTTGATTTCTTGCAGCGTTCCGTTGGCGACCGGTGCGTAGTCGACACCCTGGTAGTCGAGTATGAGCTCAAGGGTCGTTCGATCAACCCGGATGTTCTGAAATCCTAACGAGCGCATCNGGGCTGTGATCTGATCNGCCCCGAGACGATCGATAAGCATGTCGGTCGCCGAGTTGTCNGACAGAATGATCATGAACGTGGCGATGTTTCTCAGTGACATTTCGATCCCAGGAGCCCANAGCGTCGAAAGCAATCCACTGCCGATGTGCTGGTCTTCAGCCTCTACCGCCACGCGGTCGTCGAGACTCAGGTCGCCAGCTTCGACGCGGGTCATTAGCTCGACCAGGATCGGAACCTTGTAGGTGCTCGCCATCCCGTAGGGAGTGTCTTCGTCGATCCCGGTCTCCATACCGCTCTCAATGTGATGTACGTACACNCCTACGTCACCAGGAAATCGTTGGGCGATCGCTAANAAAGCCCCCCGCAGGCGTTCGATCGTTCCAGCTGGGGGCATGGTGCCCGAGCGATCACCTTGTCTGCTGAGCTGCGGCACNGCGAATGTTGGCACAGCGATCGAAACCAACAACANCAAAGTGAGCAGGGGACCGGCAACCTCANGCCTGGGCCAGTTCACAGCGAGACGAANTGGCAGGATTTTATTTTTCATGGACCAGATATTANNGGGACGGGCACNCTTGGCTCCAGGGATGAATTGGGGCGCCAGTGGCTCACCCCGAAATCAAGGTTNACNACCGCCCTCCTCCTGTGCTGTTCTTGCCGCATCGATAGCTTTGGCGATGGCCTCAACCACGTCGTCTGGCGCGTACGCCGGTCGGCTCTCGTCAAGGTCGAACCGGTGGCCGAAGAGATGGTCCGCTTGCGGCACCCGCAGGACCTCGACGAACGTCACGTGGTCGGCCTCTCGATGCTCCCCTAAGAGGACAAAATCAGCTTGGGTGCGCTTCGCAATCTCCGCCGGAGTCAGCCCAGCCACAAGCATACGGCCTGTGGCAGCCGGCCTGATGACTGCAAGGTTTTCCCGATCAGCGTTGGTCAGCGCGATGACAAAAGCCTCGGTCAGGGCGCGATTGAAGTCAGCGATTTCAGGNGAGTTCGGATCATTAAACGGCAGGATGACCAGNCGGGCCCGGTTCAACGNCATATCTGGNGGCAGGCTGCCGAACACCCATCCACTGACNGCGGCGACAATCATNACTAGGAGCACAACCACCAGATTGAAGCTAGTGGTGTTAAAGCTAGGCATTGCTGAAGGTTGTCTCCTCTATCNCCCGTGCGGCAAGAGACTCAGGAAGAGCCTCCTGTCCAAGGAAATGCAAGCGCGAAGCTTGGTCAATTCTCGNTTAGAACCGCTTGTCCCACCAGTAATCTTCAAGGATATTGGCATTGGTTCTGTATTCCTGGCCATCGACTTCAAGGACAACCTGGTAAAGGCCTTCAGGGGCCGGTGAATACACAAGGTTCCCTGGGCGGTTAGGATTGCCGCCACCACGGCCACCGCGTTGGCCCCGACCGCCACGGCCACCACCACGGCCACCACCACGGCCAGGCGCCTCCCCTTCCATGCGTTCGCGGCTAAAGTCCATGTCCCAAATTACNTGGTTCATACCAGCGTTGTTACTGCCAGTGAGTTCTCGTACCAGGCGCTCGCCAGAGTAGATACGAAGTCTAGGGGCCGATGCCAGAGGGGAGGTCAACATGTAGTTGATGACGCTCCCGGTGGGAGCCGACTCACCAACAAAATTCTGCGCTGAACGCTCAGTGCGATCAGTGTTNTTCCACCGNATCGCGGTCTCGATACCGAATAGGTGTACAGGGCGGGAAAGGTTGNCCGCCGTCAACTCCTGGATCCANGAGATATCGGTAATAAAGAACCCGCGGCCATGCGTGCCAACTACNAAATCGTTTTCACGCGGGTGAATCTTGAGATCATGTACAGGCACGGTTGGCATNTCCCCGCGCATTTTGTGCCAGCTGGCACCACCATCGAGCGACACGTATACGGCCATCTCNGTACCTACAAACAGCAGGTTCCGATTGCGATGATCCTCACGCACGACGTTGATCGGCTCAGCCGGTAGGTTGGCCGAGATATCGGTCCAGGTCTCGCCGTAGTCCGTCGTCTTGTAAATGAATGGGCGAAAGTCGTCACGCCGGTAGCCGGTGAACGTCACGTAGGCGGTAGCGGGGTCGTGGTGAGATGGCTCTACCCGGCTCACCCAATAGCCAGGGTTGCCGGTAATGTTCCCGTTAACCTGCATCCAGTTAGCGCCGGTGTCCTTACTAACCCAAACGTTGCCATCGTCGGTGCCAGCCCACAGCAAGCCGGCGACCAGTGTGGACTCGTCAAGTGAAACGATGGTGCAGTATTGGATGTTTCCGAGTCCCTGGATCTTCGCCGAATCGTTGGTCGTCAGATCAGGACTGATCTCGGTCCAATTCTCACCACGATGCGTTGAGCGTAAAACCACGTTGCCAGCGTGGTAAATGACGTTAGGGTCATGTGGCGAGATGACGATCGGTGCGTTCCAGTTCCAGCGCAGTTGTTCTTCTCCCTGCGGGCGGTTGTAGCGTAAGTTACTGGAGCGCTCGTTGGTCAGGAGATCAAGCCGGCCAAACCCGCCCGCGAATTGCGATTCGTTGTACAGGTAACGGTTTTCAGCAACCACGTTGTACATGCCGTCGCCGCCACCAATACGTTCCCAGTCCTCGAATGAAATGCTGCCCACACGCGACGAAGGGCCACGTTTGGAGCCGTTGTCCTGGATACCGCCGTACACGTTGTACGGGTAAGCCTCGTCGATGCCGATGGAATAGAACTGCGCCAACGGTAGGTTGTCGGCGTGGTACCAGTTCTGGCCACCATCGCGGCTGATGCCGATACCGTGGTCATAGCCGAGAACCATGTAGCGTGAATTGTTCGGGTCAATTGCCACCGCGTGGTCGTCACCGCCAATTCCTTGCCAGGCTCTTACCCACTCGCGCCCACCATCTATCGACCTTTGCGAACCAGACGACAGCATGAACAAATTATCTGCGTTGTTCGGATCAGCGATGATTCGCCCATAGTAGTAGGGTGGGCCGCCGCCAACGTTGCGATCCGGCGACGAGACAGCTTCCCAGGTGGCACCACCGTCACTGCTACGCCAGATGCGGTCGTTGTTGCCGCGTCCCGGTGATGGCGCACCATTGAGCAGCGCCTGATAGACCTCGTCTTCGGAGACACCGTCGACGTTAACGTCTTCGATAACAGCGAACACCGTTTCCGGTGCAGCTTTTGAAACTGCTAAACCTATGCGGCCGAGCATCCCCATCGGCAACCCACCCCCCAACATTGTCCAGTTGGCTCCGGCGTCGACACTCTTGTAGATTCGGCTGCCAGGACCACCTGGGTTGAATGTCCACGGCTTGCGGACCTTGTCATAGGTCGCGGCATACAGTGTGTCGAAGTTTTCAGGGTGCATCACGACTTCAACCACGCCAACATGGCGGGTAGTTTCATTCTCGAAACGTCCGGTGGTTTCGATGATGTCGGTCAGGATCAGTTCCCAACTTTGACCACCGTCCATTGTCTTGTAGAGACCGCGCTCGGGGTTGTCGCTGTAGAGGTGGCCGAGAACTGCCACGTAGACGACGTCGGGATTAGTTGGGTGCACGACGATACGACCGATGTGACCCGAATCCGGCAGGCCCATGTGCTTCCAGGTTTCGCCAGCATCAGTACTTTTGTAAATACCGTTGCCCCAGTAAGAGCTACGTGAGTTGTTGGCTTCGCCGGTACCCACCCACACCGTGTCGGGCGCCGAAGGTGCAATCGCAACCTCTCCGATCGAGAAAACGTCATCGACGTGGAAAATCGACTCGAAATTGATGCCGTCTGCTGTCTTCCAGAGCCCCCCGGAAGCAGTGGCAGCGTAGAAGGTGCTGGTATCGCGCGGATCTAAGGCAATCGAAACAAAACGACCCGACTGGCGGGTCGGACCGATGTCGCGATAGTGGACATCAGCGAAGATGGCCTCAAGATCCGGCGCTTGGGCGGCCGCCGCTTTTACACCGCTATGAGATGCACCGGTAACACTGTCGGTGTCTCGCTGAGGCACCGTAGTCCCACCAGCAGCGCCGACGTTAGCAGCGAGAGTGACAACTAGGCCGAGCACAAACGTGCCCTGAGAAAGCTTGGAATTTAAAAGCATGTTAGATCCCTCCATGATGCGGGACGCTCTGGGCCGGTTAGGCATGTCGAAAGAACTGGAAACGTACCGCAGTTCAAATTTGTACCGTCCCTGAACTTTATGAGGACTCCGTCCACCTGACAACGGCCCACGATGGACAAGATGCGAGTTTTACATCTTTAACAACGTTGTGGTGTACAAAACATCGCTTAATAACTCTTCACCATGCCTTACTGACTATTTATAGCCTTTTCGGATCTCTTGCCTTTCAATTAGATGAACAACAAAACTCCCCTATTAAGGAAAGACAAAATGAAGGCATCCACGATTCGAAAGGCTATGGTCGAGGCAGCCGAGTTCATTGAACTCGGCGCGATCTTACTGCCCCTGTTTGTTGCGGACACGATTATGCTGTCGTACTTCCTGCCGTAAACAAACCGAAGTCTATTGCCTCCGGTGGCGCAAGGTTTGCCTTAGCTGAGCGTTAGGGTGAGTGCAGGTGTAACAAAGGAGTTTAGCGGGGCGGTCGGGGCCGATGGCTACCTCCCGCCAGCGGTGACCCACTCAAGCGCACCGGCCCGCTTCTCTTTGTATGTCTCGACTGAAAAAGTGTGAAACAACAACGGTGCGTCAGGTGTGTCCCGGCGTCAAAGGGGGACGGCGGTCCACTAGAGTCCCCTGGCGCACCGGTAATTGTTTTCTGTCAACAACTTGGAATTCTGGAATTGAGGTTCGAGTCTATACACCGCAAACGGGTATCAACCTTCCGGGTTCTGCATCTTGAACACGCTCGTTGCCAACACGGCGCCAGCAAGTGGGCCGACCCAGTAATACCAAAGATTGCTGATGTCACCTGTGCCCATAGCGACATTGGCCAAGATTGGACCAGTGCCCACGGCGGGATTAAAGGCTCCTCCCGAAATTGGGCCAACAGCGAATGCCCCAGCGGTAACAGTGAAGCCAATCGCCAACCCATAATAAGAATTCCCCTCTGTAGCCTTGGAGGTGGCGACGTTGAGAACGACGAGCATGAGGGCGAACGTGAAGATGATCTCAGCTAACAACACTTCCACGACCCCCGCCCCGCCCCCCGGAGCCGGAGCAAACGCTTCGCCGGTCAAAAAATGAACGGCACCGCTAGCAACCAACGCCCCAGCGATCTGAGCAGCAATATACGGACCAATCTCAGACGCCCCAATCTTGCCGCGCATGAAGATACCCACCGTAACTGCGGGATTGTAGTGCGCGCCCGAAACGTGGCCACCCATGTACACCATGACCATAAGTGTCAGGCCAATTGCTAATGGCGCGAGCGGGTTACCTGACGTAGCCGCCATACCAATCGAAAAGACGAGGAAGAACGTGCCAATGAACTCAGTAAGGTATTTCTTCATGGAGGAATGTCACTCCTTGTTAGCAAATACATACGGTGACTTTATGGCGCGAGTCTGTTGCACCTGGCGACAAATGTCCATCTACTCACCGGCGACTTCTCATCTCTCTCCAAAAAACACTTGAGACAAACTGCGCTGCTCGATTGTTCCTTGAAGACCTGGTCTGCTTCACCGACAATCCGTCTACTAACTAACGAGTTGACAAGAAAGGGCATCCTGATGACAAACGCCCGTGCAATCTGGATCTTCGTCTTTCTAGCGATAGGCATTGTTGCTTGTGCTCGCGATACCGAACCTGGCGACGATACCAGCGCTGGTTCCCGGACCTCCGCTATAGAGACCATTGACTCACGGGGTCAGACGACGCCTTTCGACGGGTACACACTTTTTCAGCCGCTACGCTCGACAAACGTTTACCTCATCGATATGGCCGGCAATCTCTCTCACAAATGGCAGACCGAGTACAACACTGGTCAGTCTGTATACATGCTTGAGAATGGCAACCTGTTACGTGCGGCGCGCGACCCAGATCCATCCGGCCCGTATCGGGGTGGTGGCGAGGGCGGCATCATTCAGGAAATTGCATGGGACGGTGAGGTGGTCTGGGAATACAAGTTCTCAGACGAACTCAAGCGCCATCACCACGACGTTGAGCCGATGCCCAACGGAAACGTCCTGCTGATCGCCTGGGAAAATAAGACCTACGAGGAGGCGGTACAGGCAGGCATAAATCCGGAGCGGATGAGCGACGACTACATCTGGCCGGACTTTGTGGTCGAGGTCGAACCCGTGTATCCCGATGGTGCCAACATCGTCTTGGAGTGGCACGCGTGGGACCACCTAGTCCAGGAGCTGTACCGCGATAAGGATAACTACGGCAACGTCGCCGAGCACCCCGAACTCATTGACATCAACGCTGCCCCGGCGCACCGTGCACGCCAGGAGATCTCCACCCCTGAGTCGATAGATCAACTGCGGGCTCTTGGCTACATCGCTGGCAACGCAGCCACAGATGACCGGCCGGAGATTGGCTCCGATTGGCTACATACCAACTCGATCGACTACAACATCGAGCTCGACCAAATACTTCTTTCCAGCCGACATTTCTCCGAGATCTGGATCATCGACCACAGCACTACGACCGAGGAGGCCGCGGGCCATACTGGTGGCAACTCAGGCCAGGGGGGAGACCTCCTCTACCGATGGGGCAACCCTGAGGCTCATGGTGTCGGCGGGGCGGCAGACCAGAAACTATTTGTGCAGCATGACGCCCGCTGGATCGGAGAAGGGCTCCCCGGGGAAGGCAACATACTCGTGTTCAATAACGGCACGGGCCGCCCGGGGGTCGAGGAGGATTACTCCTCTGTCCTTGAACTTGCCCCTCCCATTAACCCTGATGGCAGCTACGTGACGCTGCCGGCAGAACCTACCGGGCCAACCAGCCCAGTCTGGGAGTACATCGCCCCCAACCCAGAGAGTCTTTACGCGGGGCAGCTGTCCGGGGCACAGCGCTTACCAAACGGGAACACACTGATCGCCGAAGGGAATTCGGGCCGCATGCTTGAGGTTGGGGTCGACAATGCCATCGTCTGGGAATTCACAAACCCATACCGCGAAGACGACAGGCGCTCAAGTCAGCGAGATCCCGAGGGGATTGGCGACCCCGGGCGACGCGGAGGACGACGCGGGCCGCGCCCCGGTGATCCATCCGCTGCAGAACGAGGGAGACGGCGGGGTCCTCGGCTCGCCGATCCATCAGTACGAGAACGCGGCAACGAGCAAGGCCGCAGGGGTGCCCGTGGCGGCAGGGGTCGCGGACCTGGCGGTCGAGGCGACGGCCCACGTCCTGGCAGCATCTATCGGGCCACGCGCATGCCCCTAGATCACCCAGGATTGGTGAGTCTGGCGGGGGCCTCCTTTAAATAGGAAGCTCCGCCAGTTCGTCCTGGACAGCATCGACCAAAGGTTTAATAGTTTTCGCGCTGAAGTCGAATCGCGCGCCGGCTACGTCGAAGAGTTCGGGTAAGGGTCGCGAGCCACCGAGCGCCAGGGCCGCACGATAACTGCGGAGCGCTTCACCTTGGTCTCGTTTGAAACGCAGCCAGAGCTGTAAGGCGCCAAGCTGGGCAATCCCGTATTCGATGTAATAGAAGGGGTGCACAAACAGGTGCAGCTGACGCTGCCAGTAGCTTTCGCGACTTTCCTGATAGCCGCTCCAATCGACTCGGGCACCGAAGGCTCTGTCAAGTTCCAGCCAACATGCCGTGCGATCAGCACGTGAGTGATCCGGATTGGCGTAGATCCAGTGCTGAAATCTGTCGATCTGCGCGATCCAAGGGATTATCTTGATAATGCTCTCCAGGTGCTTACGCTTGGCACGAGCTGCATCTTCGGTGTCGTAGAAGACGTCGAGTTCGTCGGCAGCGAATAACTCCATGGTCATCGAGGCGACCTCTGCGAACTCAATCGGTGAATGTCGATATCCAACCAGCGGCTCGTGCTGAGTGGCGAACGCGTGAAAAGCATGGCCAGCTTCATGCAACAGGGTCTCAACGTCGCGTTGCACTCCGGCAGCGTTCATGAAGATAAACGGCCGCCGCTTTTCGTCGCGTGTCGACATGTAGCCACCAGGCGCCTTACCCTTGCGTGATTCCAGATCTAGGTCACCTTTTGCGCGCATGCTAGTAAACATCCCCGCAAGTTCAGGGTCGAGTCGGGTGAAGATTTCCTGCAC